>CAZOBH010000001.1:0-97521 GCA_964578175.1 uncultured Clostridium sp.
TTGTTCTTCATTAGCATTTTCTATTTGATCTTTTTCAACAACTTCTGTTGATATTTCCTCAGGTACTACATCTTCAACTTCAGGCGTTTCAGTTAATGATTCATTTATATTGTTATCTGTTTCTAATGGCGTGTCTTCAATTACTGGAATCTCTTGAACAACCTCTTCATTTACTTCTGAATTAGAAATAGGAGTTTCTTGAGTATTTTCATTATTATCTTTATTGTCAGTATTAATTGTTTCATCGATAATAGGTAAAGCAAATGGATTGTAATATTCTTCTTCTGTTTCTTCTACTTTATTTTCTTCTGTTTGAGTTTCAACTTGATTTGTAGCTTCCACATTATCATCAATGCTAATACTATTTATTTGATCTTGTAAACTTCCAACTTCAATTACATCATCAAAATTTGTAACATTTTCCTCAGTATTATCTTCTACTGCTGAATGACAATATTTACAAACAGTATCCTTATCATCAACTAATTGACCACAGTTTGGACATAATTTACTCATATCAACACCTCTTTTTATTTAAAAAAATTAAATGAAAGATCATTATATAAATACATTACAATCATTTTATAAAGTTTACTTGTATCTATATCGCTTAATTTATTTTCTTTTTTAATCTTATCTATATCTTCATTTAATATATTTAATTTTTTAACATATTCTATAAATTTAAATACTAATATACCAATAATACCTAATAAAGATACAGTCATAACATCTATAGCATTAAAGTATATTCCTACTAAAAACAATAATACAAATAACTTATTTAAATACTTATATAATAAAGAATAAACTCTACTGTTAGTTTTATTAATTACTATAGCATCTAAAGCCATATGAAAAGATCTAGATATAGATGTAAGAGAATTACTATCATAATCTCTATCGTCTAATTTTATCGTATTTCTTCTTATATCAAAATAACTTCTTTTATTATTACTAGATTTAACTGTATATATATTAACATTAGATCTTTTTAATTCGTTTTGAATTATTGTTAAACTTGTAGTTTTATTCAAACTATGTTTATTATTTTTTATTTCTAAAATAAATATATATACTTGATAAAATAAAGAATATAAAAGTAAAAGCAAAAATATAATAATCTCTATATTAAACATTATAATATCTCGTAAGTAGTTCCTTCTCTAGTATCTATTAATTTAATTCCTTCGCTTAGTAGATCATCTCTTATTTTATCAGCTTTCTCAAAGTCTTTATTTTTCTTTGCTTCTTTTCTTTCTTCAATCTTCCTTAATATTTCTTCTTCTCTATCTTCTGAAATTTCTTTTTCTTCATCAATTAAGTTTAAAGATAATACTTTATCAAAATCTTCAACTAAATATAATTTAGAAAAATCTGATAATTCCTCATCTTTTAATACATCATATAAAATTGTAATCATAGATGAAGTATTTAAATCATTTTCTATTGCTTGTTTAAACTTAACTTGATATGCATCAGTTTTATTCTCATTTAAATCAGGAGTCTTATCTAGTTGTTTAATTCTATTTTTTAATTTTTTATAAGCATTTTCTGCTCCATCTAAAGCTTCCCAAGTAAATGTTAATGGATTACGATAATGACTATTTAAGCAAAAATATCTATAAGATAATGGATCATATCCTTTTTCTTTTAATAATGATACTGTTAAAAACTCTCCCTTTGATTTAGACATTTTACCAGTAGTATCATTCAAATGTTCTCCATGCATCCAATAATTACACCATTTATGTCCAAAATATCCTTCACTTTGTGCTATTTCATTAGTATGATGTGGAAATATATTATCTACTCCACCACAGTGAATATCAAGATGTTCTCCTAAATATTCAGCAGATATTCCAGAACATTCAATATGCCATCCAGGATATCCAACTCCCCAAGGAGAATCCCATTTCATTTCTTGGTTTTGGAATTTAGATAGAGTAAACCATAATGCAAAATCAGCTGGATTCTTTTTAGCTTTATCTTCTTCAACACTATCTCTTACACCTACTAATAAATCATCAGCATTTTTTCCTGATAAACGATAATAGTCTTTTGCTTTACTAATATCAAAATAAACATTTCCGTTAGAAATATATGCGAAATCTTTATCAAGTAAAACTTTAATCATTTTTATATATTGATCTATATGTTCACTAGCTGGAGCTACAACTTGAGGTTTATCTATATTTAACTCTTTGCAATCATTAAAGAATGCTTCTGTATAGAATTCTGCTGTTTCTTTAACAGTTTTTCCTTCTCTTTTAGCTCCTTTAGCCATTTTATCTTCACCAGTATCTCCATCGCTAGTTAAATGACCAACATCAGTTATATTCATAACTCTTAATACATTATATCCAATATATTTTAATGATTTTTCTAATATATCTTCAAAGATATATGTTCTTAAATTTCCAATATGAGCATAATTGTATACAGTAGGTCCACATGTATACATTCTAACTACACCTTCTTCAAAAGGTATAAAATCTTCTATTTTTTTTGTTAGCGTATTATATACTCTCATATTATTCACCTCTATTTTAATCTATCTAAAACTACATCTTTACCAATTAAGAATATTGTATTAGCAAGTTCTGGTCCATGCATAACTCCACTAGTTTTAATTCTAATTGGCATAAATAACATTTTACCTTTAGCTCCTGTTTTTTCTTTTGTATTATTTATAGCATTTTGAATGTTTTCTATTGACCATTCACCCATATTTTCTAATTCTTCTCTAAATTGATTTAAAGTAGTATCTATTCCATCTTGTTTCATAAACTCTTTTGCTTCTTCATCTAGTTCATATTTGTTATCAAAGAATAATCTTACTTCATCAACTATTTCTGCACCATATGAAATATGATTTTGATAAATAGATAACAACTCATCTATCCAATTAGAGTCTTTTTTAGTTAAATCATACTCTTTTTCTAAGAATGGAATAACTAATTTTTTAAAATCTTCATGGCTTAAATTCTTAATATAATGAGAATTAACCCAATTTAATTTTTTTATATCATATACAGCTGGCGAGTTATTGATTCTTTTAACATTAAATTTTTCTATTAATTCATCCATACTGAATATTTCTTGATTATCTTCTGGACTCCATCCAAGTAGTGCTAAATAATTAATAATTCCTTCTGGTAGATATCCCATGTTATATAAATCCATAAATGTTGAATCTCCATCTCTTTTAGAAATCTTCTTTCCACCTTCTTTTATAATATGTGGTAGATGAATATATTCAGGAGATTCCCATCCAAAAGCTTTATAAAGTAATAAATACTTTGGTGTAGATGAAAGGTACTCATTTCCTCTTACTACATGAGTTATACCCATTAAATGGTCATCTACTACATTAGCAAAATTATAAGTTGGATATCCATCTGATTTTAAAAGTATTTGATCTTCTAAAACACTATTTTCAACACTAATTTTTCCATATACTAAATCTTCATAAGAAGTAGTACCTTCTTTTGGCATCTTTTGTCTTATAACGTATGGTTCTCCATTTTTTAATTTTTCTTCAATCTCTTCTTTTGAAAGTTTTAAACAATGTCCATCATACATAAAAGGAACTTTTCTAATGTCTGCTTCTTCTCTAAGTTTTTCTAATCTATCTTCAGAACAAAAACAATAATAAGCTTCTCCTTTATCAACTAATTCTAAAGCATACTTTTTATATAAATCTACTCTTTCACTTTGTGTATATGGTCCAAAATCTCCACCTTCTAAAGGTCCTTCATCAATATGAATATTACATAATTTTAAAGTATTATATATAAATTCAACTGCTCCTTCAACTTCTCTTTTTTGATCTGTATCTTCTATTCTTAATATAAATTTTCCATTTTGAGACTTTGCAACTAAATACTCAAATAAAGCACTTCTTAAATTTCCAATATGCATAAATCCAGTTGGACTTGGTGCAAATCTTGTTCTTACTTCCTTCATTTCAATCACCTATCGTTATTTTATCATTTATATTCCTTTAAATCTATATATATAACTTAAAAAGAGTGATAAAAGCACTCTTTTTATTAATTTATTATTACATATTTTTAATACTTATTAATTCTTTATATACATTTTCTATATCTTCTTTTTTAATTCCCAAATCTTGTAATATAGCATATGCATATTTAATGTTCATTTTAAAGAAACATTTATCATCATCTAATATATTTTTAATCAACTTTTGTTTTTTTATTTCTTCTTCATTTGTTGATGTTTCAATAATCTTTTTGTTTAATTCTCTTAATTTATCTAACATGATCAGACATACCTCCTTTTGAAACTGGCATTTCTTCAGATTCTTCAGCTGCCATCAATATTCCTGGTATAGCTCTTCCAATATCTCTAATAAATCCAAAATCACCATTATTAAAATTAGTTACTATTTCTTCTCTAGTAGTTTTTCTAACACCAAAATCAGAATGGTATAGATAATATGTTATATTGTTTTCATCATTAAATCCAGTTGGTGAAAACGAAATTATTCCAGTTGCAGTTGATTTTTGACCTTGATCCATATTTACCCTATCTTGAACATGTAAGAATGAAATATTATCATTTAACTCATTCTCAGTAAATAAAATATGTTTTAATTCAAGAACATATGATAAAGTATCTACTTCTCCAAGACTTGCATCTTCGATTCTATCTAAAAGGATACCAAATCTATCTACTAAAGAAACTCCATAATATGTATTTTGTTCACTATCTTCTGTATTAGTTGTATGACTATCTACATGTTGTTGATAAAGTTGAAGCGCTATTTCAAAATCACCTTCTCCATAACCAGAAATAATATGTTCAAACGTTTCTTCTTGTTCAACTTTTGATACATCTCCTTTTTCCTGTTCAACTATTAATCTATACATTTTACTTACAGCAGTACTAAATTTTTCTTGCGTATAAATATTTCTATTCTCACATTTTAACCCTTCTAGTCTTTCATCCCTTTTAGCTCTATAAAGATCTCCTCTTAAAATTGAAGTGACAGAATCAGCATTTACTATAACATTACCAACTCTAAAAGTTAAATTAGCGTGCCCATCACCATATTGTTCGTCAACTAAACCTTTATAATTAGTTTGAAAATTAATAGGTATTTCGCTTAATAACTTAGAATAAATCATATTAAATTCATAACATACTACTTTGTTATTATCTACACTTATATCTTTAACATGTTCTAAACTACTATGTTTTCTTTTAACTTCTCCTCTTTGACCCTCAGCATAATATTCATCATCATATTTTAAAATTTTACACATCTTTATATAGATATAAATTGCTTTCTCTAATTCTGATGCATCCGTTGGCATTCCATCAAGGATTCTATTTCTTAATTCAGAATTTATCTCTACATTCTTATATAAAGTATCAGTAGTTTTAAAATATTTATTTACAGCATACGTATCAACAAAATAATCACTTCTTAAAAGACTTAAAGTACCTTCTATTTCTTCTGGCAATATATAACGAGACTCAATTTTATTTTCATTAAAATAAGATAAACCAGCATATGCAAAATACTCTATTGGTATTCCTTTAAAATTACCATTTTCGAATAACAAATCATATACATCGTCTTCAGCCATCTTCATAAATTGTATTAAATCTTTTACTTTAAATGAATATTCTTTTCCATCAATTGATATAGTATATTCTTCATCTTTTACACTTTCTTCGAAATTAGAAAAATCAATATCAGAAATAAGTTCTTTTACAAATTTTTTTCCTTCAACAGATTCCTCTATTAATCCACTATTAAAAGCGTCAATTAATCCATAGATAATTTCAACTTTAGAACAAGAAATAGGTTTATAGAAATCTCCATATTTAATAGAAGTAACCGTAAAAATAGCTTCATCACCATTCATGAATCTTTTAATCTTATCATGATAAGTACTATCAAATAAAATCTTTTTTAAGAATTCAACACTTATCTCTATTTCCTCATCTATAACTAATTCCCCATCATTTAGAAAATCCATTTCATCAATTGATACAAATAAATACTTATCACTATTAAATTGTGGATTGCTTTTTAAAAATTCAGATACTTCATCCATATCAATCACCTATTTTAAGTATATCATAAACAAGAGGTTCTTTATAAAAATAAAAAGAGATTTAAAATCTCTTTACATTTTATTCTTTTGGAGTGTTGTTTGCGTTATTTACATTATCTTGGATAGCTCCACCAAACATATCTCCCATTTTCATACCCATTACTGAAGCACCAACATTACTTGGATTATTAGCAAGATCTTTCATAGCTTGAGCTTCACTTAATTTAGTATAAACATCAGCTTCTTCACTTGTAGCGGAAGTTGCTTTCATCTTAATATCTGTTCTTTCTCTCATTGATTTCTTAACTTCTTCTGGAACATCAATTGAAGCAACAGTTAGTTTAGTAATTTCTACTCCTAAACTATCAGTTTGTTTTGATACATTTTTAATTACATCTTTACCAATCTTATCTTGTTCTTTAGCCATTTCATCGAATGAAAGTCCAAGATTTGCAATTTCTGTTGCAATACTAGATTGTACGAATGGAGTTAATGAATTATATAACTCACCAACAGTAAATACTTCTTGATCTCCTGTTACATTAGTTAATAAATTAACTGGATTATTAACTTTAACTACATATTCTCCATTAGCACTAATTTCAATTGGTCCCCATGTTGGATCATTATAAAGTACTGGTTTTTCAGTTCTAAATGTTAACCCAATCTTTTCAGTCAATGAAATAAAGTAAATAGCTTGTTGATTAATTACTTCTCCTTTATATGCAATACGTTTCATTGCTTCAACTATTTGTGAACCAATTCCTTCAAAAATATTTGTTTGGAATAATGTAGGTGCTGAAGTATCCATAAAATACATTCCAGGTTCAGTAATGATATCTTTAATTGCTCCATTATCTACTAAGATTGCACATTGTCCTGGTGAAACATAAAGTCTTGATTTATCTTGGATTACTCCATTTTCAGTAGTTACTTTAACTAATAAAGTATCCTTATCTAAACTATCACACTTAATAACCTCTTTAAATTGATCGCTGTATTGTCCACTTACAGCAGTTTGAATTGATTTAATAAATCCCATATTTTCCTCCTATTTATTACTTAAATAATCTTCTATAAGATCATAAGTTTCTTTTTTTAGACCACTAGTAACACTAGTTATCTCTTTAGGTATACCATTTATACCAACTTTTGTTACATCGTATTTACCACCAGTTGTTCCTACTCTAAATCCATAATTCTTCCAAGCTATATTTTGTAATTTTTCATTATCATATGCTTTTAAGTATTCATTTCCTCCTTCAGAGAAAGTTGCAATACAATGTGAATTCCATATTGTTGGTCTTGGATATAAAATAACTATCTCATCTGCTAATTCTTTATATGCATCACTATATTTGTTATTAAACTCAATTAATGACTTTTCATAGTCAACAATCATAGGTTTAGCTCCTTGTCCAGTTTTTAAATATAGTTCAAATAAGTCAGCAGGAGTATTGTTCATATATCCTGATTTCTTATAGAATTCCTTTAATTTAGGTAATGTTTTTTCTATATTAGCATCACTAAGATCTCCATTTGTCATTACAGATAATAATAATCCATAATATGTAAGTCCTGGAGAAGAACTTGCTGGATCTGTAGAATAAATATTTATTTTTCCATAAATACTATTTAATCCAATATCAGACCATGTTTTTCCTTCTAATATATAATTTAGTAGTTTATTCATATCGTCTATATAATAAACTCCATTTTCGTTAGTTACTATTTTTTCTTTAATTAATGCATTAGCAACATCTTTCCAACTATAAATTACAATTGGAGTATTAAGAGTTAATGACCCATCTAATACTTGATATCTAGCTGCTTCACCGTCTTTTGGTTGTAATTTATAATAGTTGTAATATCTTTCATCTGATGTAAATAAAGCATCATATTTAGTACAACTAGGACTATTAATGTTTATTGAAGAATCCACTTGATAATGTTGTTCAAATGTTTCTCTTACTAATGGTAATTGAATTGTTTTACCATTACTCCAAGAATCATATACAACATTTAATTTATATTCATCTTCCATAATCTTAACTATTTCAGGATCAGCAATAAAATCTTCTTTTCCTCCACCCGTTGCTATATAAATTGTTTTAAGATTTTTATTACCACCATTAAATGCAGTTTTAATAACTATTGCAAGAATTATTACAACAAGTACTATTGCAACACCAATAATCTTTTCAACTTTTCCTTCTTTTATTTTACTTAATGGATTGTTATTACTATTGTCCATCTTCATCACCTACTTCTATATTATCTTTTTCAAATCCTAAATTCTTTTCAAATATCTTTATTTCATTATCTATATCAATCATCTTAGCTTCTTGCATGTTCTTAAGTTGTTTATCAAATCCACTAGATATTGCTTCGATGAATTTAGGAGCTTCTTTAATATATTTATTATCATTAGCATTTTGTTCTTTTTTATCTTGTACCATTTTATATTTATAAAGTATTTTATATGTTGCATCAAAGTAATAATCGAAGAAATCAAAAGCCTGTTCTACTTTTTTAGGTCGTTGTCTTAATGCTACTAATATTGCGTCAGTCTTCTCTGTAATGTTTTTTATATGTTTATCAATTTCTTCATTATTGATTGCTGTTGATAAATTTTGAATTTTAGATGCCATAAAATAATAATTATTTACATCATTTTCATTAAACTGTCTAATATCTTTTTCTTTAAATAAAAGTATTCCACCAAGTCCTATTAATATTGTTAAAACTAAAGATAATATCAAATGAATATTAAATATTAAATAGAAAATTATAAATGATACTGAAGCAAGTATAGCAGAATACAAATATCTTCTTTGAATTTGTCTCATTAACTATAACTCCTTACTTCTTTAAATGCTTTCTTTAATCCTGATTTACCATCAAATATCTTACCATTTGTTAAGCTAGTTATTTCACTTAATTGTCTTTCACTTGCCTCACCAAACGTAATTGCGTATACTGGGATATTTTTTGCTTTCTCACTAGATCTAAGATAATCAGTTATCTCATATAAACCACCATTATTTGATTCTCCATCAGTCATTAATATTACTGTTTTTGTATAACTATCATCAGTTTTATCAAGTATTTTTAGTGCTTCAGCAGTAGGTGAATAAATATTGGTACCACCTTCAGCATATAATCTATAGTTCAGATAATCAATTAAATTTTGCGTATTATTACCTTTATAATTAATAGTTATATCTCTTGTATACGCATCAAATGTAATAACAGTAATAATATCTTTTGATGAAAATTGAACTCTAGCTTTACTAGCTTCTTCTTTTGTTAAAATATAATTCATTGCGTCTTTAAGATCATTCATTCCCTCTCCTGCCATAGATCCAGATTTATCTAGACAAAATACAAAATGTCCTGGTCTTCTAAACTCTTCTATGTATAAATCAAAAGCTTTTTCCATAACTTTCTTAGATGGGAATTTTTGAGCAACTAAATATTCATTAGTATTAATTCCCCAACTACTTTTAAACACAGAACTATCCGCATTTTTATTAACTCCACCATACCAAGTTCTAAATCCTTTTGATTCAAGTTTTTTCATAGTATCACTACTTCTTAAAAACTTTTGTATTAACTCGAACTTATCTTCTTTCTTTTGATCATTTTCAACATAAGCAAATGGCATATCATTTAGTGCAACACCATCTTTTGGATATATCAAATATAATGGTTCTTTATTATTTTTTTCAAGTGATTTATTAATATTAATTAATGTTGATTCAAATGATATTACTGCTTCATAATCACCATTAACAAACATATCTTCTAGATATCCTTCATCTCCTGATGTTCTAGTAACTCCACTAAAGAATGCTTTCATATTTGATTTTAAAGTTTGACTATCAAGCATATCTTCTGTTAATACTTCAGGAGAACCTGCTATTGAATTTAAAAATGCTAAATAACCAGTAGCTCCAGTGTTTGTTGAAAGTGGAGAAGTCATAACATATTTTAAATTACCTGATTTTATAGCATTTAAAATATCTTTATTATATACATTCTTACCTACAAAATTTAATTTTTCTGCTTTAGATTTTCTAATACCTATAACTACTGGATCTATTGCTATTGATTTAGAATTTTCAACTAGGTATGGATTATCCAACATATATGTCCACATAGAATTAGACATCCATACTGCATCATAATTACTACTATCATCATTCAATGTCTCTACTATTTCCATATCATCCATATATTCAATGTTTAAATATATATTTTGTTCTTCAGCAAACTTTTCTAATTCTTCTTTATAAGGAGATGTAGAACTAGCCGCTAATAAATTAAATGTTCTAGATCCATTAAATAATTCACCTATAGAACTTCCTGCAAATCTAATTAGTACATAAAGTACTATAATAACAACAATTACGATACCAATAACTTTTGAACCACTTTTTTTTCTTTCCATCTTATCTTCACCATTTTAAATATATCATATTTATACAAAAAAAAATATAAAAAAAGAAAAGATTATTTTGAAGATAAACGATCTATTTCTTTATCTATAAATTCGCATGTTTTATCTATATCTTCAGCTATCTTTTCTATATCAAATAAATCTGATTCATAATATTCAGCATTATCAATTACATTATTAGTATAATTTATAGTGCCTTCATTTCCAAATAAACCAGTTAAATCAAGTTCATCTATATTAAAATCAAAATTATTATACTCTATTTTTTCAATAGGTAATGATATTAAATTATACTTTTCAATTAAAGGAAGATCCATAGAATGAATATTTTTCCATTTAAATTTAGAAAATTCCTCTTTGTTTTCAGTATAATAAATAGAACCATCTTTCTTTATAAATGCATGATTACCATTTACTTTAGTTATATATTTTGGATAAACATAATTTCTCCAATAAGTATCAGTTATTAAATGAGTTAAATATCCTAGATACATCGGATTATTCATTTTATCTTTATATTTTTCATAAAAAGCATCATAATCTTCATTCTTTTTACCAAAAGATGAATTATAAAAATGACTTAAATTTCTATTCTCTCCACCAAAAACTTTTGCATTCCTCCAGCAATCAGGAGCAATATTACCTAAAGTAAATAGCACATCATCTAATTTATATTTTTTATTTAAGTTTTTAGCAACTGATTCATGTATTGTAAATGGTGGCATATTATCACTCCTTTATAAAATTATATCATAAAAAGGTTAACAATAAGTTAACCTTTAAAATTACCAGCTACGCTTTCAATCTCTTGTAATTCAAATCTATATTCTTGTTTAACATTAGGATATTTTTCATGATCAACAGTAGATAAGAACATATCTTTTGGTCTAACCCATAAACCACCATCTCCATATAATCTTCTATAAACTACCATATCTTCTTTAGTTTCAGAGTCTTTAGCAATTCCTTCAACTAAATAATAATCTCCTTTAAAATGTTTATAAATACCATTTATTTTTAATTCACGCATAATTTCCTCCTATAACAATTTTAAATCAATTAATACATCTTTAACAGTATCTACAGGTATTATTTCTAATTTATTTTTTACTTCTTCAGGTACATCTTTTAAATCATCAATATTATCTCTAGGTATAAATACTTTTTTTATTCCTGCTCTTTCGGCCGCCATCAATTTTTCTGGTAATCCACCTATTGGCATAACATTACCACGTAAACTGACTTCTCCTGTCATTGCGACTTTTTCACTTACTTTTTTCTTAGTCACAAGGGAAGCTAATGTAGTTGTTAAAGTTATTCCTGCAGATGGACCATCCTTTGGTGTAGCACCTTCTGGTACATGAACATGTAAGTCATTAGATTTAAATAGTTTTGCTTTATCAGGATATAATTCCTTAACAAGACTTATAGCAATTTGAACGCTTTCTTTCATTACATCACCAAGTTGTCCTGTAATAATAGTTTTACCACTACCTTTTGTGAATACTGATTCAATAAATAATATTTCACCACCAGCACTAGTCCATGCGAGACCTGTAACAATTCCTGATTTCTTATTTTTAATTACTCTATCATGTCTTATTTCTTTACTATCTATGTAATCTTTAATATTATTCTTAGTAACTACTATTTTACTTTCTTCATTTGAAACTATCTTAACAGCTACTTCTCTTGCTAAATGACTAAGAATTCTTTTTAGACTTCTTACACCAGATTCCATTGTATAAGAAACTATTATTTTCTCTAATGCTGAATCAGTAATACTTAATTTATTTTTACTCAAACCAGTTTTATCCAATATCTCAGGTATTAGATATTTCTTCGCTATATTCTCTTTTTCAAGTGGAGAATAACCATTAAACTCTATTACTTCCATTCTATTTAATAAAGCTTCAGGAATTTTATCAACAGAATTAGCAGTACAAATAAAGAATACATCAGATAGATCATATGGAACATTTAAATAATGATCTGTAAAAGTATTATTTTGTTCTGGATCTAAAACTTCTAAAAGTGCACTAGCTGGATCACCATCGTATGAAGTAATTAATTTATCAACCTCATCTAATACAACAACAGGATTAGATTTACCACATTTACATATTCCATCCATTATTCTTCCTGGTAATGCACCAATATAAGTTCTTCTGTGGCCTCTAATTTCTGCTTCATCTCTTATTCCCCCAAGAGATACTCTAACATATTCTCTATCTAATGCTTTTGCAATAGATGATGCAATAGAAGTTTTACCAGTTCCTGGTGGACCAACAAATAAAAGAATACTACCGGATTGTTTCTTATTTAGATTCATAACAGCTATTTCTTCAATTATTCTTTTCTTAACTTTTTTAAGTCCATAATGTTCTTCATCTAATACTTTCTTTGCTTTCTTTAAATCTATTTCATTATATTGTTCCTTTTTCCATGATAAAGACGTAATAAAGTCTATATAATCATAAAGCATTCCATATTCTTGTGAGTTATTACCCTCGTTTTTCATTCTGTTAATTACTTTTTCTGCTTCTTTCAAAGCCACTTTATTCATACCAGACGATTTTATTTTTTGTTCAAATTTACTTATATCATTTTGTTCATCCGGATGCATATTATCTAATTCTTTTTGTAAATATTCTATTTGCTTTTTTAAAGCATGTTCTCTATATATTCTTTCGTTATCTTCTTGTTCTTTATCTTTTGCTTCTCCATTTACTTCTTCAATATTTATATATTCATAGATTATCTTTTCTATTTTTTTATTTCTCTTCTTATTTGAATCTTCTTTAAGTAATTCATACTTTTCTTTAGGATTTAGATTTATTAAATCGTTAAGTGCACATATCATTTCACTAAGACTATTCCATTGCATGATAAAGGCACGAGCAACAAATCCCCATTCATATTTTTGGACAAATTTATTTAACTTTCTTTTTAATTTATCTAATTTATCTTGTTCTTCCTCAAAAGTAATATCATTAATAGTAGCTATAGCTGAGAACTTAACTTCATAATTATTTTCTCCAAGAGATACTATATCATCTATTTTTATTCTTTCATCAGTTTCAATAATAGTTAGATCATTTCTAATATCAATTACTTTACCTATTACTCCTATATCTTGAAAAGATTGTTTGTTAAAATCGTTAAAGATTCTTTTCTTTCTTATTAAAAATATTACTTTATCATCTATTTCTAAATTCTTACCATCCATACTTCTTGCTTTACTGCCTTTTAAAGCAAGTTCTATTTTGGGTAGAATTATTTGATCATATAATAAAACTATTTTCATATGTCACCTCTTTTAGCAATCTAATATTTTGAGTGCTAACTAGATTATATTATATTAAATTTAAAATGACAATAGTAATAATAAAAAAAAGAAGTATATTAAATACTTCTTAATTAGTCATTTTTTCCGTGGCATTGTTTGTATTTCTTACCACTTCCGCACCAACAAGGATCATTTCTACCTAATTTCTTTTCTTTTTTAACAGGTTTTTGTTTTTCTTTTGCTTCTTCACCCTTGTTAGAGAATTTATTTTTACTTATTTCTTTTCTTTCAAGATTTTGTGTTATTTGAGCTTTTACTAAGAAATTAGTAACATCTTTATCAATATTTTGGAACATCTTATCAAATAATTCAAATCCCTCAACTGTATAAGCTCTTAATGGATTTTCTTGACCATAACTTCTTAAACTTATACCTTCTCTTAAGTGAGACATTGTATTAATTTGTTCTGTCCAATATTTATCAATAATGTTTAAAGTAATAACTTTTTCAAATTCTTCAGCTATACCAACTGGTACAACACTAATCTTTTCTTGATATTCTTCAACTATTTGATCATAAATCTTATCAATTAATTGTTCTTCTTTTAAACCATCAACTTCATCAACAGATATATCATTCTTTAATAAAGTATTGAAGTATTCAACTATATCAGTAATATCATCATGAGTTAATTTTCCTTCTGGATATATATGAGATTGAACTTCATCAGTAATATGATCTTTAAATGTTTTTAATACAGTATCATGAATAGATTCATTATCTAATATCTCATTTCTTCTTTCATACATAATCTTTCTTTGATTATTGTTAACATCATCATATTGTAATAATTGTTTACGAATATCAAAGTTATTTCCTTCAACTCTAGATTGAGCTGATTCAATTGATTTAGTAAATGTTCTAGACTTAATTGCTTGAGTTTCTGAGAACCCAACAGATTGTAACATTCTCTTAATTCTATCTGTACCAAATCTAACCATTAGATCATCTTCCATTGATACATAGAATTGTGTATAACCTGGATCTCCTTGACGTCCTGAACGTCCACGTAATTGGTTATCTATACGACGAGATTCATGTCTTTCAGTACCTAGTACGCATAAACCTCCAAGTTTTCTAGTTTCATCAGTTAATTTAATATCTGTTCCACGCCCAGCCATGTTAGTAGCAATTGTAACAGAACCTTTTTCTCCAGCTTTAGCAATGATTTCTGCCTCACGAGCATGGTTCTTAGCATTTAATACTTCATGCGGAATCTTTTTCTTAGTTAACATCTTACTAATTAATTCGTTTGTTTCGATAGCTACAGTACCAACAAGTACTGGTTGTCCAGTTTTATGTCGTCTTTCTATCTCATCAACAAGAGCAATGAATTTACCTTGTTTTGTTGAATATAACAAATCTGGTTCATCATCACGAATTACTTCTTTATTTGTAGGTATTTGAATAACATACATGTTATATATATTTCTAAATTCTTCTTCTTCTGTTTTAGCTGTTCCTGTCATTCCAGAAAGTTTTTGATACATTCTGAATAAGTTTTGGAATGTAATAGTAGCTAAAGTCTTAGTTTCTTGATTAATTGTAACTCCTTCTTTAGCTTCAATAGCTTGATGAAGACCATCACTATAAGCACGTCCTTTCATAAGACGTCCAGTAAATTTATCAACGATTACAATCTTATCATCTTGTACTACATAATCTACATCTAACTTCATACTATAATTTGCTTTTAAAGCTTGATTAATACTATGAACTAATGTAGTTTGATCTGTCTCATACAAATTTGAAACTTTAAAATACTTTTCTGCTTTTTTAACACCTTGTTCTGTTAAAACAACAGTTTTTGTTTTTTCATCATATTTATAATCATCTTCATTAGTTAATTCTTTAGCAAATTTATCAGCACTAGTATATACTGTAGTACTTTTTAATTCTCCACCAGAAATAATAAGTGGTGTTCTAGCTTCATCTATTAATACTGAGTCAACTTCGTCAACAATACAGAAATTTAATTTTCTTTGTACACGATCTTCTTTTTTAACAACCATGTTGTCTCTTAAGTAATCAAATCCTAATTCATTATTAGTTGTGTACATAATATCACAATTATATACTTCCTTCTTTTGTTCTGGAGTTAAATCTCTTAAGTTAACACCTACTGTAAGTCCTAAAAATTTATGAATATTTCCCATCCAATTAGCATCACGTTGTGCAAGGTATTCATTAACAGTAATAATATGTACTCCCTTACCACTTAATGCATTTAAGTATGCTGGAAGCACAGCAGTTAAAGTTTTACCTTCACCTGTTTTCATCTCAGCAATATTACCTTGGTGAATTGCTATTGCTCCTAATAATTGTACATAGAATGGTTTTTCTCCAATAACACGAAAAGCTGCCTCTCTTGCAGTTGCAAAAGCTTCAACTAATATATCATCTAAAGTTTCTCCATCTTCAACTCTTTTTTTAAATTCTTCAGTTTTAGCTTTTAAATCATCATCAGACATCTTACTATATTCTTTATCTAATGCTTCAATTTTATCAGCTAATACAGAGAATTTCTTTAATTCTTTATAATCATGATCAAATAATGATTTAATTATGTTCATTTTATCATCTCCTGCTAGTTACATTTTAACAAATATCCAATATTTATTAAATCATTTTTATACGTTATAGTCAACAAAATCCCTAGTATTACTAGGGATTATATTAATTACATTGTTTCAATTATTCCATATTGTCCATCTTTTCTTTTATAGACTAACATTGGTTTCATATCATTTTCATTTTTAAATAGGTAGAAATCATGTCCAATAAGTTCCATTTGAAGAATAGCCTCTTCTTCACTCATTGGTTTAGCTTCTACTGTTTTTCTTTTAACAATTTTGTTTTCTTCTTTTTCTTGTGTTTCTTCTATATCATCTAAAGCAAAAACTCCATAATCTTTATTTTTCTTTGATTGATTTTGTAGTTTTGTCTTATTCTTTCTAATTTGTCTTTCTAGTTTATCAACTAATTCATCAATTGCTGCATATACATCTTCTTGCGTTTCTTCAGCACGTAGTAAGAAGTTCTTAAGTGGAATAGTAGCTTCTACTTTTTGTCCTATTTTCTCAACCTTAATAACAACTTTTGCCTCAACATCATCTGGATTTTCAAGATATTTGTCTACCTTAGATAATTTCTCTTCAATATGACTTTGTATTGACTTAGTTACTTTAACATTATCTCCTCTAACAATTATCTTCATTTTACATCACTCCTTATACCTATATAATAACATATATAAATAAAAAAAACTACTTAGTAGTTTTTCCTCTTCTTAAAATTTTACTCTCAAATTTCTTAGTTTTTTTCTCTATCTCAGGACTTATTATACTAGTATGTAAAATAAACCAAATAACTATTACAAATAATACTACATAAATAATTATTCCTAATTTTCTTCCTTGAACATTATAAATAATTGATGCAATAGAGAATAATAAATCTATTAAATAAACTATTAATACTGTTTTTCTTTGAGAAAAATTCATTTTTAATAACTGATGATGCATATGATCTCTATCACCTTCAGTAATCTTTTTATGTTTAATAATTCTTCTAATAATTGCAAATGCTGTATCAAGTATTGGTATAGATAAAGTAATAAGAGGAACAATTATTGATGTAAGCATAGTTCCTTTAAATCCTAGCAATGATATTACAGCAATAATATATCCTAAAAACGTTGCCCCTGTTTCTCCTGCAAAAGTTTTAGCTGGATTAAAATTATATAAAAGAAAGCCTAATGTTGCACCAAGCATAATAAATGTTAAAGTTATCTCTAATGTTCCATATCTTTGTTGTATAAATGATATTATTCCTATTGTTAAGAAAAATATTGAAGTAATTCCACCACTTAATCCATCTAGTCCATCAATTAATCTAATTATATTAATACAACCTACTATGAATATTAAAGTAACTAAATAAGATAATATTCCAAAATTAATAGTTATTCCAAAGAATGTTAGTTTATTAAGTAGTATTCCTCCATAAAAGATAATTACTAGTGATGCAGCAACTTGACCTATTAATTGTTCCTTTGGTTTTAAGGAATTAATATCATCAATCATTCCAGTAAATATTATAAAGAAACTTCCTATTAGAATAGCGTTCATTTGTATACTATGAACACCAAATAACATATATCCAACAAGAAAACTAATATATATCGCCATTCCTCCAAATTTAGGAGTAGCTTGCTTATGAATATGTCTATTTCCTTGTTCATCTCTAGGTCTATCAATCGCTCCTATATGATTAGCAATTTTAATTATTAATGGCATAACTATAGCTGATACAGAAAATGTAGTTATTACCATCAAAATAATTCTTATTAAATACTCTTGTGACATAAAATCACCTCTTAATTAATTATAATATTAAATTATTTAAAAGAAAACAAGTAAATAAAAACCATCTTAAGATGGTTTAATAACACATATATATGTCATATATAAAATTAACAAATAGATATATAACTATACAAATTAATATAACAAAGAAAATTCTTGCTTGAACTATATGATTCTTTTTAAATATACCATTTATATTTAAAGATGACATTGCATATATAACAAGAGGAGAAATCAAAATATATAATAATAATTTATTACTCATGTTTTTTATCTCTTTCTACTTTTCTTAGAATTGGATTATTATTATCTTCATATTCTTTTATTTGTTCAATTCTTTTGTTATATCGATCTATATTTGAATATTTTGTACAGAAAAAAGTATCAATAATATCTTTTACTTTATAAAAAGCCATCGTTCCATTAAGAGCAAGAACATTAGCGTCATTATCTTTTCTTGTAAGTTTTGCTTCTTTTGTACTATCAACTTTAGCGCATCTTACTCCACGTACTTTGTTACAAGCTATACTTATTCCGATACCTGTTCCACATACAACAATTCCAAAATCTACTGTTTTATTTGCTACCGCTTCTCCAACTTTAAATGCATACTTAGTATAATCAGTATTTTCCATTGAATCTGTTCCATAATCAAACACTTCATAATTCTTCTTTTTTAAATACTCTATTATTTTAGTCTTAGTTTTAAATCCTCTATGATCACTACCAACTGCAATCTTCATATTCCACCTCAATCATAAAAATTATAACATAACTTTTGTGATTATTTAATGATAAAAACATAAAAAAATAGAGATATTAATCTCTATTCACTTACTTTATCAAATCCATACTTCTTGTTAAATTTATCTGCTCTTCCTGCATGAGATGTTCTACTTTGTTTTCCTGTATAGAATGGATGACATTTAGAACAAACCTCAACACGCATTTCATCTTGAGTAGATCTAACTGTAAAAGTTTCTCCACAAGCGCATGTAACTTTTGTATCTTTATATTCTGGATGTATTCCTGCTTTCATATTTCGACACTCCTTCCGCCATGATTAAATATTAATCATAGAAAATATTGCTTTTATAATATAACAAACAATTTTATAAAATGCAAGTTTTTATCGAGTTTTAGTACTTTCTTCTTCTTTTTGAATGACTTTTATATCAGCACCAACATCTCTTAATTTTTCAACTATATTAGAATATCCTCTAAGAATATGATTTATATTAGTAATTTCAGTTTTTCCTTCTGCTATTAATCCAGCAGCAACCATTGCAGCTCCAGCTCTTAAATCTGTAGCTTCTACTTCTTCACCATGTAATGGTGTAGGTCCTTTAAATTTAGCTGACATTCCAATTACTTCAACATTTGCACCCATTTTATTTAAATAAGGTACATGCATAAATCTATTTTCCCAAATTGTTTCAGTTACTTTTGATTCTCCTTCTGCTTGAGTCATAATTACAGAATAAGGTTGTTGTAAATCAGTTGGGAATCCAGGATATCCTACTGTTTTAACTTTAGTAGGTAAGAATTTATTTGGTTTAGTAACATATAAATAATCATCTCCTACTTCCATTTCAACGCCAGCTTCTTCAAGTGTTGATAAAAGTGAAGTTAAATGTGCTGGAATTATATTATCAATTTTTAAATAATTACCAGTTAAAGCACCAATAATTATATATGTACCAGCTTCAATTCTATCAGGAATGATTTCATGTCCCTCAATTGTTCCACCTAACTTTTTAACTCCTTCTATTTTTATTTCACTAGTTCCTGCTCCTCTTATTTTAGCACCCATACTATTTAATAACATTGCTACATCAGTAATTTCAGGTTCACGAGCAGCATTCTTAATTCTAGTTACTCCATCAGCTAAACATGCAGCAAGCATTATATTTATAGTTGCACCTACTGATGCAATATCTAAAAATATATCAGCTCCTTTTAATTCTTTAGCATCAACTATATATTTTTTACCTTCATTTTTAACAGTTGCACCAAGTGCTTCAAATCCTTTTAAATGAAGATTTATTGGTCTTTCTCCAATTTTACATCCTCCTGGAAAATATAATTCAGCATGATGATACTTTCCTAACATAGCTCCCATGAAATAATAAGAAGCTCTTAATTTTGATGCATACTCTTCTGTTATTTCTTTATTTTCTACATTTGCAGGGTCAATAACAATTGCATTAGTTGATCTTTGTGGATTAGCTCCAATATATTCAAGTATTTCTGTTAATGAATCTACATCTTTTATTTCAGGTACATTAGTTAATGTTACTTGTTCACTTCCTAGTATTGCTGCTGGAATTAAAGCAACACAACTGTTTTTTGCACCATTTATTCTAATAGTCCCACTTAATTCTTTTCCGCCTTCAATTTCAATTACGTCCATATTTCCTCCTTAAGTATTTCTCCAAGTTCATTTTATCAATTATTTATAACATTATCAATCTATAAAAAATGATATTTGTCTATTAATTTTCAACAAATATCATTCTATCTCTATTATTTAAATCTTTTAAACATTCTATTTTAGAATCAGGAAGTACTTCTTTAATTAAATTAGTAATATCATCTTTTAAAGTATCTCCAATTTCAAAAGCAATTATATACTCTTCTTTCAAATTGTTTTTTATATTTTTTAATATTTCTCTATATAAATCTAAACCATCTACTCCACCAAATAATGCTTTATGTGGTTCATTAAACCTAACTATATCTTCTATTTCTTCATTTGTTTTTATATATGGAGGATTAGATATTATAACATCATACTTTTCATTTATTCCATCCAGCATATCATTATGTTTAAAATTAACTTCTAAACCTAAATTATTAGCATTTTCTTTGGCAACATCTATTGCGTCTAAACTAATATCTAATAAAGTTACAAAAGAGTTTGGAATAGCGTTTTTTAAAGTTAAACCTATCGCTCCACTTCCACATCCAAGATCAATTATTGATACATTTTTATCATTATATTTATTCTTAATCCTTTTTATCGTTTCTTCAACTAATTGTTCTGTCTCGAATCGAGGAATAAGAACTCTTTCATCTACATTGAATCTTAATCCATAGAAGTTAACATTTCCAATAACATATTGAATAGGTTTTCCTTCTTTTAGTTCATTTACTTGCATCTTATATTTTTCAACTATATCATTATCTACTTCTTTATCTAAAATCATAAATAACTCTAATGCATTTACTTCTAATAATTCAGCAAGAAGCATTTTTGCAAGATCAGAATGAACTCTTCCTTTACCATATGCTATCAAATCATCAACTGTCATTTTCAGATCCTTCTAGTTTTCTTTTAAGATCTTCATTTATAAGAGCTTCTATTATATCTTCTATATCTCCATCCATAACTCTATCTAAATTATTTGTAGTATATCCAATTCTATGATCAGTTACCCTGTTTTGAGGATAATTATATGTTCTTATCTTTTCAGATCTATCTCCAGTACCTATTTTACTTCTTCTTTCGCTACCTACTTCTTGTTCTTGTTTTTCTATTTCAGCTTGATAAAGTCTTGCTTTAAGAACCTTCATAGCTTGTTCTTTATTTTGAATTTGACTTCTTTCATTTTGACAAGTAACAACTGTATTAGTAGGCAAATGTGTAATTCTAACAGCACTTGGAGTTGTATTTACACCTTGTCCTCCATGCCCACTAGCACAATAAACATCTATTCTTAAATCACTAGGATTTATTGTAATATCAACATCTTCTACTTCTGGCATAACAAGTACTGTTGCAGTAGAAGTTTGAACTCTTCCTTGAGATTCAGTAACAGGTACTCTTTGTACACGATGTGCTCCATTTTCATACTTTAATTTAGAATAAACATTAGCTCCTTTTACCATGAATTCTATTTGAGAAAATCCTCCTGCAGTACCTTCTTCATAGTCTATTACTTCTGTTTTAAAACCAATTCTTTCTGCATATCTTGTATACATTCTATATAAATCACCAGCAAAAATATTAGCTTCATCTCCACCTGCAGCTCCACGAATCTCCATTATAATATTTTTTCCATCATTAGGATCTTTTGGAACTAGTAACATTTCTAACTTACTTTCCAACTCTTCTTTTTTAACGACAATTTCATCATATTCTAACTTTGCCATTTCTCCTAATTCAGGATCTTTCATTAATTCTTTAGTATTCTCTACTTCTTCTTGAGTCTTTTGATATTCTAAATAAGTATCTACAGTTTCTTTAATTTCAGCAATTTCTTTAGATATATCTCTTGTCTTATTAATATCACTTAATATTTCAGGATCTGATAACTGTTTATTAAGTTCTTCATATCTGTTTTTAATTAACTCAAGTCTTTCTATCATAGAAATCTCTCCTTTTTCTGTAGTTATTATAACATAATTTAAAAAAGAAAAAAGAACTATTAATCTTCTAGTTCCATTTCATCTTCATCGATTACAACTAAATCTTTTAAATCATCATCTGAATCATCGAAATCTTCATCATCATTCTCTTGATCATAATCAATTTCGTCAGTATCTTCGTCATCCTCTTTTTCTCTTGTTTGATCTAATTCATCATCATCTTCGTCGTCTTCTTCAGTATCTAATGATGTTATTTTTTTATTTGTTTTTGAAGATGCATACTTTTCACTTAAATCCCAATTACCATCTTCTAGTAATATGAATCTTTTATCGGTTGTAAGTGTAGTATAGTAATCTCCAATTTTATTTTCATAAAAACTATTAGGCAATTCTAGAGAAGTAGTTATTTTTTTAAATAAATCAGCTGTATTCATTGCGCCACATTCTTTGATTAACATATATGTTAAATCTTTGTGTGAATATAGTTCTAAATCTTCTTTAGACATTTCTTTAATGCTCATTAATAATTCCTCCAAAAAAACATAAACATTAACTTTATAGCACTATTCATGAAAATACGCAATACTTTTTCACATTTTTTCAGGTACTTTAATAGCTAATATATCTAAAAGTAGTTCATTTGTTGATTTAACAACGTCAGTTAAAGTTAACCAAGAGTTACGTTTATCTAAATTTTCTTCACTTAAAACTCTATTTTCAGAATAAAATTTATTAAATAGACTAGTAAGTTTATATAGGTAATCTGCAATATCATTTAATGATTTTATATCATATGATTTTTTTAGAACATTAGGTAAAGTCATAAGACATTTAATAATCTCTTTATCAGTTTCACTTCCAATAACTGAATAATCTTTTTCATATTTACCATTTTTATTTAATAAAGATTTCATACGAATTGTTGAATATAGTAAATAAGGTCCTGTTTTTCCATTTAAATCTGCAAACTTTTTAGGATCAAACACATAATCTGTTCCTCTAAAAGATAAGAAATCAGCATATTTTAAAGCAGATATTCCAACCATTTCAGATATCTCATCTTTTTCTTTTTCATCTGTAATACTAGGATTAAGTCTAGATTTAGCCTCATCTATAACAACATCGATAAGTCCTTTTAAATCCATAACTCCACCGTCACGTGTTTTAAAAGGTTTTCCATCAGGTCCATTCATTGTACCTAATCCCATATGCATTAATATAGTATTGTCATTAACTAAATGTGTTTTATAGCTTGCTCTAAATACTTGTTCAAAATATAAACCTTGTCTAAAATCGGTAACATACCATATTTCATCTGGATTAAATCTCTCCATACGAGAATAAATTGTTGCTAGATCTCTTGTTGCATATAAAGTTGCTCCATCACTTTTAATAATAACTAATGGAGGCATTGGTTTATTATCATCTTCTTTTTGAACATCTATTACTAAAGCTCCATCACTTTCATATACTAATCCAGTACTTTTCATTTTTTCCATTGTTGCTGGAATATATGGATAAGCATCTGTTTCTCCCTCCCATAGGTCAAAGTCAGTATTAATTTTTAAATAAACTTCTTTTATATCAGCAATAGATACTTTCTTTATAATATTCCAAAGGGCAACATATCCACGTCTGCCTTCATCAAGTTCAGCTGTTATTTGTCTAACTTCTTCCATTCTATTTTCATCATCTTTTGCTGCTTGACTAGCTCTAGGATATATTTCCCCTAATTCTTCTGGAGTAATTTTAAAATCTTCATATTCCCCTTCGTAATCAGGATCAAAAAACTTTAATTCAGGATGAAGTCTTTTTATTTCAGATATAACCATTCCAGATTGACGACCTATATCACCAAAATGTACATCTCCAATTACTTCTTTACCTAATACTCTAGCAAGTCTTTTTAATGCTTCTCCAATATTTGCGGGTCTTAAATGACCTACATGTAATGTTTTAGCAATATTTGCTCCACCATAGTCTAATATAATTTTTCCACTTTTTTCTTTGTCTATGTTAAGTTCTATATCATTTTTAATAATATTAATAAAATCCAACATAGCTTTATCTGATATAGAAAAATTAATGAATCCAGGTCCTGCTATATTAACATTAGTAAATCTTTCATCACTTTCTAATTTGTTTTTAATTAACTCAGCAATCTCTCTAGGATTTTTATGATATTCTTTTGCTAATTTCATAGCGTCATTAATTTGATAATCACCTAAATCTGGTCTATTTGATTCTGTTAAATCAACTTCTTTTATATCAAAACCTGCATCATTTATATATTTTATAATATCTTCTTCTATTTTCTTAATGTAACTCATATTAAATCTCCTTATATATTAATTCAAAACTAAAATCATCATTTTCTAACCGATATTCAACTCTATATTCGTTATCATTTTTTTCTATTTCATATACTTCCATATCCATATCAAAGGATAACTTAAATTCTTTCATATATAAATTAACTTTTTTATTTCGATAGTCTAGAACAAGATTTTTTTCTATATCATCTCTAGTTATAGTGTCATTTTCTAAATCTACCATTACTTTTGTTTTAGATTTTTCAACATAAGTTAAAACATTGTTATTAAGTTCTCCAATATAATTACCAGTTTCTTCTATTTTTGCTTTAACTTTTACATTTATATCTACTTTCGTCATACTTATCACCGATATGCATATTTTATCATATAAATAAACAAAATAAAAGAATTCATAAATGAACTCTAATTATTTTGTGCTTGAACTGAAGTAATTGCAATAACACCTACTATATCATCAGTACTACAACCACGAGATAGATCATTAATTGGTTTCGCAATTCCTTGAGTAATTGGCCCATAAGCTTCAGCTTTTGCAAGTCTTTGAACTAATTTATACCCAATATTTCCAGCATCTAAATCTGGAAATACCAACACATTAGCTCGCCCTGCTACTTCTGAATCAGGTGCCTTTAATTTAGCTACTTCTGGTACTATTGCAGCATCAAGTTGAAATTCACCATCTAATTTTATATCCGGGTATTTTTCTTTAGCTATATTTGTTGCTTCAACTACTTTTGTTACATCATCATGTTTTGCACTACCTTTAGTAGAATGAGATAACATAGCAACAATAGGTTCTTTTTCTACTAAAATTTTAAAACTTTTTGCAGATGATTGTGCAATTGATGCAAGTCTATCTGGAGTTGGATTTTGTTCAAGTCCACTATCTGCAAAAATAAATGTGCCATTTTCTCCATATTCACAATTAGGTACACACATTAAGAAGAATGCTGAAACTAATTCTGCATCTTTTGATGTTTTAATAATTTGCAAAGCAGGTCTTAGTGTATTAGAAGTAGAATGACACGCACCAGATACTATACCATCTGCTTTTCCATCTTTAACTAACATACATGCAAAATACATATAATCATTTAAAATAAGATTTTTAGCTTCTTCTTCTGTTAATCCTTTTTCTTTTCTCATTTCATATAAATCATTAATATATTTATCTGTTAATTCATACTCATTTGGATCAATAAAAACAATTTGAGATAAATCTAAATCACTATTATTATTAATAACTTCGTCTTTATTACCAATAAGTATAATATTTGCAATTTTCTCATTTATTGCCTTAGAAGCTGCTTCAACTACTCTTCTATCCATACTTTCTGGTAAAATTATTGTTTTAATTTCATTTTTTGCTCTTTCTTTAATATTATCTATAAAATTCATTTTTTCTCCTTCTTTCAAAAATAATTATATCATTTTATAACAATAATTGAATAGTAGACTAAAGTTTGTTATAATTTTTATGATAGAGGTGGTTATATGATTCCATACATAGTATTAATAATATTTGTAATTATTGTATTGATAATTAATAAATTTAAATCAATTTCTACAGACTACAACATTGTTCTTGATAAAATACATTTAGGTGAAAATGAAATTCAAAGTTTATTAGAAACTAAAACTAATTTAATGGATGAAATATGTGAATATATCAATGATATGAACGAGAATCCTGTATTTTCTTCTATTCAAAAACTATCAAAGAAAAAATACGATACATTAAATTATGATAAGGATTTATCTGATATCTATAATGATTTAAAAGAGTACCTATTTGTTAATAAATCTTTTGTACCAGAAAATGAAATAAACGATAAAATAAAAGAACTATATAAAATAGAAGATGAATTAATAGCAACTAAAAGATTCTATAATGATAATTCAGAAATATTTAATGATTTAATCGATCGTTTTCCGGCTAATATAATAGCAAGAAAAAAAGGTTATGAATATAAATATACATACTCATTTGGAGAAGATGAATTCTTTGCAATACTAAAAGAAAACGAAACTAAACATACCAAAAAAGCAAGAGCATAAAAAAATATCTATTACTAGATATTTTTTTTATTTAGATCCCAATCTATTTCTTTTATTCCTTTAGACTTTAAAAAATTATTTGTTTTAGAGAATGGTTTGCTTCCAAAGAATCCATTATATGCAGAAAATGGAGATGGATGTGTAGATTCAATTATGTAATGGTTTTTATTTGTAATTAAACTTTTTTTAGCCCTTGCATAGCTTCCCCATAATATAAACACAACAGGTTCTTTTTTTTCGTTTATTTTTTTTATTACTGCATCAGTAAATATTTCCCATCCTTTTCCTTGATGAGATGCTGCCTTATCTTTTTCAACAGTTAAAACACTGTTTAGTAATAGAACTCCTTGATCTGCCCATTTAAGTAATGAACCATCATCACATATTTCTATTCCTAAATCATCTTTTAATTCTTTAAAAATGTTATTTAAAGATGGTGGTTTTCTTATCCCTGTTTTAACAGAGAAAGATAAACCTTCAGCTTCATTTTCTCCATGGTAAGGATCTTGCCCTAAGATTACTACTTTTAAATCTTTATATTTAGTATGTCTAAATGCATTAAATATTTCATTTTTTGGAGGAAAAATCGTTTTTTCCTTATATTCTTTTTCTACAAATGAAATTAATTCTTTAAAATAGTCTTTTTCTATTTCATCTTTTAATATATTATCCCAATCATTTCCTAACATCTAATCACTCTCATTCTCATCTATTAATTCATACATAGATAATATTAAACTCTCTTTTAAATTAGAACTACTCTTTTCATCGTAATTTTCTATATACTCCTCTGATATTTTATCTATATCTTTATATTTATCTTTATTTTCGTTCTTTTTATTCTTAATTTTATTTAATTCTTCTGATACTACATATAAATTTTTAGAAATTGATGGATTATTGTAATAATTCGTTTTCTCTTGATAATTATAAGCTAATTTATATAATACTTGTTCATTATCTTTTACAGCAACAACATCCATTCCATATGGTAGTCCATTTATTTTACCCATTTGAATACTCATAGTTGGAAAACCAGTTGCAGTTATAACGTATGCATATGTTCCACGTGAAGCATGTCTAGCTCCATATACACTATATAAACTCTCTCTTATATTTGGATAAACAACTACATCTAAATTATATTTTTTAAATTTATTATTAACATAAGTAGTAAATGCATCTCTTCCTTTTTTTACTGTTGCATATTGACTTGATTTTATATAGTCTTTACTACACCATGATAGATCAACCCAAGACATATCACTTACATATCCGCCATTTTTCTTTAATTCTTGAAACGATCTAATAGTTCCGGTTGTACCTTTTAAATACTCATTAAAATCATAACAGAATGATGGTCTATTAAATGAATAATAACCATTATAGAAGTCATTTACATAAACAATTTCAGCTCCAAGGCTTTTCATATTTTTTAATGTTTTATTAAATAAATTTTGAATTCCAGTTGTTACTTTTCCATTAGTTAATTGAGTAGCTACTCCAATTCTTAATCCTTTAAGAGATTGAGTTTTATTTGTAGTATTTTCATATTTTTTATCTTTATTTTGTAATATATCTAATAATATAGCATTATCTTCAACATATCTTGTAATTGGTCCTATTGTGTCTCTAGTTTTATCATATTTTATTACACCATCACCAGAAATAGAACCCCAAGTAGGTCTAATACCTATTAAGTTATTAGCTGAACTTGGAAGTCTTACTGAACCTCCAGTATCAGTTCCAAGACCTGCAACTGCAAAATTAGCAGCTACAGCAACAGCTGTTCCTCCACTTGAACCATAACTTGAATAACTAGTATTATATGCGTTTCTAACATGTCCATAAGAACTATGTGAATTATAAGCAGATAATGCAAATTCACTCATATTTGTTTTACCAATTATTATTCCTCCGGCATCTTTAATATTTTTAATAGCTGGAGCATCATTTTTAGGATAATTATCTTTTAAAGCTTTTGTTCCTCCTGTTGTAGGCATTCCTTTAACATCAATATTATCCTTTACAACTATTGGAAGACCAAAGAGCATTGATTTTCTTCCATTCTTTTTATATTCAACATCAGCTTTTTTAGCTTCTTCTATAGCATCTTTATTTATATATAAAATTGCATTATATTTTTCATTATATTCATCAATTCTTTCAAGATAAATATTCATTATTTTTTCATATGTTAAGTATCCATCATCAACAGCTTCTTGTATCTCTTCAATATTCATTTCTGTTATATCTATACTTGCTTCAGTAATAGAATTAGGCGTTGTTGTATTAATAGTTGCTAGCACTGAGAATAAACCAATTAAACCTTTCATTACATCATCTACTTTCTACTTAAGAATAACATTACATATTAAAAAAAACAATAAATCTATTTATGATAAGATTCATTGTTTTTTATTTTATATGCTCTATATATTTGTTCTAATAACATAACTCTAAATAATTGATGAGGGAATGTCATTTTTGAAAAAGATAATCTATAATTGGATATTTTTTTTATTTCTTCTATCAATCCATAACTTCCACCAATAATAAAAGTTATATTACTATAATTTAAGTAAATATTATCTATTTTCTTAGAAAAGTTAATAGAATCTATTACTTCTCCATCTATATCAAGACATATTATATAATCTTTTCTATTAATTCTTTTTAATATCTCTTCTCCCTCTTTTTTCATTGCCACTTTTTCTTCTACAAGACCTTCATCTTGTATTTCTACAATTTCTAAAGAAGTATATTTACTTATTCTTTTTGTATATTCATCTATTGCGTCTTTTAAATATTTCTCTTTTATTTTACCAACACATATTATTTTAATCATATTTCAATCATCTCACTTGCTAACATTTGATGAGTTAATTTAATCTTATCTAAATCAAAGTCAAAGTCTTTTAATTCAGATTTTACTTCTTTTTCTGCTAATTCATAAGTATTATTATTTTCACTTATATGAGCAAGATATACATACTTAGTTCTATTAGTTAGTATTTGTTTTAATATATCTGCACAATCAATATTAGATAAATGTCCATAATCACTTCTGATTCTATTTTTTAATTGATATGGATAAGGTCCATTATTAAGCATTTCAATATTATAATTAGATTCTAGTACGTATACATCTTTACCTTTAATATTATTAATATATTTTTGATTTAAATAACCTGTATCAGTTATATATACCATTTCTTTATTTTTATAATTTATTATTAATCCATAACAATCTACATCATGTGATAATTTAATAGTATTTATTTGAACATTATCTATAAAGAATTTTTTTTCTATTATTTTTATTTGATTAGGAGGAACTATCTTTAATATTTCTCTAACAAGAGGTTCCTCAATATATACATCTGCATCTGTTTTCTTTATAAACACTTTTAATCCCTTAATATGATCACTATGAGTATGAGTTAATATTATGGCATTTATATCTTTAGGAGTTAAATCTACTTTTCTTAATTCATTTTCAATATAACTAGCAGTAGCACCACAATCTATTAATATTTTTGTATTATCACAAATTATTAAAGTACAATTTGCTTTTGAACCACTCGTTAATATTTTTATTTTCATTACTTAAAGTTTAACTTCTTAAGTGGGTCATAACTAACTGATCCACCATAATATGGTTTTCCCTTCCATAATCCAAAATGTAAATGAACTCCTGTTGCTCTACCTTTTTGACCCATAATACCAATTACTTGTCCACTACTTATTGTATCTCCCGCTTTAACATAAATAGTTTTCATATGGCAGTAAGTTGTATAATATCCATTACTATGTCTAATAATAATTTCTCCATTAGAATCATTTCTCTTCCAAACAACTCCATTATTAGCAGCATATATCTTACTATATTTTGTAGCTGTAGAAACTAAATCAACTGCAGCGTGAAGTTTTCTCCATCTATATCCATAAGGACTATTAATCTTATAAGGTCTTTGAATAGGAAAATGCCATACACCACTTATCTTAACAGTAGGATTCTTATCACTAGTAGAACTTCCTCCTCCACTTGTTGAAGATTTTTTAGTTCCACGTAAAACTATTTTATTAACTGCTTTCTTAATAACTTTAGATTTTTGGTTTTCTGTTGTAATTGTTTCACCATTTTCTTTTAATAAGTTGTAAGAAACTTTAGCTAGTCCATCTTGTCCCTCTTGTTGAACTTTTTCTTTACCTTTTAATAATGTATTATCATCTTTGTATATTGTTTCATAATCAACTTTTTCTATTTCTACAACATAATCATCTTCAGCAACAACTATTGCTGGATCAATTGTAGCAACGTTTACGATTTGTCCTGTATATAACAAATTATCTTCACTAGTTAAATCTGGATTAGCTACCAAGAATTCATTTGAAGACATTTTGTTATTGAACGCTATTTGTTCAATGGTATCTCCAACTTTAACTTTATATTCTTTATCATTAGGATTCTCACCAAATAATAAGAATCTATTTAATTCATTATTGTCAGTATATATGTTTTCAGTAACAGGAATATTTCCTTTTTTTATTGTAATTTTGTTTTTAATATATATGTTTTCTATTATTCTACCTACATCATCGTCACCGAGTTCTTGTTGTAAGTTTTTAACAAATTTTTCATAATCCTCTTCATTTACAAAAGCTTTAATTGTATCTTCAAGAGAATCTACGAAAAGTTTTTTATCTAATACATATATTGTTGATGTTTTAGTAATTTCATCATCATCTGATTCATCATTAACTGTCTTTTTAACTCCTTTAATTTTAATTTCATATCCTTCTATTGTAAAAGGAGCTTTTTCTTTAATTTCATCATATATTTCTTCAACTGAAGATATTTTATTTGTAAAAGTTTTTTCTTTAACAACATCTAAATTGTTTGGTAAAGATACTTTACTAACTTTATATTTATCTTTTATAAAACTCTCTTCTTGGTCAATATATCCTTCTAGTTCATCTTTAGATTCAATATAACCTAGAGATTTACCTTCAAGATATACTCTATATAAAGTCCTTGGTTCTTTAGCATGAGTATAACCCATAAAAAACACACTAGAACTTAGTAATAAAGCTAAAAATATACCTATAAACACCTTTTTATTCATGATTATCACCCTCATCATCATTTCTATAACTTAAGAATGTTGAAGTATCTCTTTTAAATAATAAATTAATAGTTTTTACTGGTCCATTACGATGCTTAGCTACAATAAATTCACTAATACTTGTATTATTATCTGTTATTTTCTCTTTATTGTAATAATCATCTCTATATAAGAATGCAACTATATCTGCATCCTGTTCAATAGAACCTGATTCTCTTAAATCACTGATAATTGGTCTTTTATTTTCACGAGCATCTACTGCACGAGAAAGTTGAGCTAAAGCAACTACTGGAACATTTAATTCCATAGCCATCGTCTTTAATGCTCTTGATATATCAGATACTTCTTGTTGTCTATTTCCATTATAATTAGCTCCACTAGAAATTAATTGTAAGTAGTCTATTATAATTAGTCCTAAACCTTCTTCAGATGCAGCAAGTCTTCTACATTTACTTCTTATTTCTCCTATTGTTACCCCAGGAGTATCATCCATATATAATTTAGCATCAGATAATTGACTTATAGCTTCATTTACTCTTTTCCAATCTTCATTTAATAATTTACCTGTAGCTAATTTGCTTCCTTCTACTTGTCCAAGAGAAGATATCATACGAGAAGCTAATTGTTCAGCTCCCATCTCCATATTAAATAAAGCAACTGTTTTCCCACTATTCATTGCCACATGTGTAGCTAAATTAACAGCCCATGCAGTTTTTCCCATAGCAGGACGAGCAGCAACTATTATTAGTTGATTTTCATGTAATCCAGCTGTTAATTTATCAATATCAATCCATCCAGTTGCTATACCAGTTACATCCATTTTCTTTCTAGCAAGTAGTTCTAAATCTTCTTCTGCCTTATTTAAAACTTCCCTAATTGTTTTAAACTCAGTTGATCTTCTATTCTTTACTACACTTAAGATTTTTCTTTCAGCGTTATCAATAGTTTCATTAACATCTAACTCTCTATTATAAGCTGATGTTGTAATATCAGTTGATACTTCAATTAATCTTCTTAATAAAGATGCTTCTTCTACTTCTTTTATATATTGTTCAATATAAGCTGATGTAGCAGTTCTATTTAATATTTCTGTAAGATACTCTACACCACCAACTTCATTAAGTAAATTTTTATTTTTAAGTTCTGTTGTTACTGTAGTTAAGTCTATCGGTATTTTATTTTCATTCATCTCTTTAATAGTAGTAAATATCTTAGCATTACTATTAGAATAAAATGAATTTTCTTGTAACGAATCACAAGCTTTTTGTAACGCACCTTTATCTAAAAACATAGAACCAAGGACAGCTTGTTCTGATTCTATATTATTTGGTATTTCTTTTGTAGGCATTTAATCACCTCTATTTTTCTAGTTTTATTTTAATATTTGCAAATATATCTTTATATAAATTTATTTTTACATCATGGAATCCAAGAGACGTGATGCTATGATCTAAATCTATATCCTTTTTATTAATCTTAAATCCTAATTTATCTAATTCATCTTTTATTTGTTTTGGACTAACGCTTCCAAAAACTTTATCTCCTTCACCTGTTTTTACTTTAAATGATAGAGTTTTATTTTCTAATTTTTTCTTTAATTCATTAGCTTCAATTCTATTTGATTCATCCTCTTGTTTCTCTTGCTTTTTTTCTCTATTAAATTGAGATAGAGTTTGTTCAGTAAGTCTAACTGCATATCCTTTCTTTATAAGAAAATTTTCTGCATAACCATCCTTTACCTCTTTAATGTCGTCTTTTTTTCCTTGCCCTTTTACATTCTTTAGAAATATGACCTTCATTAAATCACCTCTTTATATCATTTATTACTTTATTTATTAATTTAGTTATTTCATCTAATGATAAATCTATAACTTCTGCAGCAGCTTCAAATTCGGATCCTCCACCTCCAAATTTTTCCATAATCTTACCAGCATTTACTTTTCCATTAGATCTACAACTAATTCCTATCTTATTTTTATCAATTTTACCATATACAATTGCTAATTCAATATTTTTAAAAGTTAGCAAAATATCTGCAGTTTTTGCAAATTCAACTTTGTCATAGATAATATTTTTTCTTCCTTTTGCATAAGCAATATTCTTCTTTGTTTTAACTGATGAAATAATCTTTTGTCTATTAATATACTTATATATATTTTGTTTCAAATATTCATTTACTACCTTCATTGATGCCCCATTCTTAACTAGATAATGAGAATAGTAAAATGTTCCTTCTGATACATTTAATTGGTAATAGTTAGTGTCTAAAACTATTCCTCCAAGCAATAAATTTGCTATTTTTTTGGTAATCTCTATTTGCTCGTAATCAAAAATTGATGATATTATTTCACATGTACTAGATGCTTCTTCATCTACAATCATTAGAGCCTTTTTAATACTTTCTTTATTAGTTCTATGATGATCTATAACAATAATATTATTGAATTTATCTAATATTTTTGGATTTTGTATTAATTTTTCTTTATTAGTATCCAATACATAAAGCAAACTATTATTATCAACTAAATCTTTTAAATCCTTACTTTTAATGAAATTAATTACATCATTAAATTCATCAAGTACCATTTTAACAGCTGTTTCATGTTTAATATCATCAACTATAATATATATTTTTTTATTACTTTCTTTTAAATAATAGTTAAAAGCAATACAACTATTGATTGCATCTAAATCCATATTTCTATGAGCAACAACAAAAATATTTGATGCTTTTTTATTCATTTCTTTAATTGTAGCTAAATTCTCTATTATTTTCATAAATACACTCCAAAATCACTTATTATTATACTATACTTTTTCTTATATGTCATTTTCTAAAATAAAAAAGACTTATTAAGTCTTTTATTCTTCTTCACTATTTTCTTCAGTATCTTCAGCTTTATCATAAGCTTCAAGAATCTCTTTTTCAAACATTGATCTAGTTTCAGGATTAATTGGATGAGCAATATCACGATATCCACCAGTAGCAGTTTTTCTACTAGGCATAGCAATGAATAAACCATTATCTCCTTCAATGATTCTAATATCATGTATTGCAAAGCAATCATCTAATAATACTGATGCAATACCTTTCATGCGTGAACTATCCTTATTAATTTTACGCACATTAACAGATGTAATCTTCATGTCTGTTCCTCCCTCTTAAAGTACCATCACTTTATAACTTAATTTTATTATTTTATATAGTAAAAGTCAATAAAATTGTTAAATTAAACAAGTGATAGTAAATTTTTATTAGGATGTCTTAATTTTCTTAAAGATTTTGCTTCTATTTGTCTTATTCTTTCTCTAGTTACCTCAAACATATTACCTACTTCTTCTAAGGTTTTAGTAGTACCTTGTAAAAATTGATATGAAGCCCTAGTAATTTCATTACTATAATTTTGTAATACATAATATACAGTATTAATATTTAATTGTTCTTTATTACGATCTTCGCTATTTCCAAATAAATAATTATATTCTGCTGTAACAGCAGCTATAAAATCATAATTTCCACGACTGATATTTGATTCTCTATAATCATCTTGAGCAATAAACTCCATTATTGTTTTCTTAATACCTTTTTTCTTATCAGCATTAGTTTTAGCTTTAGTTGAAACAGGTTCTTTACCCTTGTTATATTCTCTATTTAATTCATCTATATCTTTTCTATCTTCTTCAGATAAATGAGTTATAACATATCTTAAACATAAAGCTGCTTTTTCTTCATCAGATACTACACCATCATATAAACCAATTTTTAATATGTTAACCATTCTTTCTCTAATATTCACTGTATCAAGAGCACTGTTTATAGTTTCAGTTATAGTACTTCTCATAGCCATTGTCTCTATATCTGTTCCTTTGTCAGCAATAAAATCTACCAATGTAGAATCTTCTTCTTCACCAATTGGTTGATCTAATGATTCTAAATCTAATGCATACTTTTGAATTTCTTTATATCTATCAAGAGTTAAATTACACTTAGCTGCTATTTCTTCAGATGTTGGCTCTCTACCAAGTTCAAGAGTTAATCTTCTTTCCATCATACTTATTTTATTTATTTGTTCTGTCATATGTACCGGTATTCTAATTGTTCTAGATTGATCAGCTATTCCTCTTGTTATAGATTGTCTTATCCACCACATAGCATAAGTTGAAAATTTAAATCCTTTAGTTACATCAAATCTATCTACTGCAATCATAAGACCTTCATTACCTTGTTGAATTAAATCTAAGAAATCTAATCCTCTTCCAATATATTTTTTTGCTACAGCAACTGGAAGTCTAAGATTATGACTAGCAAATTCATTTCTTAATTTTTCATATTCTTCTTCAGTTAAATTAGGATCTCTCATTTTAAAGGCTGCAGCTACCTCTTCTTCTCTTGTATATAAAGGAATCTTTCCAATTTCTCTTAGATATTGAGCTACTGGATCTAAACTTGATTTAGTATTTGATGCATAAATCTTTTTAAACTCTTTTTCAACATCATTATCAACTGCTTCATCTGATATAACATCTATTCCAGATTGAGCTACAAATCTATCCATTGCATTCTTTTCAGGAGCAGTTAATTCATACTCAGAATACATATCATCTAATTCTTCTATTGTTATTGATTTTTTTCCGTCTTCTATTAATTTTTTCTTTAATTTTTCTAAGGCTTCTCTCATTTCCTATTCCCCCTTTGAACAGTTATTAAAATACTACAAAATGGTAAAAAAGTCAATAAAAAAGGCCTTTGCTGGCCTATAATTGATTAGATAAATCTATAAATGTTTTTATATCAATTTGTTCCGCTCTAGAACTTAGATTAAAGTTATGTTCTTCTAATACCTTCTCTACTATATCTAAATCATAGTTATATAAATTATTTTTTATTGTTTTTCTTTTAAATCTAAAACTATCTCTAATTAGTTTTAAAAATTTATTTTCATCTTTAACTTCATATTCACCCTTTTTTCTTTCTAACGAAATAACAATACTATCAACATTAGGAACAGGATAAAAAGAATCTCTTTTAACTATAAATAATTTATTAATATTATAATAATAATTTAAATAAACTGTAATTGAAGAATAATCCTTAGTACCAGGTCTTGCACTAAATCTTTCACCTACTTCTTTTTGAACCATTAATATTACTTTTTTTGTATCTATTTTAGAATTAATAATATGTTCAATAATAGGTGTAGTTATATAGTAAGGAATATTTGCAATAACATAAACAAATTCACAATCATATTCTTTAATATCTTCACTAACATTTCTATTTAAAAAATCATCATATATTATTTTTACATTTGTTTTATTAAATTTGTTATCTAAAGTTTCTTTTAATTCTAAATCTATTTCATAAGCAAGTACATATTTTGCTTTTTTAGACAACTTAGAAGTTAATGCTCCATCTCCTGGTCCAATTTCAATAACAAGTGAATTAGATTCAATATTACTACTATCAACAATTTTATCTAATACGTTTTCATCTCTTAAAAAGTTTTGACCAAACTTCTTTTTAAATTTATGCATTCCATCCCCACCTAACAATTGTATAAGTAACATTGTTTCTACCTATGTTAACATCTTTTTCAGAAGCAAACAATAGATCCATTAATTCTCCTTTTATTGCTCCACCTCTATCTAATATAATTGCGTAAAAATCTTTATATCCTTTTAATCCAGATACTCTTACAACTGTACCACATGGGAATTTTTTATCAGCAGCTAATATTCTTAATTTTCCATAAGTTTTATCATTGTGATATATATTTCCGTTCTTTGCGTTATGTCTAGGTGGACAAGCAAGATTTCCTCCACAACCCTTACAATCAGGCCCATATCCAGTCATTTTACCTGTAAATACAACAGGTTGTCTACTAGCTACTTTAACTACTTCATTAACATTTTTTACTTCTTTAACATCTACGTTTTTGTTTTTATATACATATAGTAAATTAACAGCTCTTAATGATCTATTTTTACTTAAATCGTATGTTTTATATGTTTTAACTTCAAAGTTACTACAAATAACAAATAAAAAAAGAGCCAAAAAAACCATTATAATTGATAACTTTGATACAAATATAATTCTTTCTCTTTTCTTAGCTCTTATCATATTATTTACCTTCTAATATCATATTAGCAAAGTTAGATATTTAGGTCAAATAATTTTTTTGTATTATCAGTTGTTATTTTTCCAACTTCTTCAATTGATATTTCTTTTTGTTTTGCTATTTCTTCTGCTATTAATGGAATATATTTAGGTTCATTTTGTTCTCCTCTAAAAGGAGTTGGTGCAAGATATGGAGAATCTGTCTCTAACGTAATTCTATCAATTGGAATACTTTTTATAGTTTCTTTTAAATTAGTATTTTTAAAAGTAAGAACTCCTCCTATTCCTATATAAAATCCTAATTTCATATATTCCTTTGCTGTTTCAATTGATCCACTAAAGCAATGAATAATACCTTTAACTTTATATTTTTTTAATGTATTAATAGTATCTTCTGTAGCATCTCTTGTATGAATAACTACAGGAAGTCCTAATTTTTCAGCTAGTTCTAATTGTTTTTCAAATAAACCTATCTGTTTATCTTTATTTTCTTTTACCCAATGATAATCTAAACCAATTTCCCCAACACCTATAATTCTTTTATTAGTTTTAATTAATTCTTCTAACCATTCTAAATCACTAGCATTAACATTATCAACTTCATCAGGATGAAATCCAATCGTTAAATATATATTATTATATTTTTCTATTAACTCTAAAGATTCTATAATATCTTCTTTAGAACACCCACTAACTATTAATACATCTACTTTATTATCTTTAGCATTGTTTATAACTTTATCTATATCTTCATAATACTCTTTTAATATATGACAATGATTATCAACAAACATATTTATCACCAAAAAAATTATAACATAAAAAAAGATTAATAAATTAATCTTTCTTTTCTTCAATTCTATCATATAAATGAATAGGTTCATTAAGTATAGTTCCAACTTCTAAAGATCCAAACTCATAAACAGTATCAAAATCCTTTTTATCAGTATTTAATTGTTCAAATATTTTTTCTGCAGTATCAGGTAAAAAGGCTTGTAAATAAACTGAACAGATTCTTATACTTTCTAATAAGTTATATAAAACTGTACCTAATCTTTCTTTTTTGCTTTCGTCTTTTGCTAAAATCCATGGAGTTGTATCATCAATATATTTATTACACTTTCTTAGTGTATCAAATATAATTTGAAGAGAATCACCTATTTTTAATTCATCCATTTTCTTAGGTACTGTGCTATTTAAATCTAATACATTCTTAATTAGTTCTTTATCAACATCTTCTAAAGACTTATTATCTTGCACTACTCCATCAAAATATTTTTTATTCATGCTTATTGTTCTATTAACTAAATTACCTAAAGTATTAACAAGATCACTATTTATTCTTTCTATCAAAATATCTCTTGTATATACACCATCTGAAGCAAATGGAATTTCATGTAAAAAGAAATATCTTATAGCGTCTACTCCAAACTCATTTACTAGATCATCAGCATAAACAACATTTCCTAAAGATTTGCTCATCTTACCATCCCCAACTATTAACCAAGGATGTCCAAAGACCTTTTTAGGAAGTGGTAAGTCTAAGCTCATTAAGAAACAAGGCCAATATATAGTATGGAATCTAATAATATCTTTTCCAATTACATGCAAATCAGCTGGCCATCTATCTTTAAATTCTTCTGATTCATTTCCATCCGTATCATATCCAATATTAGTAATATAATTCGTTAAAGCATCTAACCAAACATACACAACATGTTTAGAATCAAAATCTACAGGTATTCCCCATTTAAACGAAGTTCTTGATACACATAAATCTTGTAGACCTGGTTTAATAAAATTATTAATCATTTCATTTTTTCTAGCTTCAGGTTGTATAAAATCAGGATGAGATTCAATATATTCAACTAATCTATCTTGATATTTTGATAATTTAAAGAAATATGCTTCTTCTTTTTTTGGTTGAACTTCTCTTCCACAGTCAGGACATTTTCCATCAACTAATTGACTTTCAGTCCAAAAAGATTCGCATGGAGTACAATAAAGACCTTCATATTCACCTTTGTAAATATCTCCTTTATCAAACATCTTTTTAAATATATGTTGAACTTTTACTTCATGATCAGGATCTGTTGTTCTAACAAATCTATCATAACTAGTATTCATTATATCCCAAATATTTTTTATTTCACCTGCTACTTCATCTACAAATTCTTGAGGTGTTTTTCCTGCATCTTTTGCTTTTAATTCAATTTTCTCACCATGTTCATCTGTTCCAGTTTGAAAATATACATCATAACCTTGTAATCTTTTGAATCTAGCAATTGCATCAGCTAACACTATTTCATAAGTATTACCAATATGTGGTTTACCTGATGTATAAGCAATTGCTGTACTTATATAATATTTTTTTCCTTTTTCCATATTATCCCTTCTTTCAATAAAAAAAGTGATACCAATAAGGACGAATTCTCGTGGTACCACCTTAATTCATAACTAAAGTTATCTCAAAATCTTAACGCGATTAACGTATTAGTTTAATTATTCAACTAACAAGCTCCAGAACCATTCTCAATACTTTCCTCTAGCTTACTTTCACCTAACTAAGCTCTCTTTTATAGAGTTCCATATATCTCTTTCCTTCTTTGCTTTTTTTGTATTATATCACTTTTAATTATTTATTCAACTGTTTTTTTATTTATATCTTTAAACCTATTAAACGCTTCAGTTGATAAATTCTTTAATGTTTCATTTCTTAATAAAACTTCACTCTTGATTTTATCAATAATCGTATCACAATAGAAATCATTTATATAACTAATAATTTGATCTTTAACTTCTTCATTAGGTAACTTATAAAGTAAAGATGCTTTTATAGAGAAATTAATACATATTTCTTCTCTTACTTTTAAATCTATATTAGATTCTAACTCTTCTGTTGATTCATCTATATATTTATGAAAATTTTCTATATATTCATCAGTTATATTTTTATAATCTACTTTTTGGTCAAAGAAATTTAATATCTTATCTTTACGTTCTTTTATTCTATCAAGAGTTATCTCTTTTAACACTTCTGCTTCTTTAGAAACAAAATCCTCTACTTTATTCTTTTTATAATTAATTCCATTATCTTCATATGTATCTTCTATATATCTATTTAATCCAATTTCTTTTAAATCTATAAAATTACTTAAAGTTCTATTTAAAGAATCGGCATTATTATTAATATCAAGATTAATTTTATTCTTTAATATTTCGAAATTTTTTTCCATAAACATGTCATTTATGTCATCTCTCATATTTTCACCTTTTTCCTATTGTAATATTATCAAATCACCTTAATGTAGTCAAGGAATCAAGTTTCATCTTTATACTTAATTTTATTTAATAACAAAAGTAAATAATATATCGGATGTTTCTCTAATTTAATAGTATCAAGAACTAAAATTAAACAATTTGAAGTAAATTGAAATCTAAACATTCTTGTAATTTTACATGCTTCAACAAAGAACTCTTCAACATCAATTCTCTTAGACATTTCTGGACTAAAAGTACATGTAATAGAATTTTTAGTTTCTTTCAATTCTATAATTTCTAATTTCTTAGCAAGTTTTTCTAACCACTCTTCATGCATATAAATAATCATGTCTTCATCTAATTTACCAAATCTATCTTCTAACTCAGTTTTTATATCAATTAACTTTGTATAAGAGTCAATTTCACTAATTTTCTTATGAATTTCTATTTTAAGATCTTCATTATCAACAAATTCATCTTTTATATGAGTAGATACATTAATCAATTGTTTATTATCTGTCTTTTCCTCTGTATCATCTTCTACTATTTCGCCTTTAATTCTTTTTATTTCGTCATTTAATATTTTAAGGTACATATCTATACCTACAGTATCTATAAATCCAGCTTGTTCACTACCTAAAATGTCTCCTGCACCTCTTATAGATAAATCTCTTGATGCAATTCTAAATCCACTACCTAATTCAGTAAATTCTTTTATTGCATTAAGTCTTTTAACTGCCGCACTATTTAACTCTTTATGACTATCATACATAAGATATGCGTAAGCTATTTTATTACTTCTACCAACTCTACCTCTAATTTGATATAGTTGTGATAATCCAAACCTATCTGCATCTAAAATAATTAAAGTATTAACATTAGGTATATCTATACCAGTTTCAATAATTGTTGTACAAATTAAAATATCATATTCATGATTAATAAATTTTTCCATTCTATTTTCTAATTGATCTTTTTCTAATCTTCCATGCGCTGTAATTATTTTAGACTCTGGAACCATTTTTTTAATTTGATATTCTAATTCTTCAAGTTTATTTATATCATTTAATAAAATAAATATTTGTCCGTCTCTTGCTAATTCTTTATAAATAGCATCTTTTATTAAAGTTTTGTTTTCTCTAATTACATATGTTTGTACCGGATATCTATCAACCGGAGGAGTCTCAATTAATGATAAAGATCTAATACCAATTAAAGACATTTGTAAAGTTCTTGGAATTGGAGTTGCAGTTAATGTTAATACATCTACATTTTCTTTATATTTTTTTAACTTCTCTTTATGAGATACTCCAAATCTTTGTTCTTCATCTATTACTAACAAACCTAAATCTTTAGGTAAGATATCATTGCTTAAAATTCTATGAGTTCCAAATAAAATATCAATTTTACCATTTGATAAATCGTCTAATATTTCTTTTACTTTAGATCTGCTTGTAAACCTATTTAAAACAGCTATTTTTACAGGGAAGTTTTTAAATCTATCAATAGCATTATTATATTGTTGAATAGATAAGATTGTCGTTGGGCATAAATATAAAACTTGTTTACCACTATCAACTGCTTTAAACATAGCTCTAAATGCAACTTCTGTTTTACCAAAACCAACATCACCACATAAAAGTCTATCCATTGGTTTACTAGATTCCATATCTCTTTTAATTTGAGAAATGGCAAGTAATTGATCGTTAGTGGGCTCATATGAAAACTGATTTTCAAACATTATTTGTAGTTCATCGTCTTGATTAAATGCAAATCCACTTTTCATTTCTCTTTCAGCATATATTTTTATTAAATCACTAGCTATATCTTTTACTTTATTTCTAACTTTTATCTTTGTTTTTGTCCACTCACTACTACCCAATTTATTAACTTTAGGAACTATTCCCTCTTTACCAGAATACTTACTTATTAAATTAATTTTTTCGACCGGAATATATAACTTATCATTTCCTTGATAAGATATTTCTAAATAGTCTTTTAATATATTATTTTGTTTTAATGTTTTAATTCCGTTATAAATTCCAATACCATTTATGTTATGTACTACATAATCACCAATTTCTAAATTATTTATATTTTTAATCTTTGTAGAATATTTAAAACTTGTTTTATACTTTTCATTTCTAGTAATTTTATTAAATAATTCCCCACTAGTTAATACGACTAGATTGTTAAATATAAAACCTTCATTTATATTTTTTTCTATTATATTTATTTTATTTTCATAAATATTACTTTCATTGGTAATTAAAAAATCCTCTTTTATATAATTAGTAAATGAATTAATTTGATATTTATTTAAACAAATGACTATAGTTTTATTTTTGTTTAACATATCTGTTAAAAAGTTATTAATTGCTTCTATATTTTCATTAAATTTATTAATAGTTTTAACATTGAGATTAAAAATTTTATCAACAGGAACTGTGGAAATAATATTTGATAAAGTAGAATAAAAAATATAATCTTTATAAATTATTTCATCAAAATCAAACATATAATTGTGTTTATATTCTTTATCAATATCACTTTTATATTCAATTATTTGGTTTCTTAAAAGATCAACATTTTTTAAAATATCATCATAATTTCTAAAAACAAATAAAGGATTATCTAGATAATTAGAAATGTTTTCAATATTATTTGATAGTAAAGGTAGATTTTTTTGTTCAAATGTTAAATCATCATTTTTATCTATTAAAAATTCAGTATACGGATAAATACTAATACTATCTACTTCTTTTATAGTTTTTTGACTTTCTTCGTCAAAATATCTAATTGAATCAATTTGATCACCAAAATATTCAATTCTAACAGGATGATCAAATCCTAAAGGAAATACATCTATAACAAAACCTCTTACACCAATTTCTCCTGTTTTATAAACTATACTTTCTTTTACATATCCTAATTCTAAAAGATTAAATATTAATTCATCTCTTGAATATTCCATATCTTTTTTTAGATTAATAATTTTATTCTTATATAATTCCTTAGAAGGTAGAAATCTTAATAATCCATTTAAATGAGTAATAACAATATTGGTTTGTTTATTATTTAATAATTCATTAATTGTATCAAGCCTAGTAATTTTTAAATCAGGACTTATAGCAATTGATTCAGATGTTAAAAAATCATCCATTGGGAATAAATAAGAATTATTGTTTAGTTTATTCAATTTTGAATATAAATTGTTAGCTTCATATAAAGTAGATGTTACTATAATAATACTTCTGTTATTTTCTTTATAATAACTAGAAATATACCAACAAAAAAATTCATCTGTAACTCCAGTTAAACAGATGTTATTTTCTTTTTTTATTTCTATATACTCATTTAATGTTTTCATCTAATCACCTACTTATGATTATATTTAGACATCAACCTTTCAAAATCTAAAACTATAAAGTCATCTAATACTTCATTAATTACTGGCATCATTTCTTCAATAGATTCCTTAGTACTTTTATCGATTTTTCCAATAACATAATCTTTAGTATCTATATTTGAATTTTTAGAAATACCTATTTTTAATCTTTTAAAATCAGAAGTATTCAAATGATTTTCTATATTTTTTAATCCATTATGTCCACCACTTGATCCTTTCATTTTTAATCTAAAATTGCCAATAGGTAAATCCATATCATCACTAATTATAAGAATATCATCAATAGCAATTTTAAAATAATCAATACATGCTCTTACCGATTCTCCTGATAAATTCATATATGTTTGAGGTTTAAGTAATATAACTTTTTCATTATTATAAACAAAATCAGTATATAATCCATTAAATTTTGAATTAGTAATTTCTAACCCTTTTGACTTTGCATAATTATCAATAAACATAAATCCCATATTATGTCTTGTATTTTCATATTCTTTTCCTGGATTTCCTAAACCAACTATTAATTTCATATAATCACTTCCTATGATATTCTTTATATATTTCAGATTTAGTAGTATTCCTGTCTTTTGCTACCATTTTCATAGCTTCTTTTAAATCTTTACCATCTTCTAAATAAAGATTTATATGGTCTTCTATTGAAATATTACTAAAATCTATTTCCTGTTTATTTCCTTCAACAACTACAACAAACTCTCCCTTAATTTCAAAACAATTTAGTTCTTTAATTACTTCATCAACTGTTCCTCTATATATTTCTTCATGTAGTTTTGTTAATTCTCTAGAAACAGATATATTTCTATTTCCTAAAACAAGTTTTATTGAATCTAACATATCTATAATTCTATGAGGAGCTTCATAAAAGATAATTGTAAATTGAATTTGTTTTAATAATTCTAATTCTTTTTCTCTTTTACTTTTCTTTGCATTTAAAAATCCATAAAACATAAAGTGTGAAGTTGAAAGTCCAGACGCAATTAACGCTGGAACAAATGCATTTGCACCAGGTAACGGTATTACATTATAACCTTTTTTTATTGCTTCTTCAACTATTTTATAACCTGGATCACTTATAATTGGTGTCCCTCTATCAGTAACTATCCCAATATTTTTACCTTCATCTAATAATTCTATAGCTAATATTTTAGTATTTTCTTCATTATGATCGTTAGAACTTATTAATTTCTTTTTAATATCTAATTTACTCATTAAAGATCCAGTTATCCTGGTATCTTCACAAAAAATGACATCAACGAAATTAAGTGTATCTACACTTCTTTTAGTAATATCATCTAAATTTCCAATAGGAGTTGGTATTAAATAAACTGATGGTGAATTGTCATAACTCTTTTGGCTCATAATTACCTCCTAAAAATATCTTTAATATGTGGTAAATAGTTACCTTCTTCATCATGAATATATAATGGTTTTTCAATTATTAGACCATCTGATCCATTCTTAATTCCTTCAATTAAAAACAAATTAGATCCTGAATTTTCTCTAGGATAAATAAATTGTACTCTTTTGGGATTAATATTATTTTTCTTCATTTCTTCTAATACTTCTACAAATCTTTCTGTTCTATGTACTAATGCTAATTTGCCTTTATTATTTAAATATTTTTTCCCTATTTCTATCACTTCATTTAGTTTAATTTCTTTTTCATGTCTCGCAATAACTTTATGAATATCATCATTTAATCTAGAATCATCTTTTAGTTTAAAGTATGGGGGGTTACATATTATAATATCAAAAAAATTAGGTTCAAAATATTTACCTAAATTTTTCATATTATCATTAATCAATGTAATTTTATTATCTAATTTGTTAAAACTTACAGATTCTTTAGCTAATTCATAACATTCTGTTTGTATTTCAATCCCGTATATTTTAGCATCAGTTAATGTTGTTAATATCATTGGAATAGGTGCATTTCCAGTACCGAGATCCAATATATTTTTTGTATTTTTATTAATCTTAATAAAATTTGGTAATAAAACAGATTCCAACGAAAAATTAAACCAACTAGTATCTTGATATATTTTAAAATCATTATATCCTAATAAATCATTTAGAACTTTCATCTAGTGAGATCTCCTCTAAAGTTTTATTTTCATTTTCAATTGTATATGTTCTATTAAATAAATTATGACTGATTACCTTTCCCTTTTTACCATTATATTTAACATAACTACCAATTGCTGGAAAATCTTTTTTCATTTCTATATATTGTTCATCTTCGTAATTAAAACAACATAATAATCTTCCACATACACCATTTATTTTAGTAGGATTTAGTGCTATATATTGATTTTTAGCCATATTAATAGACACACTATTAAAGTCATTTAGGAAAGTGCTACAACATAAAAATCTTCCACATGGACCAATACCACCAATTTCTTTTGCTTTGTCTCTAATTCCGATTTGTCTCAATTCAATTCTAGTTTTATAAATAGCAGCTAATTTTTTAGCCAATTCTCTAAAATCTATTCTTTCATCTGCTAAAAACTTTATTATTAGTTCTTTTCTATCAAAAGTGAAGTCTGCAGAAATAAAATTCATGTCTAAATCTATTTCATTAGCAATTTCAATTGCTTTTTTTAATGCATTATCACTATCTTTTATATTTTTTTCATTTTGCTTAATATCTTTTTCATTTGCAATTCTAATAATCTTTTTTAAAGGTAGAACTAACTCAGAATCAGATACTTCTTTTTTACCTTCCTTTACTAATCCATATTGCATACCTTTTTCAGTTTCAACTATTACTTCATCACCTTTTTTAACATCTAAATCAGTAGGATCAAAAAAGTATAATCTATTGGAATTAATAAATTTAATTGGTACTACTTCATGCATAAAATCACTCTCCATACATATAAAATACTATTTCATCTATAAAAGTCTTAGGACTAATATTTAATTTTAAATACTCTTTATATTTATTTATAGCATCTATTTTTTTACTTAACAAAATCTCATTTTTATCATAATTCAAATTTGGTATTTCTTTAAAATATCTATATTTATTACTTATATTTCTATTAATATATATTAAATCAAAATATATCATTTGTATTTCTTCGAATATGTTGTATATGTCATCTCTACTTAAATCATGTTCTTTTATATATTCGTAAATATAATATAATGATCGTTTTTTATATTTTTCTATAAGATTAATTATTTTTACAGAATGTGATTCTTCATCTAATTCTAAAAACACATTTCTTTTTAAACTTATAGTTATACATCTTGATTTAATAGTTTCTATAACTGAATACTTATTCTTGGTTAATAAAATGCCATACACATCATTACTAGGTTCTTCAAGAAATTTAAGCAGTTTGTTTGCTGAAGATGAATTTAATTTTTCTGCCTCTTCAATAAAATAAATCTTACAATAACTTTCAAATGATTCTTTTGAAAAATCTTCTTTTAAATCTTCTATTTGATTTGTCTTAATAAAACCAGAATCAGTTCTTACAATTTTAATATTAGGGCAATTACCTTTTTCTATTAAAGTTATTTCATCTTTATTAATGCTGTTGTTTTTTGTAATTATCGCTTTAGAAAGATCAATTTCTAGTTTCTGTATATCAATTGAGTCATCTATTTCAAACATATATGCATGACTAAGAGAATCATTTTCAATTGATTTTATAATTGTATGATAAAATTCTTCATATTCTCTATAATCATCCAACATATATACTCCTTACTTAATTTCTTTTCTATCGGCTAATGCTCTTTCAAGTGTTATGGAATCAATATATTCTATATCAGCTCCTATTGGTATTCCACTTGCTAATCTTGATATTTTTATATCCATATCTTCTAATACTTTCTTTATATATAGACTTGTTGTTTCTCCTTCCACAGTAGGTTTTACAGCTATTATTATTTCTTTAAATTTATTATCATTAATTCTTTTTAATAATTTATCTATACCCACATCTTCTGGATTTATTCCGTTTAAAGGATCTATTAAATTTTCTAAAACATGATAATAACCATGATAACTTCCTAATTTTTCAAATAAGAAAATATTCTTACAATCATCTATAATACATAATTCATCCTGATTTCTCGTTTTGTCTGAACATATAGAACAAATTTCATCTTCTGTTATATTAGAACAAATAGGACATTTTTTTATTTTCTTTTTAACATTTTCGATACTATCTTTAAAAAATTCTGCTTTATCATCGTCTAAAGACATAACATAAAATGCCAATCTTTCAGCTGTTTTTTCACCAATCCCAGGGAGAAACTTAAAACTTTCTATTAATTCTTTTAGACTATTTGGATACATTAAAACAACCCTGGTATACCATTAGTATATTTTCCCATTTTCTTCTCAGTTTCTTGATCTACTTTTTTCATTGCATTATTAACAGCTATTATAATCATATCTTCTAATGCATCAATATCATCAGCATCTAGAGTCCCTTCATTTTCAATTTTAATTTCTGTAAGTTCCTTTTTTCCATTAATTTTAACCTTAACTAAAGAACTTTCACCTTCAAATATAGTATTATTAATTTTATCTTGTTCCTTTAACATTTCTTTTTGTAAATTTTGTACTTGTTTCATTAATGCATTTGGATTCATAATCATCACTCCTCTATTTCTATAATTGATTTATCAAACATTTCGTTTGCTTTTTTTATTATATCACTTTCTTCATTTGTAATATCATTTTGTATATTATCTTCTTTTTTTGGTTCTTCTATATACTTATATTCAACTTTATTTTTCAAATTTTTAATATATTCATTTTTTTCAAGAATCCATTCATCATCAGTAATAAATATTAATTTTTTATTTATATCTAATAATTTGCTTATTGCCTCTTCATATTTTTCAATATTACTATTTCCTTTGTCACAAAATGATCGATACTTGTAAGTTAAAATCATATTATTTTTACCAGAAGCAACAGGTTTAGCATCAACTAATGTAGATATAAATGATCCATAACTTTTATCTAAACAATAATCAACTAAATTTTTCCATTTATCTTTAATATCACTTAATTCTTGTTTACTAGCGTCAACAAAAGTGTTGTTAATTCTTATTTTCTTAATTTCATCAACATTATTTATTATTTTATTTTTATCTTCTTCGATTTTATCTATAATATTATCATTTTTTGATTCAAAAGATACATCTTCATTTTTTTTATCAAAATTTGTTGGTACAAAATCGTTTGTGTTAGATAATGAAACATCAGAATCTTGTTTATTATTACCAATACTTAAAACAGTATTTATAAACACAACTTTATCTAACGTAGTTTTTTTCATATCACTTAAGCATTCAATTAAAGCATTACCAATCAAACATTTGTTTGTTGTTGATTTTTTAATATTATCATTAATTAAATATTCCAATAAAGCTTTACAAATTTTCTTTAGATCTTTACCACTTTCACTATATTTTTCAATAGATTCTATAGCTTCATTTATATTAGAATTTAATATATTATCATATAATATTTCTATTTCTTTATTAGAAACATTACCATTTATTATATTAATATCTTCAGATGTAATTTTATCTTCGCAGTAGGAATTAGCAAGTTCTAGCATACCTATTGCGTCTCTCAAACCACCATCAGAATCATTACATATCTCTTGAATTGCATCATCATCAATTTTAATTTTTTCTTTAGTAGCTATTTCTTTAATTCTTAAAATCATGTCTTTATTATTTATTTTTTTAAATTCCATTGTATGACATCTTGAAATAATTGTTATAGGAACTTTTTCAATATTTGTAGTAGCTAAAATAAATATTACATGTTCTGGTGGTTCTTCTAAAGTTTTTAATAATGCGTTAAATGCAGAGTTTGATAGCATATGAACTTCATCTATTATATATACTTTATATTTTAAAAACGATGGAGATACCATAGCGTTATTTTTTAATTCTCTAATTTCATCTACTCCATTATTGGAAGCAGCATCCATTTCAATTATATCTACACAATTCTCGTCAGCAGAATTTATGCAATTTTCACATTTTTCGCAACACTTACCATCTTTATAATTATCACAGTTAATCAACCTAGCAAAGATTTTAGCTGTGCTTGTTTTTCCACTACCTCTTGGTCCAGAGAATAAATAAGCATGAGAAAAAGAATTGTTTTTTAAAGAATTATTTAATATTTTTACAATCACATCTTGTCCATATATTTCATTAAAATTCTTTGGTCTATATTTTCTATATAATGATCTGTAATTCATAGCATTTTCCTTTCACAATCTTATTATATCATTTATTTTAAGTGATATAAACACATTTTAAAATCAATGTTTCACGTGAAACATCGATGTATTTCTACTTTTCTTGGGAAATATTTTTTTGCTTTTTTATTCATTTTATTTCCCAGGAAATATTTTTTTATTAAATTATTTCCCGGGAAATATTTTTGTTGTTTTTAATTATCATAATTTTTATTTTTTTATTATTATGTTTCACGTGAAACATTATTTGTTTTATCATTCAAATTATTTCCCGGGAAATATTTTTTTATTTTAAACTAATCTACTTTTTTAATTTTTTTTGAATATATTAGACATATATATAATTCGCTTATAAAATTTTATTTATAGTTTTAATATTTTATTTAACAAATAAGTTAATATTAACTTATATAATATGAACTAGTACATATAAATATATTCATTTGCTTCTGCCACATAAAATCATGTATAAACATTTTATCATTTTAAAAAAATAACATATTAAATCAAAAAATATTTGTGTATTTCATAAATGTTTCACGTGAAACATTATTTGTTTCTTATTTTTTTAAAAAAATCATTGAATGTATTTTCTGCGTCTTTATAGTTATCTAAATATATCAAGTTAATCCCATCTAATATATTAAGAGAATCTTTTTCTAATTTTAAATCTGTTTGTTTAATACAATAGTATACATTTTTTATTCTTGATTGTTTTATTGCAGAAGCACACATTGGACAAGGAAATAAGGTAACATAAATATCACAATCATCCAATCTCCAGTTATTTATTTTTTTATTTGCTTTTGTTATAGCTATTATTTCAGCATGATCTATTATTAAATTTGATTTATTCTTTTTATTATATGCCTTTGCAATTACTTTATTATTTTTAACTATTACAGCACCTACTGGAATATCGTTACTTATAAATGCTTTTTTTGATTCTTTTAGAGCTAAATTCATATATTTATTCATAAAAACACCTCGTACATTTGTATGATTAATTTTATAATAAAAATGATGCACATGAATAATAAATGTTAAGGCTGCTATCTTCCGATTCTGACCTGGTTCCATAATCACTCATTGCATCATTTATAATATATTATATTTTCCCCTAATTTTCAATGTTTTCTTGTAATTCTTCTTTATTATCGTTAGATTCTTCTGTATCTTCTTCGTTTTGTTTTACAATAGTTGTTATTGTTGATACTAATTGATTATCTTTAAGATTTATTAATCTTACTCCTTGAGTATTTCTTCCTAATGTTGATATAGAATCAGTACTCATTCTAATTGCAGTTCCTTCATCAGTAATTATCATCAAATCTTCTTCTCCATCTACAATTTTAAATCCGATTAATTCTCCTGTTTTATCAGTTGTATTTAAAGCTTTAACTCCTTTACTTCCACGATGTGTTTCTCTATATTCACTTACGTTAGTTTGTTTACCATATCCATTTTTTGTAACAACTAATACATTTTCGTTATTTAAAGATATTGATGCACCAACTACTATCTCATTTTCATTTAATTCTATTCCTTTTACTCCAGAACTTGATCTTCCCATTACTCTTACTTCATTTTCATTAAATTTAATCATTTTTCCACCATTTGAAGCAATAAGTATTGTTTTAGTTCCATCAGTTTTACCAACATATAAAACTTCATCATTATCATTTAAAATAATTGCCTTTTTACCATTAGATCTAATACTATCAAATTCTTCAATATTAGTTCTCTTAATCTTACCTTTTCTAGTTACAAATAACAAATATTTATTTTCATCATCTTGTTTGATATTTAATACTGATGTAATTTTCTCATCTTTTTCCAAAGGTAATAAGTTTACAATTGGTAATCCTTTTGATTGTCTTCCAAATTCTGGAATTTCATATCCTTTCAAAGCATATACTTTTCCATAATTACTAAAGAATAACATTTTATCGTGAGTTTCTAAGTTAATAAGTTTTTCTGGGAAATCTTCCTCATTAGTACTTATTCCTTTAATTCCAACTCCACCTCTATTTTGAGTTCTAAAATTACTTTCTTCAATTCTCTTAATATATCCTTTATTAGTTAAGGTTACTAAGATATTTTCAACTGGAATTAAAGACTCATCTTCAATATAATCAACAGCTGTCATATCAATAGTAGTTTTTCTTTCATCTGAATATTTATTTTTAATTTCTAATAATTCATTTTTAACAACATTTAATATATTTGCATCACTTGATAATATTTCTCTTAGTCTTGCGATTTCTTTTATTAAATCAGCTAATTCAGCTTCAACTTTGCTTCTTTCCAATCCAGTCAATCTACGTAATTTCATTTCTAAGATTGCTTCTGATTGAACTTCATCTAAAGCAAATTTTATTTTTAATTGTTCTTTTGCTTCTTCGTCGCTTTCTGCACCTCTAATTATTTTTATTACTTCATCAATATTATCTAGTGCAATTTTAAATCCTTCTAATATATGAACTCTTGCTTCCGCTTTTCTTAGTTCAAATTGAGTTCTTCTAATTATTATTTCTTTTTGATAATCTATATATTTTGAAATAATATCTTTTAATCCTAGAGTTTTAGGAGTTCCTTTATCTAACATTAATAGTATTATTCCATAATTTACTTGGAATTGTGTGTGTTTATATAAATTATTTAAAACTACTTGAGGATTAGCATCCTTTTTTAAAGTAATAGTTATCTTAATACCATCTTTTAAATCAGTATGGTAATCAGATATTCCATCAATTACTTTGTTATGTACTAAATCAGCAACTTTTTTCTTTAATTCAGAAGTATTTACTCCATATGGAACCTCATTAACAATTATATAATGTTTTCCATCTCTTTCTTCAATTTCAGCTTTACTTCTAATTGTAATTGATCCTCGTCCTGTATCATAAGCTTGTTTAATTCCTTGATTTCCAAGAATTATTCCACCTGTAGGGAAATCAGGGCCTTTTATATATTGCATTAATTCTAATGTGTTTATTTCAGGATTATCAATATATGCAACACATCCATCTATTACTTCTCCTAAATTGTGAGGTGGTATATTTGTCGCCATACCAACAGCAATCCCCATTGTCCCATTAACTAATATATTAGGGAATCTTGAAGGTAATATTTCTGGTTCTTTTTCAGATTCATCAAAGTTAGGTACAAAATCAACGGTATCTTTATTGATATCTCTTAATAACTCTAATGATATTTTTGATAATTTAGATTCTGTATAACGCATTGCTGCAGCTCCATATCCTTCAATATTACCAAAGTTACCATGTCCATCAACTAACATGTATCTATAACTGAAGTCTTGTGCCATTCTTACCATTGCTTCATATATTGAACTATCTCCATGAGGGTGATATTTTCCCATAACCTCTCCGACAATTCTTGCACTTTTACGATGAGGTTTATCAGGAGTATACCCTGTATCATACATAGAATATAAAATACGTCTATGAACTGGTTTTAATCCATCTCTTAAATCAGGTAATGCACGTTGTACAATAACACTCATCGAATATTCAAGAAATGATGTTTCAACTTCACTTACTATATTATTTTCTTCTAATCTATCTCTACTATGATCCATATCAACACCTCCTATACATCTAAGTTTTCAACATATACTGCATTTTCTTCAATAAATTTTCTTCTTGGTTCTACTTCTTCACCCATTAATTTATTAAATACATTATCAGCAGATATAGCATCTTCAACAGTAATCTTTCTTAAAATTCTTTTATTAATATCCATTGTTGTCTCGTTTAATTCTTCAGCATCCATTTCTCCTAAACCTTTCATACGCATAATGTCGTATTTTGTATTAGGAGATAATGAAGCTAAATATGCATCTCTTTCTTCTTCATTAAGTACATATTTTATAACTTTTCCATGTTTTATACAAAATAATGGTGGTTGAGCAGCATATACATGTCCTGCTTCAACAATTGGTTTAAAGAATCTATAAAATAACGTTAATAATAACACTCTAATATGTGATCCATCAACATCGGCATCTGTCATGATTATTATTTTATGATATCTTAATTTACTTAAATCAAATTCTTCACCAATTCCAGTACCAAATGCAGTAATAATTGTTCTTATTTCTTCATTTGATAAAGCTCTATCTAATCTTGCTTTTTCAACATTTAATATTTTTCCCCTTAAAGGAAGTATTGCTTGAGTCATTGCATCTCTACCTTTTATTGCACTACCTCCAGCTGAATCTCCCTCGACTAAGAATATTTCACATTTTTCTGGATCTTTATCCTTACAATCAACTAATTTTCCACCAAAATTAACCACATCTAAATCACTTTTTCTTCTAGTTAATTCTCTTGCTTTTTTCGCAGCAATTCTCGCTCTAGAAGCTGTCATTGATTTATCTAATATTATTTTTGCTTCATCTGGATTTTCTAACAAAAATCTTTCTAATGCCTCAGCAAATATTTTCTCAGATATATTTCTAACTTCAGCATTACCTAATTTTGTTTTAGTTTGTCCTTCAAATTGAGGATTTGGATGTTTACAAGAAATAATCATAGTTATTCCTTCTCTAACATCATCACCAGATAATGGTTCATCTTTATCCTTTAAAATATTATTTTTTACACCGTATTTGTTAATAACTCTTGTTAATGCTCTTTTAACACCATCTTCATGTGTTCCACCTTCAGGTGTAATAATATTATTAACAAATGAATATATATTAGATGAATATCCTTCATTATATTGAAAAGCTATTTCCAAAGAAATATCATTCTCTTCTCCTGCTATATCAACAATTGTTTCGTGAATTGGATTTCTATTTTCATTTAGCATTTTTACATATTCAACTAATCCACCTTCATATTTATATGATATTTTCTTATCAACTTCTCTTTCATCTAATAAATTAAGTTGTAATCCCTTGTTCAAGAAAGCTAACTCTTGTAATCTAATTCTTAATGTTTCATAGTTAAATATTGTAGTTTCAGTAAATATTTCAGGATCAGGTTTAAATCTTACTGAAGTTCCAGTTCTTTCTTTTGGACAATCGTCTATTATTTTTAAATCTTCTACAGGATGACCTCCATTTTCAAATTTTTGATAATAAACATGTCCATCTCTATAAACTTTTACTTCTAACCATTCACTTAAAGCATTAACTACACTAGCTCCAACTCCATGAAGTCCTCCAGATACTTTGTATCCTCCTCCGCCAAATTTTCCACCAGCATGTAATACTGTATAAATAGTTTCAACTGTAGATTTACCTGTTTTCGGATGTATTCCAACAGGTACTCCCCTACCATTATCAATTACAGTAATAGTATTTTCTTTTCCTATAATTACATCAATATTGTTACAATAACCAGCTAAAGCTTCATCAATTGAATTATCTACTATTTCCCAAACTAAATGATGAAGTCCTCTTTCACTAGTAGTACCAATATACATTCCAGGTCTTTTTCTTACCGCTTCAAGTCCTTCTAGTACTTGAATTGAAGAAGAATCATATACTTCATTTCCTTTGTTTTCCATTTTATTTTCCACCTTCTTCTATCATATTATTTTTTACTTTAAATATTTTTGCATCTTTTAAAATTTTTTTACTTATTTGTCTAATATCATTTGTTGTTATTACTGTTTGATAGTCAGAACTAATATATTCTATAAGTTTATTTTTCTTTTTCTTATCTAATTCACTAAATATATCATCTAATAATATTATAGGTTTAGATATTTTTTTTTCTTCAAAAATTTTAAGTTCTGCAAATTTTAAAGAAATAAAAGCTAATTTTTGTTGACCTTGTGATCCATATATTTTAATATCACCTTCATCAATATTTAAATAAAAATCATCTCTATGTGGACCATATAATGTCATACCTAACGCAATTTCCCTATGTAGATTTTGTTTATATTTATTTTTTAATTTTTCTTTTATCTCTTCGTCTTCAAACTTATTTAAATCTATATTATTTACATATACTATTTTTAAATTATCTACTTCACTTATATCTTTATATATATCAGTAATATATTTATTAATATAATCAATAAATTCTTTTCTTTTTTTATAAATAAATATTTCTTTTTCAATTAATTTTTCATTTAATACATCTAAATAATTATAATCACCTAAACTATTAGTATATAAAATCTTTAAATAATCATTTCTCATTTTGAGTAATTTATTAAACTCGTTATATATTTTTAGATATTCATTAGATAATTGACTTATCTCAGTATTAATAAAATTTCTTCGGTCTTGAGGTGATCCTTTTATTATTCTAATATCATCAGGAGACGACAATAATACATAAAGATTTCCAACATAATCAGACATTTTTTTTACTACTGAATCATTATATTTTACTATTTTCTTTTTATTATCATATTCTATTGATAATTTTTTAGGAATCTTATCATCTTTAACATTTCCTGATATAATAAATTTAGATGAATCTAACTTAATTAAATTTGAATCATTTGTCGTACGAAAAGATTTTGTTAAGGCTAAAACATATATACTTTCTAAGATGTTTGTTTTACCTAGAGCATTATTTCCAATAATAATATTTATTTTATCTGATAAATTTATATCAATTTTTGAATAATTTCTAAAATTTATTAACTTTATTTTTTTAATTTTCATTTTAACCTATCAAAAACGCTCATATTTTCACCTTAACCCTGTTTAACTATACCTCTACATACATACTTATTATATCACTTATCAACTATTTATTAAAGAAAAAGAGAACTAAAAGTTCTCTTTCTTACTTATTTTTCTCTTTCTTGAAATTAACTCTAATTTACAAGATCTAGATATTTGATTTTCTAATGATAATTTTGATATATCAAAGTTAATTGTTTCTTTATTTTTAAAAGTAATCTTTGTTGTTTTATCATCTTTCTCATAACTATCAATATAATTATGATTTATCCAACAGCAATCTTCTAATAAACTTGATTTAGTAGGAAAAAATACAATACTTTCAGAATCTTCTACTAAAACTGGAACTTTATAATTACTATTTAATATTTTTTTAGAAGCATCTACTCTACCTTGATATGAACTTCCATAATATTCACAGCTTGATTCCATAATTTCATAAGCTTTCTCATTAATTAAATATTGATCATTTACTTCCTTAATTAATGTTTTATTATACCCAACAGGTATAATTGCCATTGTTTCTTCATTAATTTCATAATTTTCCATAATATCTCCCCCAAAAAAATTATGATTAACTTATATCACTATTTTTTGGCGATATTTGGCGACTAATGGCTATTATTAATATGTTCTTATTGGTAATACTAATTGAGTTAAGTTAGTATCTTCAATTCCTTTTATTAATATTGGTTTTACTTCACCCACAAAACTAATTTCTACTTTTTCTTCCTCAAATGATTTTAAAGCTTCCATCATATATCTTGCACTAAATGAAATTCTTATATTTTCACTATTATTCTTTTCAATTGGCATCTTCTCTTCTACTCTACCAATTTCTGCAGATTGACTTCTAATAAACATTAAATCATCTGTAGTTTCTAATGTAACAATATTTTTATCTCTATCTGATGTTAATATGCTTGCTCTATCTATTACATTATATAAATCATTAATATTAATTACTATTTTTAATAATGAATCTTTAGGTAATAAATTATTAGTATTAGGATAATTTCCACTAATTAATCTAGATTGAAAATAGAAATTCTCTTGTTTAAATAATATTTTATTTTTAAATATATGTAATTCAATATTATCCTCATTTTCATTTAAAATTCTTACAAATTCAATTACATTTTTACTTGGAATTACTATATTGTATTCTTCATTAGATGGAACATCTAAATTAATAACTTTTTTAGCTAATCTATATGAATCTGTAGAATTACATTCTAGTATATTTCCATTTATTTTAAAATTAATACCAGTTAATATTTGTCTAGATTCATCATTTGATGTAGCAAAAGATGTTTGATTAACTAAAGTTTTAAATGTTTTAGTATTTATATTAATAAAGTTTTTATTTTCCTCTAATACTATCTTAGGATATTCACTATTACTTATTCCATTTAAATTAAATTCACTATTATCTGTGGAAATTAATATTTTAATATCATCCAATACTTCTATATTTATATATTCATCTGGTAATTTTCTAACTATATCTAATATATATTTTCCTTGAATAATAACAGTTCCTTCTTCATTAATATCCATATTTTCATTATTTTGTGGAATAAAAGTCTGAATAGTAATATCATTATCAGATGCTGTTAAAGTTAATCCTTCATTGGTAAGATCAAATTTAATACCTCCTAAAACAGGAATTAAGTTTTTTGTTGATATTGCTTTTGATACTTTATTTAAATTTTCATATAGAATATCTGTCTTAATTTTTAATTTCATAATTTGTTCCTTCTTTCTTATTTATTTTAAATTTTTTATTATTATTACTGTTGAAAATGTTAATAACTTTTTTTAACTAATAATAACATTGATTTTTAATTTTTAACCTTGTTATTTATTTGTTAATAAAAAGTATTTTTAAACATTTTTTATTTGTTTTGTTAAATTTTCTATGGCTTTTTCCACTTCTTTATTCTTTTTCATTTCTTTCTCTACTTTATCACATGAATGGATAACTGTAGAATGATCTTTTCCACCAAATTCTGTTCCTATTTTAGGAAAAGATTCATCTGTTAATTGTCTACATAGATACATAGCTATTTGTCTAGGAAAAGCTATATTTGCACTTCTCTTCTTACTTCTTAAATCATCCACTGTAATTTGAAAATAATTAGCTACAGCCTTTTGAATCTTAGCTACATCATTCTTTTCACTAATTATATCTTTATTAGTAAATCCATTAAGAGCATCTTTAGCAAGTTCTATATCAATATCTTTTCCCCAAGTAAGTGAATAAGCCATTAATCTTGTTAAAGCTCCCTCTAAATTTCTAACACTTCCACTAATTGTTGCTGCCATAAACTCTACTACTTCTTCAGGAATTGGTTTTGTTAGTTTTTCTACATCAATTTTCTTTAATATAATAGCTTTTCTCAATTCAAGTTCTGGTGGAAAAATATCAACTGCTAGACCCCATCCAAATCTTGTTTTTAATCTATCTTCCAACTTATGTAGATCATTTGGTGAGGAATCTGATGAAATAATAATTTGCTTATTTCCTTCATATAAAGTGTTGAATGTGTGGAAAAACTCTTTTTGAGATTCTTTTGCTCCACTTAAGAATTGAATATCATCTATTATTAATACATCTATATCTCTATATTTTTTCTTAAAGAATCCAACATAATCAAAATTTGATCCATCATCATCTCTTCTATTCATTGCTACGAAATCATTTATAAATTGTTCACTCGAAATGTATAAAACTCTTTTATTGCTATGCTCTACTATATAATTTCCTATAGCGTGCATCAAATGAGTTTTACCTAATCCACTATTTCCATATATAAATAATGGATTATAGATTTTTCCAGGAGATTCCGCTACAGCAAGTGAAGCTGCTTGTGCAAATCTATTACTATTACCGACTACAAAATTTTCAAATGTATATTTTTTTATTAAGTTAGAATCAATTTTATAATCAACTGTTTCTTCAGTGTTTCCATTATTCTCATTTAAATCAACAATTGATTCTTTCTCTTCTTCTATCTCATCTTGTAAAACTAATTCAATATTATAATTATTACCTGTGACCTCTTTTATCGTATTATCAAGTAGATCTTTATAATTGTTAATTATATTTTTCTTATGAATTTCATAAGGAACCGTAATAATAAATATACCATCCTCTATTTTATATAGAGTTGTATCCATAAACCAAGTTTGATATGCAAGTGAGTCTAATTCGGAATTTAGTTTTTCTAAGACTTTAGACCATATAGATTGATTGTCCATATTAAACCACTCCCCCCGGTTTATAAGTATTAATTTCAATTTAATTGTAGCTTAATTTGTTTAAAAAAGTAAATAGAAAAAAGGGTAAAAAAATTATCAACAACTTATCAACAAATTTATCCACTATTATAAGCTTTTATTTTCAATAAATAAAGGAGTTTTCCACATTTTCCACAAATTTTAATTAACAAGCAAATTTTAGTTTTAAACAACCATGTTGAAAATGTTAATTAATAATTTTATGTTGACAATTATCTTGAAATATTATTATAATAATGGAGATTTTAATTTGGAGGTGTATTATGAAAAGAACTTATCAACCTAATAATAGAAAAAGAGCTAAAAAACATGGATTTTTTTCACGTGTAAAAGGAAAAGTATTAAATAGTCGTAGAAGAAAAGGAAGAAAAGTTTTAGCAAAATAATACTGCTGGTAACAGTGGTTTTTTTATTATATAATGAAACTGGTGATTAGATGAAAAAAAGATATATTGTAAAAAATCAATATGAATTTACTAATATTATTAAAACATCTAAATATTATAGAAGGTCAATGTTCACTATATATATTAAGGATAATAACTTAGAATATTCGAGATTTGGAATATCAGTTGCAACTAAGATTGGTAATGCTGTTATAAGAAATAAAGTAAAAAGACAAATGAGAAATATAATAGATAATAGTAAAAATGTCTATAAAAAAAATTTAGATTATATTATAATAGTTAAGACTAATTATTTAAATTACTCATATGAAGAAGTATTAAATGAATATAGTGAAGTAATAAAATATATTAATAAATAGGAGTTTTATATGCATAAAAAGAAATTATTTGTTTTAGTTCTAGTATTATTATTGTTAACAGGATGTACTAAAACATTAAAAGTAGATGACAAAATAATAAAAAATGAAGAAACAGGTCAAACATTAACACAAAATATATTATGTAGACCTACAGATAAGAATTTATTAAAGATTTATGAAAAGTATGAAAAAGAGACTAAAGTAAGTAAGTTACCTGAATGTACTGATTTTAAAGCAAATTCAGGACATGATGAAGGATTATGGACAAATATATTTGTTAAACCATTAGCTTGGTTAATAATTAAACTAGGAGGAATAGTTAAAAATTATGGTTTAGCATTAATAATTGCAGGTTTAGCAATTAGATTATTGACTTTCCCATTAACACAAAAAACAGCTATGCAATCTGAACTTATTGCAAAAGCACAACCTGAATTAGATAGAATTGAGAAAAAATATGATGGAAAAGATGATCAAGAATCAATGTTAAAGAAGTCTCAAGAAATTGGTTTAGTATATAAAAAATTTAATATTAATCCATTTGCTGGATGTTTATATGCTTTTATACAATTACCAATATTTATTGCTTTCTTTGAGGGAATTCAAAGAGTACCAGTAATTTTTGAAGATAAATTCTTAACATTAAATCTAGGAGTAACACCAGCTGTTGCTTTATCACAAGGTAATTTTCAATATATAATAATTATAATTATTCTTGGATTAATTACATATTTCTCATTTAAATTTAATGCTACATCATCTCAAAAAAATCCACAAACTCAAATAATGAATAAATCAATGGTAGTTATGATAATTGTTATGTCATTATTTATGTCTACAGCAATAGATATATATTGGTTAACAAGTAACTCATTTACAATAGTTCAAAATTTATTAATTAAGAGGAGGAAAATAGATGTTAAATAAGTATGAATTTTCAGGGAAAAGTATTGATGAAGTAAAAAATCAAGCTTTATCTGAATTAAATGAAAAAGAAGAAAACCTTATAATTAATGAAAAAGAAACAAAGGGTGGATTATTTAAAGGAAAAAAGATTGAATTAGAAGTATATAAGAAAGAAGAAATAGTATCTTATATAAAAGAAGCAATTAAAAAGATAGCAAGTGATATGGGATTAGATTGCAAAATAGAAACAAAAATGAGAGATGGAATGTTAAACATATCATTATATAGTGATAATAATAATATATTAATTGGAAAAAATGGTAGAACAATAGATGCTTTATCAACTATAGTAAAACAAATGGTACATAATGAAATAGGAGTTATGTATAAGTTTAATTTAGATGTTGGTGATTACAAAGTAAAACAACAAAAAAGAATAGAATCACTAGCAAAAAGAACAGCTAGAGAAGTATCTAGAAGCAAAATTGCTGCTAAATTAGATCCAATGAATTCATATGAAAGAAGAATAATTCATAATGCATTAAATGATCACAAGTACGTATATACAGAAAGTGAAGGGGAAGAGCCTAATAGATGCGTTGTTATTAAACCAAGAGAAGATTAGAGATAATTATTCTCTTTTTTTTATTTATATGATACAATATGTTGGATTTGGGGTGATAATATGCACGATACTATAGCTTGTATATCAACAGCACTAGGAATAGGAGCAATTTCAATAGTTCGAGTAAGCGGAGAAGACTCAATTAATATAGTTAATTCAATTTTTAAAGGAAAAGATTTAAACAAAGTCGAAAGTCATACTATTAATTATGGTCATATTATTGATAAGAGTGAAATAATAGATGAAGTATTGGTTAGTGTAATGAAAGCACCAAAAACATTTACTACAGAGGATATAGTAGAAATTAACTGTCATGGTGGAATTGCAACAACAAATAAAGTGCTTGAATTATTGCTTTTAAAAGGTGCAAGATTAGCAACTCCAGGAGAATTTACAAAAAGGGCATTTTTAAATGGTAGAATAGATTTAGTAGAAGCTGAATCAGTAATGGATGTAATAAATGCAAAAACAGACCAATCACGAAAATTATCTATTAATCAATTAGATGGAAGAGTAAGTAAAATAATAAAAGATTTTAGACAAGAATTATTGGAATTAATAGCTAATATTGAAGTTAATATTGATTACCCAGAATATGAAGATATAGAAGAAATTACTATTGATAGTATAAAAAAAGAAATGAATAACATTGAAACTAAAATGAATAAAATAGTTAAAGAGAGTGAAAATGGTAAATTAATAAGAGATGGAATAAAAACAGTTATAGTTGGAAGGCCAAATGTAGGAAAAAGTAGTATATTAAATAGATTATTAAATGAAGAAAAAGCAATTGTTACAGATATAGAAGGAACTACTAGAGATATAGTAGAAGGAGAAATAAATATAGATGGAATTATATTAAAATTAGTTGATACTGCTGGAATTAGAGATACTGAAGATAAAATAGAAAAAATTGGGGTAGAGAGAAGTTATAAAGAGATAGATGAAGCTGATCTAGTTATAATGGTTCTTAATAATAATGAAAAATTAACCGATTATGATAAAGAATTACTTAATAAAATAAAGGATAAGAATAACATAATAGTTATAAATAAAAGTGATTTAGATAGTAACATAGATATAGAAAGTATAGAGTCAGATAATATTATTAAAATTAATACTATAGAAGAGAAAGAAATAGATAAATTAAGAGATAAAATAAAAGAAATATTTAATTTAGATAACATAAATAGTGGAGATTTTACGTATTTAAGTAATGCAAGACAAATAGTTCTTGCTAAAGAAAGTCTAGAAATAGTAGAAGAAATAAAAGAAGCATTAAAAAGAAATGATCCGGTTGATTTAATAGAAATAGATATAAAAATGATTTGGAATAAATTAGGTGAAATTACCGGAGATAATTATGACGATGAATTAATCGATCAATTATTCAGTCAATTTTGTTTAGGAAAGTAAGTGATTATGTGTACGATATTATAGTAGTAGGTGGTGGTCATGCAGGATGTGAAGCATCTTTAGCAGGAGCCAGAATGAATAATAAAACTTTATTAGTTACGGGTAGAATTGGAAACATAGCTGATATGCCTTGTAATCCTTCAATAGGAGGACCAGCTAAAGGAATTGTTGTAAGAGAAATAGATGCATTAGGTGGAGAAATGGGTAAAAATACTGATAAAAGTTTTCTCCAAATGAAAATGTTAAATACTAAAAAAGGAATAGCGGTTCAAGCACTTCGTGCTCAAGCAGATAAAAAAACATATAAAGAAGAAATGTTAAAAACATTGCAAAGTACTGATAATTTAACTATTAAAGAGGGAATGGTAGAAGATTTAATTGTTGAAGATAAAAAAGTAAAAGGAATTATTTTGAGTACTGGAGAAAAGATTGAAAGTAAAACAGTTATATTAACTACAGGTACATATTTAAAAGGTGCAATATTATATGGATCTACAAAATATAGTGGTGGTCCACATGGTGAAGAACCATCATTACATTTAAGTGATAAATTAAAAGATTATGGATTTACTATAAAAAGATTAAAAACTGGAACTCCACCAAGAATAGAGAAAGAAAGTATAGATTTTTCGAAAACAAAATTAGAACCAGGAGACAGTGTATGTCATAATTTTTCCTTTTCAAATAAAATTGAGTACGATGTTAATGAACAAGTACCATGTCATTTAATATATACAACACCAGAAACCCATAAAATAATAAATGAAAACTTAGATAAATCTAGTATGTATGGAGGATATGTTGAAGGAGTAGGACCTAGATATTGTCCATCAATTGAAGATAAAGTTGTAAGATTTAAAGATAAAGAAAGACATCAATTATTTTTAGAACCAGAAAGTTTATCTTATGATGATATATATTTACAAGGATTTTCAACTAGTATGCCTCATGATGTACAAGAAAAAATGGTCCATTCATTACCAGGATTAGAAAATGCAAAGATTTTAAAATATGCATACGCAATTGAGTATGATGCAATAGATTCAATGCAATTAAAACCTAGTTTAGAAACGAAAGTATTAGAAAACTTATTTACTGCTGGACAAATTAATGGAACTAGTGGATATGAAGAAGCAGCAGGACAAGGACTTATAGCGGGAATTAATGCAGCATTAAAGATTAAAAATAAGAAACCATTGATATTAAAAAGAAACGAAGCATATATAGGTGTCTTAATAGATGATTTAATTGTTAAAGGAGTAATAGATCCTTATAGATTATTAACATCTAGAGCTGAATATAGATTATTACTTAGAAACGATAACGCAGATATAAGACTTAGAGAATATGGTTATGAAATTGGTTTAGTTAGTAAAGAAGATTATGAAAAATATAAGAATAAAATTAATAATATAGACAAACTTACTAAAGAGTTACAATCCATAAAAATGACACCAGGAGATGAGAGTAATAAGTTTTTAGATAATTTAAAATCACCAAGATTATTGGATGGAATAAAATTATATGATTTATTAAAAAGAACAGAAGTTAAAATAAGTGATTTAATTCCATATATAACTAGTGAGTATGAAGATGAAGTACTTGAACAAGTAGAAATTAATTGTAAATATGAAGGATACATAAAAAAAGAACTAAAAGAAGTTAATAAAATGTTAGAATATGAAGAAATATCTATTCCTGAAGATATTGATTATAATAAAGTTACTAATTTAGCTAGTGAAGCAAGACAAAAACTTGATGAAATAAGACCAATAACAGTTGGACAAGCTGGAAGAATTAGTGGAGTAAATCCAGCAGATATTAATGTACTTATGATGTATTTAAAAAAGGGAAAACAAAATGGATAGAAATGAATTTATAAGAGAAATTAAAAAACTTGGAATAGAATTAAATGACAGGCAATTAAATCAGTTAAACGAGTTTTATAAAATATTAATAGAATGGAATGAAAAAATAAATTTAACTACAATTACTGAAGAAAAGGAAGTTTATTTAAAACATTTTTATGATAGTTTAACTTTATATAGAGATATTGATTTAAACAAGAACTTAACAATATGTGATGTAGGTACAGGAGCTGGTTTCCCTGGTATAGTTTTAAAAATAGTTTTTCCTAATTTAAAAGTTGTTTTAATAGATTCATTAAATAAAAGAGTTATTTATTTAAAAGATGTAATAGATAGACTAGGTTTAAAAGATATAGAAGCAATACACACAAGAATGGAAGATTATTCAAAAGAATTCCCTGAAAAATTTGATTTAGTGACAGCTAGAGCTGTAGCAAATACTAGAGTATTATTAGAAATATGTTCAAAATCAGTAAAAATTGGTGGAAAGTTAATATTTTTAAAAGCAAATATAGAAGAAGAGATAAAAGGTATAGAAAGTGTATGTAGTGTTTTAAAGTTAAAATTGGAAAAAATAGACAGTTTTAAATTACCTATAGAAAATAGCACTAGAAATATAGTTTCCTTTACAAAAATAGAAAAAACACCTGATAAATATCCTAGGAATATAGATAAAATTAAAAAATTTCCGTTGTAAAAAATAAAGTATTAATATATAATTTATGTTATAAGAATAAATGGAGGGTTGAATATGGATAATACAAACGTTGTGAACGAAGAAGTTGTGCAATTATATTTAGATGATATAATTCCCAATAGATTTCAACCAAGGGAAGTATTTGATCAACAAGGATTAAAAGAATTAGCTGTATCTATTAAAGAACACGGTGTAATTCAACCAATACTTGTTAGAAAATTTGGAGAAAAATATGAAATAATAGCTGGAGAAAGAAGATATAAGGCATCTACAATGGCAGGATTAACTAAGATTCCAGCAATTATAAAAAATTTAGATGATAAAGAAGCTTCAAAAGTAGCTTTAATAGAAAATTTACAAAGAAGAGATTTAACACCAGTAGAAGAAGCAAGAACATATCAAAAAATATTAGATTTAGATACTATGACTCAAGAACAATTAGCTCAAACTATGGGTAAGAGTCAATCATCAGTATCTAATAAGCTAAGATTATTAACTCTTCCAGATGAAGTACAAGAAGCACTTCTTAATAACAAGATATCAGAAAGACACGCTAGAAGTTTACTTAATGTTAATGATAAAAATACTCAAATAAACTTATTAAAAGAAGTAATTGATAATAAGATGACTGTTAGAGAATTAGAGAATAAAATAAAAGAAATGAATCCGACAGGAGACGATTCTAGTGATGGAGGGGTTGTTGCAGAAATGAATATAAATAGTGATTTAACACAAAATGAAAATAATAATAATAGTAGTTTATTTTCTGATCCAACAACTGTAGATATAAATAAAATAAGAGAACAATCTAATGATATAAATGTTGATGATGTACCTGTTAATGAACCTCCTAAAAATATAGATGGTTTAATTAATAGAACACCAGGTGGTCCTAATATGAATACAAATTCATTTATTCCACCTATGCCTAAACAAGAAGAAGTTATACAACCTTCTGTACAAGATGGAAATGGATTAATGGCTAGTATGCCTGAAATTACTCCAGATGATAATACACAAAATAATAATATGAATATGGTAGAACCAGCACAAAATATTGATAATACATCTTTAGATAGTTTATTTAGTACACCTGCTCCAGCACAAGAACCAATTCAAAATACTGTTATGCCACAACAACCAATGGGGTCTACTCCAGATTTAACAGCACCAAAAATTGCAACTGGAGATTATGGATTTAAACTTGATTTATCTCAAGCTAAATTAAAAACAGAAGTAATTAATAAACAAAGAGAATTAGATGGAAAACCTCCAATTACTGAAGAACAAAATCCAGGTAATAGAATAGCTGGAATGAAAAATAATCAACCAGAATTAAATAATCAATCTCTAATTGGAAATCAAACTCCTTCAAACAATATTGAAAGTTTATTTAGTGATTTAACTCAAACACAACCACAACCAGTTGCTGAAAATACTGTTCAACCAATGGTATCAAATAATAGTAATGGAATAAATGAAGTTAAGAATCTAATTCAAAAATTAACTAGTGAAGGATATAATGTAACAATAGATGAACTAAATCTTGATAACGAGGTTCAATTAATAATTAAATTTAAATAAAGGTTAATTAAATTAACCTTTTATTTTTTTCTTTTTTTATATTTTTGTTTAAATAACTTTCTTTTTTTGATATTATATATATAGCATGTTTAAGAAGGTGAAAATATGGGGAAAGTAATATCATTAGTTAATCAAAAGGGTGGTGTAGGAAAGACCACAACAAGTATTAATTTAGCAGCTTCTTTAGCATTGCTAGGGAAAAAAGTATTATTAATTGATATAGATCCTCAAGGTAATGCAACAACAGGTGTTGGTATAAATAGGGGAGATATAGAAGATAGTGTATATGATGTATTTATGAATAGATGTGATATTGAAAAAGCAATATACGCTACTAAATACAAAAGATTATATGTTATACCAGCAACAATTCATTTAGCTGGACTTAACGTAGAATTATATGAGAATAGTAGAGAGGGTAACGAGTTTTCCAGAATAGGACAGTTAAAATCGAAACTAGATCCAATAAAAGATGAATTTGATTATGTAATAATTGATTGTCCGCCTTCACTTGGAATAATTTCTAATAATGCTTTAATGGCATCTGATTCAGTTATTATTCCAGTTCAATGTGAATTTTTTGCATTAGAAGGTATTATGCAATTATTAAATACAATTATGTTAGCACAAAAGAAGTTTAATCCTAATCTTGAATTAGAAGGAGTACTTCTTACTATGTTAGATGCTAGAACTAATTTAGGATTTGAAGTAGTAGAAGAAGTTAGAAAATATTTTAAAGAAAAAGTATATGATACTATTATTCCAAGATTAATTAGATTAACAGAAGCACCATCTCATGGAAAACCAATAGTTGCTTATGATCCAAAGAGTAAGGGTACAGAAGCTTATTTAAATTTGGCTAAGGAAGTGATTGAAAGAAATGGACACAAATAAGAGAAGAGCATTAGGAAAGGGACTTGAAGAATTGTTTAATAATGAACAATTAGATTTTAATAAAATGGAAGAAAAAATAGTTAGTTCTACACCTAAAGATGAAATTGTTGAAATAAATATTGATGAGTTAAGAAGCAATCCTTATCAACCTAGAAAGGTATTTGATGAAGATAAATTAAATGAACTAGCTAGTTCAATAAAAGAATATGGAGTTTTTCAACCAATTATTGTTAAGAAAAGTATTAAAGGATATGAAATAATAGCTGGTGAAAGAAGAGTAAAAGCTTCAAAAATAGCAGGATTAAAAACTATTCCAGCAATTGTTAGAGAATTTTCTGATAATGAAATGATGGAAATTGCATTACTTGAGAATTTACAAAGAGAAAATTTAAATTCAATTGAAGAAGCAAATGCATATAAGAAATTATTAGATACTCTATCTATCACTCAAGAAGAGTTAGCTGAAAGACTTGGAAAAAGTAGAAGTCATATCACAAATATGTTAGGTTTATTAAATTTGCCTGAAAATGTTCAAGAGTTAATATCAGAAGATAAAATATCAACAAGTCATGCAAGAGTATTAAGTAAACTTGAAAACGAGGAACAAATTAATGGTTTTGTTGATAAAATTTTAAACGAAAATATAAATGTAAGAACATTAGAAGAATTATCTCAAGGAGAAGAAGTAAAAAAGAAACATTCTATAACTAGAAAAAAAGAAACAATAAATGAATATAGTTCTTTAGAAGATGAATTATCTGATAAATTAGGAACTAGAGTTAAATTTAAAAAGAATAAAATAGAAATTAACTTTAATAATAATAGTGACTTAAATAGAATATTAGATATTATGAAATATGAAGAGTGGAGATAAAATATGACTTTTATTGATTATTTATTAAAAATAATTACAAGTAAATTGTTTTATTTACCTATAATTTATATAGTTGTAGGTGTTGTAATTTATAAGTTTATTAAAAAAATGGTAGTTGCATTGTTTAATAGACAAAGTAGATTAATAGTAAATAAAAAAAGATATAAAACCCTATTACAAATAATAGTAGATGGATTAAAGTTTATTATTATATTAATGGTTATATTATCAATTCTTACTGTATACGGAGTAAATGTTCAATCTGTATTAGCAGGACTTGGAATCGTATCAGTAGTAATTGGACTTGCTTTTCAAGATTTATTTAAGGATTATATAGTTGGATTTTCAATTATTATAGAGGATTATTTCTCAGTTGGGGATACTATAAAAGTTGGAGATTATATGGGAGAAGTAATTTATCTTGGACTTAAAACAACTAAAATAAAGAATTATGATGGATCAGTAATGTGTATATCTAATAGAAATATTGATAAAGTAATCAATTATAATAAGAGTAATTCTTTAGCAATAGTAGATGTTGGTGTTGCATATGAAAGTGATTTAGATCGTGTAGAAGACGTATTAAATAAACTATTTAAAAGACTTAATAAAAAACTAGAAGATCTAAAAGGAGATATTCAAATAAGTGGAGTTGAAAAATTAGATAATTCATCTATTGTATATAGAATTACAGTAGAAACGACTCCTATGAAACAATTTATAGTTCAAAGAAAATTAAGAAAAGAAATAAAAGATGAATTTGATAAAGAAAATGTAAAAATTCCATATGATCAAATCGAGGTACATAATGGAAAATAATGAGTATAAGTTAGGAACAATTGTAGTTATGAAAAAACAACATCCATGTGGATCTAATAATTGGGAAGTTGTTAGATTAGGAGCAGATATAAAGATTAAATGTTGCGGATGTGGAAGAGTAATTATAATGCCTAGGATAGAATTTAATAAAAAAATGAAAAAAATAGAAAAGTAGGTGTGGAGAATGAATGAAAAAAAGAAAATGAGACTTAAAAAGTTCTACTTACATCCAGCTACTACTTTTATAATATTAACATTTATAGTTATGATTATAAGTTTAATATTATCAAGACTTAATTTAACATCGTATTATAATGTAATTGATAAGAATAATTTAGACTTAGAATCTAGGATTGTAAAAGTAAAAAATATGTTTTCACCTGAAGGATGGAAGTTTTTAATAGGAAATTCTTCAAAGAATTTTGCTTCATTTTCACCTTTTATAAATCTAGTAATAGCATTAATTGGTTTATCAATTGCTCATGCTTCTGGATTTATAAAAGCATTCTTAAGAAGAAAAACAATTAGGATAAATAATAAGTTTATTACATTTTTAATAATATTAATTGGAATTTTTTCTAGTTTAATAGATGATGTAGGATTTGTAATATTAATACCTTTATCAGCGCTTATTTATGCGGTAAATAAAAGAAGTCCATTATTAGGTATAACTACTGCCTTTTGTGGTGTTGCATTTGGATATGGTATATCTTTTTTCGCAGGAAGTTTAGATGTTTCATTAGTAGAAATAACTGAGTTATCTGCAAGAATCATTGATACAGAATATCATGTACCATTGTTATCTAATATATTTATTATGATAGTTTCATCTATTATTTTAGCTATAGTTGGAACAATTGCTATTGAAGGATTTGTAGTAAATAGGATAGGTAAGTATAAAAATGGTGAAGAATTAGAAAACACTATGAATTTAACAGCAAAAGATTTAGCGGAACTTGATGATGCTCAAAAAATAAGACAAGACAATTTAGAGAAAAAAGGTCTTAGAAATGCTTTAATATTAGGTATTATTTTAATATTAATATTTATTTATATGATAATACCAGGATTACCTAAATCAGGAGTATTACTTGATTTAAGTGAGAAAGCATATGTTAATCAATTATTTGGACATAGTTCATATTTTCAAAGAGGATTTACTTTTTTAGTATCACTTTGGTTTGCATTAGTAGGAATTGCTTACGCAATAGGTGCAGGAACTATTAAAAATGATAAGGAATTAGTTGAAAAAGTATCAATATTCTTTAAAGATTTTGGAGAATTAGTTGTAACTATTTTCTTCTTTGTACAATTTGTTGCTGTATTTAAAGAGAGTAATATAGGATTACTTATATCATGTTATGGATTAGATATAATAACAAGATCATCTATTAGTGGAATAATGCTTATAATAATATCATTAATTATTATGGCAATCTCAGGATTATTTGTTACTTCAGCAGTAACAAAGTGGACTTTATTTGCTCCAACACTTGTTCCTATGATGATGCAATCAAATATCAGTCCAGAATTTGCTCAATTCGTATTAAGAGCAGCAGATTCATTAAGTAAAGGTATTACACCATTCCTTGGATATTTCATAATATATTTAGGATATTTAAATATCTATAACTCTAATAAAGAAGCAATAACTATAAGAAAAGGACTATCATTCATTATGCCTTACTTTATGTTTATGATAATTACTTGGTTTATTATAGTAATAGGATGGTATCTATTAGGATTGCCTTTAGGACCAACTTCAGGAGTTAATATTTAATTATTAATTTGGTAGGAGGGTATTATGAAGAATATTATAAAACTTATTCTTACAGTAATTATTGCAGTGTTATTGGGATTTATTATAGCTAATAGAAGTACGATAGGACTTGTTGGACAAGATGTTAAGATTAATTATGAAGAAAATTCTATTAAGGTAGATAAATCAGAAAATGTTGAAGCAGACGCTAGTATAAAAGACAATCAAATATTTATTTCAATATCAGGTATGAAAGAAATAGGTGATTATACAAAAATAAGTTATAATGTTATAAATGATGGTTCTAGAAATATAGAATTATCAAGCAAAATAAAAAATAAAATACCAGATGGTTTTGAAGTTAAAGTTGAACCTGAAACTAAAGAAGTTAAAAGTGGAAAAAAAGAAACAATAAGTATAACAGTTACTTATAAAAAAATATCCACAGAAGATGTTGATAAAATTAATTTCAATATAGAGACTACTGGAATAAATAAATAATAACCGATTTAATTATTGGTTATTTTTTTTTAATGTGGTAGAATACATTTGAATGAGGTGGTAATATGGGTTTAAAAGCAGGAATAGTAGGATTACCTAATGTTGGTAAGAGTACATTATTTAATGCAATTACCAAACAAAAAATACTAGCAGCAAATTATCCATTTGCAACTATTGATCCGAATGTTGGAGTTGTAGTTGTTCCAGATGAGAGATTAAATAAATTAAATGAAATGTATAAACCAGAAAGATTAATTCCAACTGCATATGAATTTATAGATATAGCAGGACTTGTTAAAGGGGCATCTCAAGGAGAAGGTTTAGGAAATAAATTTTTATCTCATATTAGAGAAGTAGATGCAATTGTAGAAGTTGTTAGATGTTTTGAAAATGGCGATATTATACATGTTGAAAATACAATTGATCCTATTAGAGATATAGAAATAATTAATCTTGAATTATCAATGTCTGATCTAGAAATAATTAATAATAGAATAGATAAAATTAAGAAAAAAGCCGAAACTAACAGAGATAAAGAGTCTTTATCTGAATATGAAACACTTGTTAAAGCAAAAGAGTCTCTTGAGAAAGATATTCCATTAAGAAATGTTGATTTTAATGATAAAGATATGGAATGGTTAAAGAACTTTAGCTTATTAACTATAAAACCAATTATATACATGGCTAATGTTTCAGAAGAAGAATTAATAGAAGATAACGAGTATGTTAAGAAATTAAGAGAATATGCAGATAATGAAGGATCTAAAGTTATTGTTATGTGTGCAAAGATGGAATGTGAATTGTCTGATATGGATGATAATGAAAAGAAAGAGATGTTACAAGAATTTGGTATTGAAAGTACTGGCCTTGAACAATTAATACAAGCAACATATGATTTACTTGGTCTTGAAACATTCTTTACTGTTGGTAAGGACGAAGTAAGAGCATGGACTTATAAAAAGGGAACTAATGCAAAAAAATGTGCTGGAATAATCCATACTGATTTTGAAAAAGGATTTATTAAAGCTGAAGTTATGTCATATAGTGATTTAATTGAAAATGGATCTGAACTTAAAGTTAGAGAAGCAGGAAAATATAGACTTGAAGGAAAAGACTATATCATGCAAGATGGAGATATTTGTTTATTTAGATTTAATGTTTAAAAGTAGACTACAAAAGTCTGCTTTTTTTAAAAAATATTTACAATTTCAATTATGTTTGTTATACTACTAGCGAGTATTTCGGTACTCCTTGTCTAGAGATAGACCTTATGTCCAAAAGGAGGTGTAATGATGTTTAAGTATGAATTAATGTTTATAGTTAGACCAAATCTTGAAGAAGCAGAAATTAAAAAAGTAGCTGAAGAAATGAAGAAAACAGTTGAATCTTTTAATGCTAAAGTCGTTGATTTCAAAGATATGGGGCAAAGAGAACTTGCTTATGAAATTAAAACATTTAAAAATGGATATTATTTCTTATTAACTATTGAAACTGAAGATGACAAAGCAATTAATGAATTTAGTCGTTTAGCATCAATTAATGAAAATATTATTCGTAGTTTAGTAGTTAAAGTTGATGAATAGGAAAAGAGGAAAATATGAATAAAGTATTTTTAATCGGAAGATTAACAAGAGATCCTGAATTAAGATATAATCAAGATAATAATCCAAATGCTAGATTTAGCATTGCAATCGATAGAAATTATTCAAATCAAAATGGTGAAAGAGAAACTGACTTTATAAATATTGTTGTATTTGGAAAACAAGCAGAGAATTGTCAAAAATATCTTACTAAAGGTAGTCAAGTAGCAATTGACGGAAGAATTCAAACAGGAAGTTATGAAAAAGATGGTGTTAGAAGATATACTACAGATGTTGTAGCTCAAAGTGTTCAATTTTTAGATACAAAAGCACAAAGAGATGCATTAGCTAGTAATTCAACTAACGATGTAACTCCAAATAGTTTTTCAGATACTATGGAATCAACTGAAGTAAATAAGAATGATCCATTTGCAGATTTTGGTTCTAGTATAGAAATAAATGATGATGAATTACCATTTTAGAAATAGGAGGTAAAACATGGCAGAATTTTATAGAAAAAAGAAAAAAGTATGTTATATGTGTACTGGTAAAGATATAAATTATAAAGACGTTGATGTTTTAAAAAGATATATAAATGAAAGAGGTAAAATATTACCTAGAAGAGTAACTGGTGCATGTGCATTACATCAAAGACATATAGCTCGTGAAATTAAAAGAGCAAGAGCTATTGCATTATTACCATATACTGATTAAGATACCAAATTGGTATCTTTTTTTTGTAAAAGAATGTAAAATTGCTTGATATCTTTTAAAATGTAATATTTATAAATGTTATAATTAAAGTGAGAAAGTGGGTGAAAAAATGGCTAAGAAAAAGAAGAAGAAAAATACTCTTAGATCTATAGTTTTTGGTGTTCTTTCAATTATTATAATTTCAGCTGTTTTTACATCCCTAAGTCAAGTATGGCTAAATATATATGAAAAATATAGAGAAAAGAAACAATTAGAAACAGACTTAGTTAGATTAAAAGAATCCAATGAATCATTAGAAATTGATGTCAAAAAATTACAAGATCCAGAATATGTAGCTAGATATTTAAAAGAAAAATATTTTTATTCTTCAAAAGATGAGTATATAATAAGAATTCCACAAGAAGAGGCAAAAAAAGATGAATAAAGTTATAGATTACTTATTAAATGATTTAAAATTAAAAAACGGAGACATTATTGTGTTAGGTAATTCCTATGGACCTGATTCGATGTCTCTTTTAGATATGTTACTTAATATTAAAAAGGATATTGATATATCTATTATTGTTGCTCATGTAAATCATAATGTTAGAAAAGAGAGTTTTAAAGAAAAAGATGATTTAGAAGAGTATTGTAGAAAAAAAGATGTAATTTTTGAATCAATGATAATTGAACAATATGGTGATGATAACTTTGAAAATGAAGCAAGAATAATTAGATATAATTTTTTTGATGATTTGATAAAGAAGTATAATGCTAATTATTTATTTACTGCTCATCATGGTGATGATTTGATTGAAACAATACTTATGAGACTTGTTAGAGGTTCAACTTTAAAAGGATACAGTGGTTTTAGTAAGTGTGTGGAAATGGGTAATTATAAAATAGTTAGACCTTTAATATTCGTTACTAAGGATGAAATTATTGAATATAATAAAAAGAGAAAGATACCATATGCTGTTGATCAAACTAATTTAGAAGATAAGAATACTAGAAATAGATATAGACATCATGTATTACCTTTCTTAAAAGAAGAAGACAAAAAAGTTAATGAAAAATTCTTAAAGTTTAGTGAAATATTACAAGAGTATGATAGATATATTAATAAGGAATTAGATCAAACCATAAATAAAGTATTTAAAGATAATGTATTATATATTGATAAATATTTAAAATTAGATCCTTTAATTCAAAAGAAAATAATTTATAAAATATTAGAAGATACATATAAAGATGATTTAATGGTTATTAATGATAATCATGTTAAATTGTTTAAGATGTTAATTAAATCAAAGAAAGCTAATGCATTTATTTATTTACCTAATAACAATAAAGTAGTTAAAACATATAATAAGATATATATAACAGATACAGTTAAAGAATCTATTGATTATAAAATAGAAGTATTAGATTATGTAGAATTGCCAAATAATCATTTTATTGAAAAAGTAGATGAAATTGATAGTAATAATAATTATGTGTGTAGAATATCTAATGATGATATAACATATCCGTTATATATTAGAACTAGAAAATATGGGGATAGAATGCATTTAAAGAAATCAGGTAGTAAGAGGTTGAAAGATATCTTTATTGATGCTAAAATACCAAAGGATGAGAGAGATACATGGCCTGTATTAGTAGATTCAAGCGATAAAATTATTTGGATTCCAGGAATCAAGAAAAGCAAATTTACTAAACAAAAAAATGAATCTTATGATATAATACTAAGATATGATTAAAAGGAGATATTTTAAATGAAAAAAAGAAACGTTAGACAAGGATTACTACCTTATTTATTTCTTATAGTATTCGTTGTAGTTGTTTATTTTGTATTCAGTGCATTAAATACAAAGGTTAATGATATAACTTATGATGAATTTACTAAAAACTTAAACAAAGGAAATGTAACTGAGCTTGAAATTACACCTAAAACTAGAGCTTCAGTTTATGTATTAGAAGGAAAATTAAAAGGATATGATGAAAATGAAACCTTTACTCTTCAAGTACCTTTAACTGATACTATAGTAGAAAAAATATTAGAAACAGAAAAGGGAGGAGATCTATCCTTTAAATTAAAAACTAATTCTGATCCAGAATCTAGTACATTATTGTTAATTTTGGTTGATTTATTACCAATTGCAATTATTATAGGATTTGGTATTTGGTTCTTCTCAAGACAAATAAATGTTAATAGTAAATCAATAGATTTTGGAAGAAGCCAAGCTAAATTAAGCAATGGAAATACAGGAGTTACTTTTAAAGATGTAGCTGGACTTACAGAAGAAAAAGAAGAAGTTAGTGAATTAATAGATTTCTTAAAAGAACCAAAAAAATTCCAAGATATGGGTGCAAGAATTCCTAAAGGAGTATTGTTGGTTGGTCCTCCTGGAACTGGTAAAACATTACTTGCCAAAGCAGTAGCTGGAGAAGCTAATGTTCCATTTTATTATATAAGTGGTTCTGATTTCGTAGAATTATTTGTTGGAATTGGAGCTAGTCGTGTTAGAGATATGTTTAAACAAGCTAAACAAAATGCACCATGTTTAATATTCATTGATGAAATAGATGCTGTTGGTCGTCAAAGAGGAACTGGTTTAGGTGGAGGACATGATGAACGTGAACAAACACTTAACCAATTACTTACTGAAATGGATGGTTTTGGAACTAATGAAGGAATTATAGTTATAGCTGCTACAAATAGAGCAGATGTACTTGATCCAGCATTATTAAGACCAGGAAGATTTGATAGACAAGTAACAGTTAATTTACCTGATATTAAAGCTCGTGAAGAAATACTAGGAGTTCATGCTAGAAATAAAGTTTTAGGAAGTGGAGTTACGCTTAAAAACTTGGCTAAGAGAACACCAGGATTTAGTGGAGCTGATCTTGAAAACTTATTAAACGAAGCAGCACTTTTAGCTGTTAGAAGAAATAAAGAAAACATAACAATGGCTGAAATAGATGAAGCAACAGATAGAGTAATGATGGGACCTGCTAAGAAAACTAAAAAATATACAGAAAATGAAAGAAGAATGGTTGCTTACCATGAAGCTGGACATGCTGTTATTGGTATTAAGTTAGAAGATGCTAGTGATGTACAAAAAGTTACAATTATACCTAGAGGTAGAGCTGGTGGATACAACTTAATGGTACCTAGAGAAGAAAAATATACATCAAGTAAGAAAGAATTACTTGAACAAATTACAGGACTATTAGGTGGACGTGCATCAGAAGAATTAAACTTTAATGAAATATCAACAGGAGCTCATAACGATCTTGAAAAAGCAACAAAGATAGCTAGAGCTATGGTTACTGAATATGGAATGAGTGATTTAGGATTAGTTCAATTAGAACAAGAACAAGGTGAAGTATTCTTAGGAAGAGATTATACTAAGAGTAGAAACTTCTCTAATGAAATAGCACATGAAATAGATTTAGAGATGAAGAAAATAATGGACAATTGTTATAAACAAGCAAAAGATATTCTTTCTAAAAATAAAGATCTTGTTAAATTAATAGCTGAATCATTATTAGAATATGAAACATTGACTAAAGAACAAATTGATTATTTAGTTGAGAATGGACATATGCCAGAAGTTGAATCTTTAAATGATTTCAATGTTAGTGAACTTAAGAAAAGAGCAAAAGATGCTGGTGTTAAGGGATATAACAAAATGACTAAAGAAGAATTGGTTAATGCTTTAGATAATTTAGATAAAGAAGAAAAAAATTCAGAAACTGAAACAAAAGAAAAATAGACTTAGTTATAAGTCTTTTTTTATGTTATAATTTACTTCAAGGTGATTCTTATGTGGAAAATTGGAGATGTTGAAATAGAAAATAGAGTAGTTTTAGCTCCAATGGCAGGTATAAGTAATTCTGCTTATAGAAGAATAGCAAAAGAAATGGGAGCAGGACTTGTATGTGCTGAAATGGTAAGTGATAAAGCAATTACATTTGGAAATGTTAAAACTATTGATATGCTTCAAATGAATGAAGATGAAAGACCTATATCTCAACAAGTGTTTGGCTCAGATAAAGAATCTTTTGTAGAAGCAGCAAAATATATATATGAAAATATGAAACCAGATATCATAGATATAAATATGGGATGTCCAGTACCTAAAGTTTCTGTTAGAGCTCAAGCAGGAGCAGCACTATTAAAAAATCCTGATAAAATACATGAAATAGTATCAGAAATAGTTAAATCTGTTCCTATACCTGTAACTGTAAAAATAAGAAGTGGTTGGGATCAAAATAGTATTAATGCTGTTGAAGTAGCTAAAGTATGTGAAAAAGCAGGAGCAAGCGCAATAACTATTCATGGAAGAACCAGATCTCAAGGATATACAGGTAAAGTAGATTTAGAAATAATAAAAAAAGTTAAAGAAGCAGTAAATATTCCAGTAATTGGAAATGGAGATATTATTGATGGCCCTAGTGCAAAAAAGATGATTGATTATACTGGAGTAGACGCTGTAATGATTGGAAGAGCAGCAATTGGTAATCCATGGATTTTTAATGAAATTAATAAATACATAGAAAGCGATATAATAGTGCCTAAACCTACATATCAAGAAAGAATAGATATGATTTATCATCATTTAGATTATCTGAAAGAAATAAAAATAGAAAAGTTAGTATGTTTAGAAATGAGAAATCATATAGCATATTATTTAAAAGGAATGCCAAAATCATCTGAAATAAAAAATAAAATATATAAAACTAATACAATCAATGATATAATTTTAGTGTTAGAGAGTTATAGAAAGGAACTAGGTGAAATAGATGGCTAAAGTTTCAAAAAGAATTTTCGCATATATTATAGATATGTTTTTGGTATTAATATTATCAACATTATTAGTATCTATAATTCCACAAAGTAGTGAATATAAAGAGGTAAACAAAGAATTTAATAATGTTATTAATGAAATGTTTCTAAATGAAAATTTCAGTGAAGGAGCAATAGAAAACCAAACAAATAAGTTATCAGATTTAACTTATGATTTAAATAAAGTATCTGTGGTTAGTAATCTAGTTATAGTAGTTTTATATTTTGTATACTTTGTTGTACTTGAGTGTTATAATAAGGGACAAACTCTTGGAAAAAGATTGATGAAAATTAGAGTTGTATCAGAAAATGATGATGATGCTAATTTTAAACAAATTCTTTTAAGAGGAATAATTATATATCCAATGCTTTATGATTTGCTAAAATCATTATTAATACTTGTTGTTAATAAAGGCACTTATTTATCATTGTCAGAAATAATATCAATGACAAATACTATTTTATTAGTTATATGTTTTATAACAATGATAGCAAATTCAAAAGGACTTCATGATAGAGCTGCAAGAACTAAAGTTATAGATGATATATTAGATAACGAAGATAAGAAAATAAGTACTTGGGAAAAGGATAGTAAAGCAAAGAAAACAAATAAAAATAAAAATAAAAAAGTTAGTGATAGAGTTAAAAACCATGTAGTATCGAAGGAGGATAAGTAAAATGGAAGAATATACAGAACAAGAACAAGTTAGAAGAGAAAAAGCTGAAAAAATTCGTGAAATGGGAATAGATCCATTTGGACATAGATTTGATAGAACAGCAACTGCCTCTGAAATAAATGAAAAATATAAAGATGTTGATCATGATGAATTTGAAAATATAAATGATGAATATACTGTTGCAGGAAGAATTATGTTTATTAGAAAAATGGGAAAAGCATCTTTCTTTTCAATTCAAGATAAGACAGGTAAATTGCAAGTATATATATCAATTAATGATGTAGGAGAAGAATCTTATAATTTATTTAAGTCTGCTGATATTGGGGATATAGTTGGAGTTCATGGTAAAGTAATGAAAACTAGAACTGGAGAAGTAACACTTAAATGTTTTGAATATACGCATTTAGTTAAAGCTTTAAAACCGCTTCCAGAAAAATTCCATGGATTAACTGATATTGAAGAAAGATATAGAAGACGTTATGTAGATTTAATAATGAATGAAGATTCAAAAAGAGTAGCTCAACTTAGACCTAGAATTATTAGAACTATACAAGGATATTTAGATGGAAAAGGATTTATTGAAGTTGAAACACCAATATTATCAACTTTATTAACAGGAGCTAGTGCAAGACCTTTTACAACACATCATAATACACAAGATTTAGATATGTATTTAAGAATTGCATTAGAATTACCTCTTAAAAGATTACTAGTTGGTGGATTAGAAGCAGTTTATGAAATAGGAAGAGTGTTTAGAAATGAAGGAATGGATCCTCAACACAATCCTGAATTTACTTTAATGGAAGCATATCTTGCTTATAGTGATCTTGAAGGAATGATGGATTTAACGGAAAACATGTTTAAAGAAATAGCTAATAAAGTATTTGGAAAAACTACATTTAATTATTTAGGTAATGAAATAAACTTAGATGGTAAATGGAAGAGAGTTTCTATGGTAGAAGCTATTAAAGAACAAACAGGAATAGATTTTAGTAAAGATATGACTGATGAAGAAGCAGTTAAATTAGCTGAAGAACATGGTATTGAAATGGATGAACATGAAAGATGCTTTGGACACGTAGTTAATTTATTCTTTGAAAAATACGTAGAAGATACATTAATTCAACCAACTTTCTTATATGGACATCCAATTGATATATCTCCATTAACTAAGAAAAATCCAGATGATCCTAGATTTGTTGATAGATTTGAATTATTTATATCTGGAAAAGAATTTGCAAATGCATATACTGAGTTAAATGATCCTATTGATCAATTAGAAAGATTTAAAGATCAAATTAAAGAAAGAGATTTAGGAAATGAAGAAGCAAATGATATAGATTATGATTTCGTAGAAGCTCTAGAATATGGTATGCCACCTGCTGGAGGAATAGGATATGGAATAGATAGATTATGTATGTTCTTCCTTGAACAAGAATCTATTAGAGACGTATTATTGTTCCCTACTATGAAAGAAAGAAAAAGAGATTAGGAATTTTTGAAAATTCCTTTTTTTTGTCCAAAAATATGTACTTAAAGTGTTAAAATGTGTATAATCTTAATTAGGAGGTAGAAAGATGAAAAAGAAAGTTAGTAAACATAGTATATTTAAAGCTGTATTACTTACATTAGGAATAATTATTCTATTAACTTGGATTTTACCAGCAAAAACAGTTGGAACAGAAGGTCTTGAAGCGGCTGGAAGAGTTCAAGTAGGTTTATTTGATTTCGTTAGTTATTTATATGAAGTTCCTTATTTATTAATCTATTATGGATTATATAATGGAATTATGAATGATCCAATGTATATTCTTGTAGTTGGTGCATTCTATGGACTTTTATATAAAACAAATGCTTATAGAAATCTATTAGATAGAATAAAAGATAGATATGAAGGAAGAGAATGGATTTTCTTAACTCTAGTTATGATTTTATTCGCTGTTCTTTCATCTGTTGCAGGAATGAGTTATGTTCTAATTGCATTATTCCCACTTGTATTTGGAGTAATGATGTTAATGGGATATAGTAAAGTAACTGCTGTATTAACTACTGTAGGTAGTGTTGCTGTTGGTACTTTAGCAAATACTTATTACAATGCTGCCGGATCAGCAGCAGTACTTAGTACTTTATCATTAGCACCATCTACTGATATTGTTGCTAAGATAATTGTTCTAGTTCTTGCAATTTGTTTATTGGTATTCAATGTATTAAGATATGCTAAGGCTTACAAAATAAGTGAACCAAGAAAAGGATTTACTTATCCAGAAACAAAAAATAAAAAAGCAAAAGTTTGGCCATTAGTACTTGTATTAGATTGTACATTACTAATATTACTATTAGCTATGATTTCATGGAGTTCTACATTTAATGTAGATGCATTCAGTAAAGCATTAGAAAAAGTAACTGCATTTGAAATTGCTAAATTCCCAATTTTTGGTAAGATATTTGGTACAAATGGATTAACTGCATTTGGTGCTTGGGGAATGGGTCAAATAATTACTTTATTTATTGTTTCAGGATTAATGATTATGTTATTATGCAAAGTTAAATTTAATGATGCAATTGATGGAATAGTTAGCGGACTTATGAAAGCAATTAAACCAGCTGCATTATTAGTTCTTGTATATACATTAATCTTTATAACTGGAAATAGTCCTGTACTATTTACTATAATTGAACCAATACTTAAATTAAGTAGTAAGTTTGATGTTATATCAGTATTTACTGTTTCAATAAGTTCATTAATATCTCATTTGATGAATGTAGATTTAACATTCTCATCATATAGTATATTATCTTATGTTCAAATATTATTTACTGATACAAGCGCTGCTCATGTAATTGGATTTATAGTTCAAGCTACATATGGACTTGCAATGTTATTTGTTCCAACTAGTGTAATCTTAGTTGCAGTACTTTCTTACACTGGTGTAAGCTATGTTAAATACTTAAAAGCTGTTTGGAAATTAGTTTTAGAGTTATTTGCTCTAATTATTCTAACATCTTTATTATTAATCAAAGCATATAAATGGTTTATTATATGTGCTGTAATTGTAGTAGCTATAGTTGTACTAGCACTAGTATTAAAACATAGAAAAAATAACTAATAAAAAACTTCTTTATGAAGTTTTTTTATTTTGTAATATTTCTTAGTTATAATATTATTGGACTACCAAAAGTTATTTTGATAAAATTAGGATGGTGAATATTATGGATATTAAAGAAATTAAAACTAAATTAGAAAAATATGAATTTGAACTTAATGAATTATGGAGGTCACTTTGAAGTAGATAATAAATTAAGTGAAATAGAAGAATTAGAAAAAGAGACTTTAAAACCTGATTTTTGGAAAGATAAAAATAGAACTGATGAAATAATAAATAAAATGAATGAACTTAAAACTATTACTAACTCAATAAAAGAATTAAAAAATAATATTAATGATGATATAGAAATGTTAGAAATAGTAAATGATTCTGAGTCTCTATCTCAAATCGAAAAAGATCTAGATGTTATAAAATCTAATCTCGAATCTATTAGAATAAAGGGATTACTTTCTGGAGAATATGACGATTATAACTGTATTTTAGAAGTGCATAGTGGAGCAGGAGGAACAGAAGCATGCGATTGGGCTGAAATGCTTTATAGAATGTACTCTAGATATTGTGAGAGTCATAATTATAAATATAAAGTTTTAGATATTGTATATGGTGATGAAGCTGGTATTAAGACCGTAGTTCTTTCAATAACAGGAAGTTTTGCCTATGGATATTTAAAATGTGAAAAAGGAGTACATAGATTAGTACGCCTATCCCCTTTTGATTCTAACCATAGAAGACATACATCATTTGCATCAGTTGATGTTATACCGGAAATAAAAAATGATATTAATATAGAGATTGATCCTAATGATATTAGAATTGATGTATATAGAGCTAGTGGACATGGAGGACAAGGAGTTAATACAACACCAAGTGCTGTTAGAATCACTCATTTTCCAAGCGGAATAGTTGTTACATGTCAAAATGAAAGAAGTCAGATTCAAAATAAAGCTGAAGCTATGATGGTTTTAAAAAGTAAATTAAAATTACTTGAAGAAACTAAAGAGAAAGAAAATATAGACCAAATAAGAGGAGAGCAAATGGATATTAATTTTGGATCACAAATTAGAAGTTATGTTCTTCATCCATATTCTCTTATTAAAGATCATAGAACAAATTTAGAAAATACTAATGTAGATAGAGTTCTAGATGGAGATATTGACAATTTTATAAATGAATATTTGAAAATTTCTAATAATGTATAAAAAAATATCAAAAACAATGATATAATTAAGATATTATGATAAAGAGGCGGTGATTATTTGGAACTTATAAGTATTAAGAGCGTTAACGTTAAATATAAAAACGGTGTAAATGCATTGCATGATTTATCTGTAAAAATTAAAAAAGGTGATTTTGTTTTTGTAATTGGTGGCTCTGGATCTGGAAAGAGTACTTTTATAAAAATGCTATATAGAGAGATAAAACCAAGTAGTGGAGAGATAATACTTGGTGGATTAAATGTAGCTAAATTAAGAAACAGTAAAGTTTATAAGTTGAGAAGAAAACTAGGAATTGTATTTCAAGATTATAGATTGCTTCCCAAACTTACTGTTTATGAAAATGTTGCGTTTGCGTTAGAGTGTATTGGAGTAGATAGAAAAGAGATTAGAAAAAAAGTTTTAAAATCATTAGAACTAGTTGGTCTTAAATCTAAAATAAGACAATACCCTGATCAACTTTCAGGAGGAGAGCAACAAAGAGTTGCTATAGCGAGAGCAATAGTTAATAATCCGAGGTTACTAATATGTGATGAGCCTACTGGTAATCTTGATCCTGAAAGAAGTATTGAGATAGTTAAATTACTTGATGATATTAATAAAACACTAGGTACAACAGTTATTATGGCAACACATGATAAAGAAATTGTTAACAAGATGAAAAAGAGAGTTCTTGTCTTAAAAGAAGGTTATCTAATTCAAGACCTAGAGAAAGGAACTTATTATGAAGATATTTAGAATGTTATATAGAGGTATAAGAGATGCCTTTAAGAGTGTGTTTAGAAACTTTTCTTTATCATTTGCTTCTGTTTCTTGTATAAGTATTACTTTGGTTGTTATAGCTATATCATTACTTATCTCATTTAATGTTAAGAATATAACTAATTCTATAGAGAAAGATGTAACACTAGTAGTATTTGTTGAAAATAAAGCAACTGATTTAGATCTTGAACAAATTGAAGCTCAACTTCAAAAAATAGATAATATTGAATCAATAGATTTAAAAACTAAAGAACAATCAAAACAAGAAATGATGAAAGAGTCAGAAGTTTTTAAAAATATTATGAACGAGTGGAAAGATGGAGAATCGCCATTAAGAGATAGTTTTTTAGTTAAAGTAGTTGATTTATCTAAAGTAGATAATACAGTTAAATCTATTGAAAAAATAGATAAAGTATATATGGTTAATTACGGAAAAGGAACTGTTGAAAAAATGGTAAAAGTATTTAACCTAATAGAAAAAGCTGTAATAATAGTAGTTATTGCTTTAGTATTTGTAAATGTATTCTTAATAATTAATACAATAAAACTAGCAATATATGCTCGTAAGAGAGAAATATCAATTATGAGATTAGTAGGTGCATCTAATTTTGCTATTAAATATCCATTTGTTATAGAAGGAATGGTAATAGGTATGATTGGATCTATTATACCTATATTAATAGTTATTTATGGATATACATACATATATAATTATTTTGGAGGAGTATTCTTAAGTTCATTATTTGAGATGGTATCACCTCAACCATTAGTTATTTATGTATCTCTTATAGTACTAGTAATAGGTATGATAGTTGGAATGATAGGAAGTTCGAGAGCTGTTAGAAAGTATTTGAAGGTGTAATTATGAAAAAGAAGTTATTATCTCTTATACTTATATTAGTTTTCTTACTTAATTTATTCCCTGTTAGTGTATCAGCTATTACTTTAAAAGATTATAAGAATAAATTAGCTAAATATAAAGCTGATTATGAAGCTAATCAGGCTAAAATAAATAAGACACAATCTGAAATTGACAATGCTAACTCTAAAATTAAATCTGGTAAAAAAGAAATGATATCGTTAGCATCAGAAATATCTCAATTAAAAGATGATGTAGTTAAATATAAAGAAGAGATTTCAAAAAAAGAACAAGAAATAAAAAAATTAGTTGAGTATATGCAATTATCTGATGGAGAAAACCTATATTTAGAATATGCATTTGATGCAGAAAATGTTACTGATTTAATTTATAGAATGTCAGTTGTTGAACAAATGACAGAGTATAATAAAAAGAATATTAAAGATTTAAATGACTTAATAAAAAAATCAAAGACAAGACAACAACAAATAAATGATAGAGAAAAAGAACTAGAAGATAAACAAGAAACTCTTGGATCTTTAGTTGAAGAACTAGGAGACAATAAAGATTCTTTATCAGAATCAGGGGTTAGTATTAGTAAACAAATTAAAATATATGAAAATCAAGTTAAGACATATACTAAACTTGGATGTAAAGATAACGATGTTATTGGAAAAGATTGTGCTACTAGTTCATCGTCTGGAGCGTGGAGAAGACCTACTAAACAAGGGTATGTAACGAGCGAATTCAAATATAGATGGGGTAAGCTTCATAGAGCTATAGATTTATCAAATTCTAATCCATATAAAACAAAAATATATGCTGTAGCTAATGGAAGAATTACTTCAATTTATAGAGATACATATGGAGCTAGAGTAGTACTAATAGAACATTATTATAAAGGTAAATATTGGACATCAAACTATTGCCATATGAGCAGTTATAATCCAAAAATTTATGAAGGAATGAAAGTTACTTCTGAAACATGGATTGGATATATGGGAATGTCTGGTAAAGCAACAGGACCTCACTTACATCTAGAAATATTTGATTGTAGACTTTATAATTTGTCTGATAAGAACTGTAGTACTTGGTCTAAATATGTTGCTTATGCTAAAAAGAAATACAATAGTGGATATAAAGGACCAAGAGCTTTAATAAGTTTCCCTGCAGCAGGAAAACATTGGTATTCAAGATAGACTAACGATGTTAGTCTTTTCTTTTTAGAGTTTTGTAGTATAATATTAATGTTTTTAAGGGGGAGATATAGTGGATTTTTATAAAAAAAGAGTTGGTATAAATTACTATAACGAAGTATATTGTTCAAAACTAGCAAGATCAATGGGTTTGTTTTCTCCTGAATGTAAAGTAGTTTTTGATGGAGATTATTATCTTTTAAGTGAAAATATGAACAGTGAAAAAACTAAATTTGTTCCAATGTTTGATATTGTAAAAGAAGTATTTAAGAAAAATTCATATAAAGAATTATGTAATCATAATAATATGGACGATATAGGTTATGCTTTATCTATATATTTAAAAGATTCTCATGATACTGATAAAATATTAGACCAATGTTTAGATATGTATTTGTTTGATATAATAGTTGGTAATAGGGATAGGAATTTAACAAATTATGGTTTATTATTTATAGATGGTGGAGTTGAACTCGCTTTAATTGATCATGAAAGCATTTTAGATAGTGATGTAGTATATGAAGATGATAGTTTATTTAAGATAACAAATAAAAAAGAATACCAATTTGATAGATTCCTAAAAATATATGGTGATAGCAGATTAGGATCTTTTATAGAAAGAATTAAAGAAGTTAAAGAAGCAGTATTTGATTCAGTAGATGAGTCTCTTGGTGAAGATGCATTCCCTGTATTAAGAGAAAAAATATCTACCTTTATAAATGATAGTATAAAAGTTGTTGAGAAAAGAGTTAACAAAATTCGTAAAAAAACATATTAATATGTTAAAATCAATATAACTGGGAGGTTCTATGAATAATCAAGGAAAAAAAAGAGCGTTTTTAGTTCTATTATCATTAATAATACAAGTACTAATCACAGCAGCGATATCTTCATATTTATCTAATTATTCATTAAAAATAGAGATTTTTCTGCGTGTTTTAAGCGTTTTGTTAGTTCTTATATTTTTAAGAGATAGTAGAAAAATTAGTAATAATATATTTTGGATATTATTATTTGCAATATTTCCAATCTTAGGAACAATCTTATTCGTATTCTTAAGTAATAACTTGTTTAGTAGTAAATTAGTGCGTAATATCAACAAAAATAGTAATCTTGCTAAAAAGTATTTAATACAAGATGATAAAGTGCTTGATGAGTTAGAAAAAGAAGATAAAAGTATTTATACTCAAATGAAATATATCTCTAATGACGCAGGTTATCCAGTATATAATAATTCAATAGTTAAATACCTTCCTACTGGAGAAGATGCATATAGATCTATATTAAATGACATAAAAAAAGCAAAAAAATATATATTTTTAGAGTTTTTTATTCTTAAAAAAGGAACAATGTTAACTAGTATCTTAGAAGCTTTGAAGGATAAAGTTAATGAAGGTGTAGAAGTAAAGTTAATCTACGATGATGTAGGTTCACTTCAATATGTTCCAGATACTTTTGATGAAGAATTAGAGAAAATAGGTATTCAATGTGTATGTTTTAATGAATTAAACCCTGTTCTTAATTTATTTTATAATAATAGAGATCATAGAAAGATTGTAGTTATTGATGGATTTGTTTCATATACGGGTGGAATTAATATAGGAGATGAATATATAAACCTTCAAGAAAGATTTGGTTATTGGAAAGATAATGCTGTAAGAATTGAAGGAGAAGCTACATGGAGTTTTACTGTTGCTTTCTTAAAAATGTGGAACAACTGTAGAAGTTTATCTAAATCTATAAATAGTTATAAACCTAAATATAATATGAAAAATAAGAATAACTATATAGCTCCATATTGTTCAAATCCTTTAAAGAAGGAATCTGTTGGTGAAAATGTATATCTTAATATGATAAATCAAGCAACAAAGTATATATATATAACAACTCCATATTTAATTGTTGATAATGATATGATTAAAGCATTTGTTATGGCTAAAAAAAGAGGAGTAGATATAAAAATAATTACTCCAGGTATTCCTGATAAACCAATTGTATATAATGTGACTAGATCTTATTATAAAACTTTTTTAAAAAATGGAATAGAAATATATGAATATACTCCAGGATTTATACACAGTAAAATATTTGTTATTGATGATAAAGTAGCAACTATAGGAACTATAAATTTAGATTATAGAAGTCTAGATATGCACTTTGAGTGTTCTTTATATATAAATGATAAAAAAGTTGTTAAAAATATAAAAGATGATGTAGATAGTGTAATAGAAGTTAGTAAGAAAGTAACAATTAATAATACTAAAAATGGTATTTTTAAAACAATTTATTTAAGTATATTAAGATTGTTTGCACCTCTAATGTAGGAGTTTACACATGAATGAATTTGAAAGATTAGAAAAAATAATTGGAAAAGATAATATTAATAATTTATCGAATAAAACAATATTAGTTTTAGGACTTGGTGGAGTTGGAGGATATGTTGTCGAGTCTCTTGCAAGATCTGGTATAGGCAATCTAATTATTTGTGATATGGATGTTGTAGATAAAACAAATATTAACAGACAGATAATAGCTTTAAATTCTACAATTGGAAAATATAAGACTGATCTATTTTACGATAGGATAAAAGATATTAATCCAAAATGTAATGTAATAAAAATAACTAAAAGAATTGATTTAGAAAATTATGAAGAATTATTTAAACAACATATTGATTATTTTGTAGATGCATGTGATACAGTAACTGTTAAAAAAATAGTTATAAAAACATGTATAGATAAGAATATACCAATAATATCGTCAATGGGTACAGGTAATAAATTTAGACCAGAACTACTAGAGATAGTTGATGTTAGAAAAACAGTAAATGATCCATTAGCTCGAATAATTAGAAAATATGTAAAAGATGAAGGTATAAGAGAAAAGGTAATGGTTCTTTCTAGTAAAGAATTACCTAAAAAAACACATACAAGGATAGTTGGATCAACTGCTTTTGTACCACCATCAGCTGGATTATTAATAACGAGTTATATAATTAATGAATTTTTAAAAGAAATGGAATAGTCTATTTCTTTTTTTTGATTTATGATATAAATATAATAGGTGATAATAATGAAGAGTAAAAAGAAAGTTAGTAAAGTAGCAGATTTATATTTAACATTTTTAATTTATTCCGTAATAGGTTATATATATGAAGTTGTATGGATGTATATATTAAATGGAGAATTAACTAATAGAGGATATTTATTTGGTCCATATTTACCTATTTATGGATTTGGAATGATAGTATTAATTGCTTTATTAAGTGGAACAAAAAAAGATAAGCATCCATTTGGTAGTAGATTAACAATACCAACATTATTATTAGCATTTTTATTTATATTTATAGTTTTGATTGAATATACTGTACCAAAAATATATCAAATAGATTTATTTTTAACATCATTTGGATTCCCAATAATTATATATTTAGCTATGAGTGTTTTATTTATTCATATAGTAGATAAAAATCTACCTAAAAAGACAAAAAACAAAATAGATCTAACACCATTAATAATATTCTTTCTAATATTTATAATTACTACACTAATTGAATTTGTTGCTCATTATATGATCGATAAATATGCTGGAATAATTCTTTGGGACTATACTAAAGATTATTTAAACTTCAATTCAAGAGTATGTTTTGATGCAAGTAGAAACTTTGCTATAGGTGGAACTTTCCTTTTATATTGTGTTCAACCTATTATAGAAAGAAAATTAAACAAGACAGATATTAACAAAAAAGTATTCTATACATGTTTCCTAGGAGGAATAATGGTAATAGATTTAATAATAAGATTCTTTTTTTAAAAAAATTAGCACTTTCCTATTGACTTTGCTAATATATAGAGTTATAACATAATTGTAAAGAAAAATGATTTCTTTATAGGTATTAAATTATATAGTTTGAAAGGAAGATGATGATATATGATGTTAGTACCAAGAGATGATTTTGATTTATTTGATAATGTTTTTGATGATCCTTTTTTCAGTAATAGAAAACATAATAATTTTAATCAAATAATGAAAACAGATATAAAAGATAATAAAGATAATTATGAAGTATTGATGGATTTGCCAGGATACACTAAAGATAATATTGATATAAATGTAGAAAATGGATATCTAAACATTCATGCTAAAATTGAAAAAAACGATGAAGATAAAGAAGAAAATAAATTTGTTCGTCGTGAAAGATATTGTGGTGAATGTTCTAGGAGTTTTTATCTAGGAGATGATGTTAAACAAGATGATATTAAAGCATCATTTAATAATGGAACTTTATCAATTACAGTTCCTAAGAAGGATCCTAAAGAAGAATTATCAAATAAGACTACAATTGAAATAGAGTAAAAATAAATCCAACTTATAGTTGGATTTTTATTTTATATGATATAATTATTTAGAGGTGATAATATGCCTAGAAAAAGAAAAATAAAAAATAGTATTAGACTAAATAAAATACTATTTATATTATTAATTATTATTTTAATATGTATATTTGTTGGAACTTATTTATTTGTTAAAAGTAAGAAGTCAAATATAGAAGTTAAAAACTATGAAGTAAAATTAGATGAAGAATTATATAATACAGATTGTATAAAAAAATCTAAAAATATAGAACTAGTAAATAAAAAAGAAAAATTAGATACTTCTAAAACTGGAAAATATGATGTTAAATTAGTTGTTAAAGATTACTTTGGAAGAGAAAAAGATATAACTTGCACTTATGTTGTAAAGGATGATATAGCTCCTGAAATAAGTGCTAATGATAAAATTGAAACGACAGTTGGTACTAAAATAGATTTATTAAAAGATGTAAAAGTTACAGATAATTATGACAAAAAAGTAGATATAAAAGTTAGTGGAGATTATTCATTTGAAAAAGAAGGAGAATATAAATTAAAATATATTGCAAAAGACTCAAGTGGAAATGAATCAGAAAAAGATTTTGTATTAGTAGTTAAAAAGAAACAAGTAACAACTGCAAGTAATTCGTCTAGCAAGACTACGACTAGCACTAAAAAAACAATTTATTTTAAAACATCAAAAGGGTTTAATGGATATGTTAAAAATGGAGTTACCTATATAGATGGTTATTTAATAGCTAATAAAAGTTATCCTCTTCCATCTTCTTATGGAAATGGATTAACAAGTGAGTTTAATTCGAATTTTAAAAAAATGAAAGAAGGAGCTAAAAAAGATGGAATTACATTAACAGTAGTTAGTGGATTTAGATCTTATAGTACCCAAAAAGCTGTTTATAATAAATGGGTATCAAGAGATGGTAAAGCAAAAGCTGATACTTATTCGGCAAGACCAGGATATTCTGAACATCAATCAGGTTTAGCAGCAGACTTAAATCATGTTGGATCAAGTTTTGATAATACTAAAGAAGCTAAATGGCTAGCTGAAAACTGTTATAAATATGGATTTATATTAAGATATCCTCAAGGAAAACAATCTGAAACTGGATATATTTATGAATCATGGCACTTTAGATATGTAGGAAAAGATTTAGCTAAAAAATTATATAATAATGGAAATTGGATTACTATGGAATCTTATTTTGGAATAACAAGTGATTATAATTATAAGGAGAATTATAGATGAAAGAAAAAAATGCAGTAGGATTAGCAATGGGTATATTATCTATCCCATGTGGAATATTATTTCCTTTATCAGGAATCATTCTAGGAATTTTAGGAATAGTAAGTAATGCATCTACTAGAACTAAAGGTGGGTTAGTATGTAGTATAATTGGTCTAGTTTTATCAGTTATTGCTGCAATAATATATATTAAATGTGGTATAAAGAACTTTTAAGTTCTTTTTTACTTTATATATAAATATGATAGAATAATATTTATTGAGGTGGTACTATGTCAGAGTTTAATTTAGTTAGTAAATATAAACCAAATGGAGATCAACCAAATGCAATTAGAGAACTTGTAGATGGAGTTAATTCAGGTAAAAAACACCAAGTTTTATTAGGAGCAACTGGAACAGGTAAAACATTTACTATTGCTAATGTTATAAAAGAAGTTAACAAACCAACTTTAGTCTTAGCACATAATAAGACATTAGCCGGTCAATTATATTCGGAGTTTAAAGAACTTTTCCCTAACAACCATGTAGAATATTTTGTATCATATTATGATTATTATCAACCAGAAGCATATGTACCAACAACAGATACTTATATAGAAAAAGATGCATCTATAAATGATGAGATTGATGAATTAAGACATGCTGCAACAAGTTCGTTAATATCTAATAGAGATGTTATAGTAGTAGCTTCTGTATCTTGTATCTATGGTTTAGGAGATATAGATGAGTATCGTAATAAAATGTTAACTTTAAATGTTGGAGATAGAATAGAAAGAGATAAAGTATTAGATAAACTAGTAAGTATGCTTTATGAAAGAAATGATATGGATTTCAAAAGAGGAACATTTAGAGTAAGAGGAGATACATTAGAAATAATACCTGCTAGTGAAAGAACAAATGGTTATAGAATAGAATTTTTTGGAGATGAAATAGATAGAATAAGTGAAATAGATTCTTTAACTGGAAACATTATAGTAAATAAAAAATCAATTTCATTATTTCCAGCAAGTCACTTTGTCGTAGGTGATGAAAAAATAGAAGCTGCTATCAAAAGAATAGAGGAAGAATTAGAAGAAAGAATAAAATATTTTAAAGATAATAATAAACCTTTAGAAGCAGAAAGAATAGAACAAAGAACAAAGTATGATATAGAAATGCTTAGAGCAACTGGTTTTTGCCAAGGAGTTGAAAATTACTCTCGTCCATTAACTGGAAGAAAAGAGGGAGAAACACCATGTTGTTTACTTGATTTCTTTCCAAAAGATTTTTTGCTTGTTATAGATGAATCACATGTAACAGTGCCACAAATAGGTGGAATGTATAATGGAGATAGAGCAAGAAAACTAAATTTAGTTGAATATGGATTTAGACTTCCAAGTGCACTAGATAATAGACCATTAAAATTTGAAGAATTCGAAAAAAAAGTAAATCAAACAATATATATTTCTGCTACACCAGGTGATTATGAACTTAGTAAAACTAATAATAAATTTGTTGAACAAATAATTAGACCAACAGGTTTATTAGATCCTACTATTGAAATAAGAAAAAGTGAAGGACAAATAGATAACTTAGTTGGAGAAATAAGAGAAAGAATAGAAAAAAATGAAAGAACATTAATAACAACTTTAACTATTCATATGGCAGAAGAGTTAACTAACTATTTAAAAGAATTAAATATAAATGTTGCATATCTTCATTCAGAAGTTAAAACTTTAGAAAGAATGAGAATAATAAGAGATTTAAGATTAGGTAAATATGATTGTATAGTTGGAATAAACCTATTACGTGAAGGAATTGATATACCAGAAGTTAGTTTAATCGCTATATTAGATGCTGATAAAGAAGGATTCTTAAGAAGTGAAAGAAGTTTAATTCAAACAATAGGTAGATGTGCAAGAAACGTTAATGGTAAATGTATAATGTATGCTGATAAAATGACAGATTCAATGAAAAAAGCAATAGAAGAAACTAAAAGACGTAGAACGATACAAGAAACATATAATAAAGAGCATGGAATAATACCAAAAACTATAAATAAAGAGATAAGAGATTTGATATCAAATGTTGATGAAAATAAAGAGATAAATAAATCTGGAAATAAAAAACAAACTAAGTTAGAAAGAGCAAAAACAATGGAGCTATTAGAAAATGAAATGAGAGAAGCTGCAAAAAACTTAGATTTTGAAAGAGCAATGGAATTAAGAGATATTCTATTTGAGATGAAGAGTGAATAATGAAAAGGTTTAAAAAGATATATATAGAAATAACTAATGCTTGTAATTTAAATTGTTCTTTCTGTTCTCCAATAAGTAGAAAAAGAGAATATATGAGTCCAAAAGATTTTAAAGAAGTTTTATCAAAAATAAAAGATTATACTGATTATATTTATCTACATGTTAAAGGAGAACCTCTACTTCATCCTAATTTAGATGAAATATTAAGTATTTGTGATAAAGAAAATATAAAAGTACAAATTACAACAAATGGAACTCTTTTAAAAGATAAAAAAGATATATTACTTAAACATAATATACGTCAAATAAATATATCTCTTCATTCAGAAAATGATATACCTACATACTTTGAAGATGTATTTAATACATGTAATGATTTATCTAAAGAAACATATATTTGTTATCGTATTTGGACTTTAAAAGATAATAAGTTTTCAAAAGAATCAACAAGTATTGTTAATAAAATAATTGATTATTATAAATTATCCCCAGATATTGTTGATAAAATATATACAAAAAAAGATATAACTCTATCTAAAAATATATTTTTAAGTAAATCTAATATCTTTGATTGGCCTGATGAAAAAAGAAATGAATCAACTGATGGATTCTGTTTAGGATTAGATACACATATTGGAATACTAGTAGATGGTACAGTTATACCATGTTGCCTAGATGGAGAAGGAGTTATTAACTTAGGTAATATATTCACAGAATCTGTGGATGAAATATTAAATAAAGAATTAACTAAAAATATAATAAATGGATTTAAAAATAATAAAGCCTATCATCCATTATGTAAGAAATGTACATA
>CAZOBH010000002.1:0-92342 GCA_964578175.1 uncultured Clostridium sp.
TATAGAGGTTTTTGCAGAAATTGCAAAACTTAGAGATGATGCAGTGCTTATGATGGTTGGTAAAGGACCACTTATGGACAGCATCCGGGAAAAGGTAAATAGTCTTGGCCTTGCTGATAAGGTTATCTTTACTGGCGGTCGTTCCAATGTTAAAGACTATTATGCTAACATGGACGTTCTTGTATTCCCTTCAAAATATGAAGGCCTTCCAGGAACTATAGTAGAAGCACAGAGCAGCTTAGTACCTTGTCTTATCTCAGATGTGATTACTAAAGATGTTGATGTAACAGGTTTAGTAAAATACGAATCACTTTCTGAAGAGCCAGTTAAGTGGGCTAAAGATGCAATAGAGCTTTATGATTGTACAAGAGATATAACTATAGAGCAGGCAAGTCAGGCTCTTAAAGAAAGAGGCTTTGATGTAACAAGTCAGGTAGGCAAGCTTAAACGTATCTACGAAAAACTAGTTATGTAATAACTTAACCGATGTTTGCAGGCACCGGTAAGGAGATTAAATGAAACGTATAGTTCATATCGTCGGCACTATGTGTCCTGGCGGCATAGAAACTTTCTTAATGAATATATATCGTAATCTGGACCGAAGTAAGGTCCAGTTCGACTTTATCATCAATTATCGTGATGATAGCAGAGACTACTGCAAGGAGATAGAATCCCTTGGGGGTAAGGTATATCTAACATCGCGTAAATCTAGACATCCTTTTAAGAATTTCAATGAAATTAAAAATATAGTAAAAGAAGGCGGTTATCAGGTAGCAATAAGACATTCTGATAATGCTTTTCCTGTTGTAGACTTGCTTGCTGCTAAGAAGGGCGGAGCTAAAATCCGTATCTTCCAGTCTCACTCTTCCAATACAAAACTTAAACTCTTACATAAGTATTTCAGAACATGGATGGGCAAGGTTCCAACTATGCGTATAGCCTGCTCTGACAATGCTGGTAAGTGGATGTTTGGAAACTTAGACTACACAGTTATTAAGAATGCTATAGATATTAAAAAGAATGAATATATAAAAGATGTAGAAGTATCTAGAATGTTTTTTCATACGTTTAAGATAAAAGTAGTAGAGTATAAAGTATTACTTTATGATTTTACAGAACAAAGATATGTACTATCTAATAAAAAACAAATAGAAACTGATAACAAATATAATGGAGTACCTACTTTATTAAACTATGTTACTGATAAAGTATATGATAGGTTTATAGATAAGTTAGATAAACTAGATGAAAATATATTAAAACAAATATCTGAAATAAAATATGATCCATCTAGTTATGATGAAACTAGATTCTTATTAACTATGAATGATGGAAATTATGTTTATATAAATATATCTAATTTCAAATCGCTTGATTTATATAATAAGATTTATCCTAACTTTGATGGTCATATTGGAATACTATATTTAGATTCTGGATATGGAGAAGCTAGTGAATATAAAATAATAAAATAAAAGAGATGTTATACATCTCTTTTTATCTTAGTCTAAAGAAATTTATACTTGGATGATTAAATAATCTATATGGATATTCTTTTGTACCTATACCATTAGATATATATACATCAGTATTATCTACTTTATAATAATCATCATAGTACTTACATTCAAAGTTAAATACTCCGCCAATTTTTGGAATTTTTATTAATCCATTAAATGTATGTCCAGCTAATAATAAGTCTATTTGATATTGATTAATAATTTCTTCTATATTTTTAGGATTATGAATCATAGTTATAGTAAATATTTCTTTATCTCCATTTTTTATATATTCGAATGCTTTATCATAATCATTTTCATTTCCAATTCCAGTTAAAAGAATAGGTGAGTTATTATCTTTATATATCAATTCATAATTATTATCTAGGTTTTCAAATCCGGCATTAGTTAAAATAATCTTTGTTTCATCATTATCTTCTTCTCCAGATACATAATATTTACCAAGAGTTGAATTGATTTTGCTTAATTCTTTAGATAAATTATCATTGTCTTTATTATCTATATCTTTATATATTAAATCTCCAGTATATAAAACTAAGTCTGGTTTTAACTTATTTGTTTTGGAAACTAATTGTTTTACTTTATCTAAATCTACTGTTTCACTATTATAGTTTAAATCACTTATTTGAATTATTTTTAATCCATAGAAATTATCTGGTATATCATAATCAATTCCATATTCTCTAACTACTAATCCTGATGTTGCAACATATCTAAAAACTACAAAAATAATAGATAAGATTATAAATAGAGCTAAAGTTATTTTAAATACTTTTATAGTTATATTTTTAGTTTTTTCTTCTACAACAACTTTAGTAATTTGATTCCTGTTTTTCTTATTTCTTTCTAATCTACTTCTCATGCTAAACCACCTAAAACTAATAATGCAATTAGTAAATTATGTAATATATGTATTATAAATGTATAATAAATACTATCACCTTTGTAATAAATATAAGATAAAATAATTCCTAAACTACAATATGGAATTAGAAAGAATAATTCATTAATATTAGTTATACTTAAAATATGTAGAGAACCAAATACTAAACCAGATATAATTACAAATAATATTCCATTTGGTATAACTTTTCTAAATGATAATCTAAATACTATTTCTTCTATAATTGGAGTTAAAAATATAACGGTTATCCCTGCTAATATTGGATTACTTGTAAACATATTTTTAACAGCTAAATTATTACTTGATTCATCTATTCCTAACAATGACGCTATCCAAGTTGATGCAAACATAATTATAAGACCTATAATCCATAAAAGTATTGAATCAAATACTTTTTTTCTTTTATCATCGTTCTTAAATTTCTTAAAATCAGTAATAAGATCTTTTTTATAAAAAAAATAAAAAATAAATATAAGTACAATATTAGAGAAAATACTTAGAATAATACTTGTGTTTCCTGACATATTTTTATAATCTATTTTAAATAGTGTTATTGGTATTAATTTAAATAGTGAGGAAAAGAAATATAATATTATTGTTGTTATAAAAATTATATATTTATTACTGTCTTTCATATCTTCATCGCCTATTCTATATTAATTTTAATAAAAATAAATAAACCATGTCAACTTAATTAATTATGTAATATAAAAAAAGTGTAAATTGCAATATAATAATGATATAATGAAGGAGTAGGAAGTGATAAAATGAAATATTATTGTATAGGTATAAAAGGATCAGGAATGTCATCATTAGCATGTATTTTAAATGACTTGGGTAATGAAGTGTCAGGTTATGATGATGTTAAAGATTATAAATACACAATGGATGGACTTGAGAAAAGAAATATAGAAATATTCTATGGCCCTCATGATATAGATAAAGATACTATTGTAACTTATTCTCGTGCTTTTAAGCCAGATCATCCTGAAATGAAAAGAGTTAGAGAATTAGGTTTAAATATAAAAGAATATAAAGATGTAGTAGGTGATTTAACAAAATTATTTAAAACAATTGGTGTTAGTGGAACTCATGGAAAAACTACTACTAGTTTGATGTTAAGTGAGATATTTAATAATACTTATGGATGTAATTATTTTGTTGGTGATGGAACAGGTAATGCTAATAAAGATAATGAGTATTTTATAATTGAAAGTGATGAATTTAATAAACATTTATTAGCTTATTATCCTACTGTTGCATTAATAACTAATATTGAACTTGATCATACTGAATGTTATCCAGGTGGAATTGAAGAGATAAAAGATACATTTAGACAATTTGCTAATAAAGCAGAAATTATTATTGCAAATGGTGATGATGAAAATGTTAGAGATATAAAATTTGATAAGAAAGTAGTTTATTACGGATTTAATGAAAATAATAATGTAGTTGCTAAAAATGTTGTACTTGATTCAAACGGAAGTAGTTTTGATTGTTATATAGATGGAGAATTATTTGGGCATTTTAGTCTTGCTTTATTTGGTAAACATATGGTACTTGATGCATTATCAGCAATTTATGCAGCATATTATTATGGAATAAATGAAAAAGATATAGAAACTAATATTAATAATTTTAAAGGAGCAAAAAGAAGATTTAAAATTAAAAATATAAAAAACTATATAATGATAGATGATTATGCACACCATCCAACTGAGATTGCTGTAACTATTAAAGCAGCTAAACAAAAGTATCCTGATAAAGAGATAGTTGCTGTATTCTTACCTAATACATATTCTAGAACTGAAGCTTTAATGGATGATTTTGTAGATAGTTTATCTATTGCTGACAAAACTTATGTTATGGATATTCATTGTGATCGTGAAAAACAAGAAGATTATCCAGGTGTTTCAAGTGATACTTTAATTGAAAGAATACCAAATAGTGAAAAAGTATCAGTTGAAGATTGTGAAAAATTATTAAAACATGATAATTCAGTAATTTGTTTTATGAGTTGTGCTGATATATATCATATAGAAGAAAGATTTGAAGAATTAATAAATAACTAGGAGGTTTTATGGAAAATGATATAGAATTTAATAGTGCATATGATCTATACATTAGAGTAAAACCAGCTTTAAAAACTAAATTAAAAGAATTAGAAAGAGAAAATTACGATTATATTAAACAAGAAGATATATGGAATTATCTTATAAAGAATAAATGGAAAGAATCTAAGGGTTTGGTTTTGTGTGATGTAGTAGATGATATATTAAATGTAGATAATAAAAAATTAGATAGATATGTTAAAGATATAAAAAAACAAATGAAAGAAAAAGTAGAATTAGAAGATTTAGAAATATTATAAGGAGGAAAATATGAGTAACAAAAAATTATATACAATAGATGACTTGATAGAAAAAGCAAGTACTTATATTGAACCTTCAAAAATCCAAATGATTAGAGATGCTTATGAATATAGTAATACTAAACATTTAGGTCAATTTAGAGAAAGTGGAGAACCATATATATTTCATCCTATTGCTACTGCAATAATAATAACTACTGTATATGGTGATGCAGAAACAATTTGTGCAGGCCTATTACATGATGTTATTGAAGACTGTGATGTTACTAAAGAAGATATAAAAGAAGAGTTTGGTGAAACAATAGCTAATTTAGTTAATGGTGTTACGAAGATTAGTAAAATTCATTTTTCTACTGAGAATGATGCTTTAATTGAATATTATAAGAAAATTATAGTAGGAATGAGTGAAGACGTTAGAGTAATAATTATTAAACTTGCAGATAGATTACATAATATGAGAACACTTTGGGCTAAATCTGAAGAAAAACAAAAGAAAATAGCTAAAGAAACACTAGATATACTTGCGCCTATTGCTGACCATTTAGGTATTCATAAAATAAAAAGTGAATTAGAAGATTTATGTCTTAGATATCTAAAACCAGAAGTGTTTTATGATATAGCTGATAAGTTAAATAATACTAAACTTGAGCGTGATCAAGTAGTAGAAGATATGATGGCAAGTGTTAGTAAATTACTTAATGAAAATGGTATTAAACATGAAATACTTGGTCGTAGTAAAAGTATTTATAGTATTTATAAAAAACTTGAACGTGGACGTAAATTTAGTGACATATATGATTTATTAGCTATTAGAATAATGGTAGATGATGTTCAAACATGTTATTCAATTATTGGAATGATTCATGCTAAATATAAACCAATACCTAAAAGATTTAAAGATTATATAGCTATGCCTAAAACAAATGGATATCAATCTCTTCATACAACTGTTTTTGGAATAGATGGATATTTATTTGAGATTCAAATAAGAACATTTGAAATGGATGAGATAGCAGAAAATGGTGTAGCTGCACACTGGGCTTATAAAGAACATAAAGATATAAATAAGACTGGAACCAATACAACTGAATCTAAGTTACAATTCTTTAAATCTATAATAGATTTAAATGAAGATAAAATGAGTAGTGAAGAGTTTGTTAATAGTGTTAAAGATGAAATATTAAATAATAATATTTATGTCTTTACTCCTAAAGGAGATATATTTGAATTACCTAAAGGATCTACTCCAATAGATTTTGCTTATTGTATCCATACAAGAGTTGGAGATACTATGACTGGTGCAATAGTTAATGATAGTATTGTTCCACTTGATTATGAATTAAAAGATAATGATATAGTAAAAATTATTACTAATAAGAGTTCTAATCCATCAATAGAATGGTTAAATATAGTTAAGTCAACTAGAGCAAAGAATAAAATTAGAGCATTCTTTTCTAGAAGTGAAAAAGAAAATTATATTGAACGTGGTAAAAATGAATTAGAAAGAGAATTAAGAAAAAGAAAAATAGCTTTTGATGAGTTCTTAAGTGATGATAATATGAAAATTATAAAAGAACAAGCAAAAGTAAGTGATGTTGAAGACTTATATTTAAATATAGGTAATAGTAAGTTTTCAGCAAGTTATATTATTAATCTTATCTATAGAAAAGAAGAAGATACAGTAGAGAAAAAAGTTAAGGAAGTTCCAAAACATACTGATGGAGATATTATAGTTGCTGGTATTGATAAAGTAAAAGTTAATTTAGCTAATTGTTGTAATCCAGTACCAGGTGATGAGATAGTTGGATATATAACTAAAGGAAATGGAATAAGTATTCATAGAAAAGATTGTCATAATCTTCAATATCTTGATAATAGAATGGTACAAGTTTCATGGAATGAAGTTATTAATAATAATAAATTTATTACTTCATTATTTATTTATTGCAAAGACACTAATGATTATTTACTTGAAATAATGAAAAAAGCTCAAAGTATTAATATCAATTTTGATAGTATGAGAACTATTAGAAAAGATGATAATACAATATATGATATAGATGTTTGGGTTAGAAATTTAGATCATTTAAATAATTTTATTAGAGATATAGAATCATTAAGTTATGTAGATAAGGTGGTGCGAATAATTCGATGAGAGTAGTAGTACAAAGAAGTAAAGAAGCATCATGTACAGTTGATGGAAAAATAACTGGTAAAATTGACCATGGTTTAGTACTTTTAGTTGGATTTACTGAAGGGGATAATAAAGATATAATTGATTATATGGTAAAAAAAATAATTAATTTAAGAATATTTGATGATGAGAATGGGGTAATGAATAAAAGTATAGATTTAGAAAATGATCAAATATTATCTATTTCTCAATTCACTTTATATGCTGACACTACTAAAGGAAATAGACCAAGTTATGTAAAAGCATTAAATTCTAAATATGCAACGATGTTATACGATTGTTTTAATAAAGAATTATCTAATTATATAAAAGTTGAAACAGGAATATTTGGGGCAGATATGAAGATTAATTTATTGAATGATGGACCTGTAACTATTATTTTAGAAAAGGAGAATTCTAATGTATAAAAATAAAGTTAATTATAAGTTATTAAATATATTAATTGTTGCAGCTATTGTTTATATTGGTGTTCAAACAATGGATTATTGGATTAGTTTAGTAGTTAGGGTATTTAATTTATTATTCCCATTCCTTATATCTTTTGGAATTGCTTATGCATTTTATCCAATAGTAAGATTATTAAAGAGAAAAGGAGTTGGAGAGAAACTCGCAATTACTTTTGTAGTTCTATGTGTTTTCCTAATAATCTTTGGACTTATAGGACTTACGGTTCCGCTAATCTATGATCAATTGATTAATCTATCAAATAATCTAGGAACTATTGTTAATGATTTATCAACTAAGTTTAATGTTAATATAAAGCCATTTGAAGAGAATATTAATGATTATTTAAATGGAGCTATTATGAATATTGGTAATATATTATCAAATGGATTTATGTCATTTATATCAAATGCAGCTAATTTCTTTGCTAAATTTATAATTATTTCAATTGTATCTATATATTTATTAGCTGATATGGATGATATTAGAAGAGAAGTTAAAGATTATATTGTAAGTAAACATAAAAAGTACTTTAAATTACTTAAAGATATTGATGGTCAATTAGGTGATTATTTAGAAGGTTTAATAATATTCATGACTGTTCAATTTTTTGAATATTCATTCTTATTTTGGATAATAGGTCATCCTAACTGGTTATTATTAGGATTCCTTGCTTCATTTACAACAGTAATACCTTATTTTGGAGGATGGATTACTAATATTACAGCAGTAATTCTTGCGTCTGTTGTATCAATGAAATTGTTCATATTGACATTAGTAATTTGTTTAATATTCCCAAATATAGATGGTTATGTTATTTCGCCACATATCTATGGAAGAAAGACAAATGTAAAACCATTAATATCAATTATGTCAGTAGTAATTATGAGTGGTTTATTTGGAATATTTGGTATTGTAATTGCTCTTCCTACATTCTTAGTAATTAGATGTATTTATAGATTTATTAAGAAGGAGAGAATAATAAAACTAGAAACATAAGTTTCTAGTTTTTAATTTGCTATTTCTTTAAATACTTCTTTATCAAAATTATGTTGAATACTTTCTAATTCATAAAGCTTCTGAGTATTTATTAAGAAGTAATCGTGTTTTAATACATCTTTACCTGATGTAGTAATTGGGTCATCCCATGTAAGATCCAAGTGATACCATTTATTATTAATTTTAACTGCATTCCATGCATGATTTTCACTTATTATTTTGAAATTAGGTATATTGTAATAATCTAAAAATATTGACATTGCATCACTATATCCACCACATAAACCATATCCTTCAATAAGAGGTCCATATGCTATATCAGAACTATAATTAACTTTATGTAAATCACTTCTATCAGAATCGTATTTTGTATTAATTATAATATAATCATGTATTTTTCTAATAATATCAACACTATTTGAAGTAGTGCCAACTACATTTTTTATTATTTCTTCGGACTTTAACTTTAATTCTTTAATTTGTTTATCACTATATTGTTTATTTATAGTAAGTTCTACGATTCCTAAAGAATCAAATTTAGTTGCAATTGATGAGAAATTATTATATGGATGAACAAATGAATTTATATTAGAAAGTAGTATTTGATTATTTGAAATATCTTCAACATCTTTTATACATTCATCATAATCACATTTAAATATAAAACTTTCCATACCACTATTAACAATAGTGTAATATATATTCATTAAATGATTATAGTTTTTAGCTTCAAAATCATTTGTAATCTGTACGTAAGAATAATCTGTAGCTCTATAATATTCATTTGGTTTTAATTCACTTATTTCAACATCGTCTAACATTTTTTGAAATACAAATTCTGTAATATTATCTCTAAAAATATATCCACCTATAAAGATAATACTAACTATAATCAAAAAGCATAATAGTTTCTTCATCATATTCACCTAAAGTAATTGTATCTTATTTTAATAATAAAAAAAAGAGTAATTTATTACTCCATATTATTTAATTTTTTTGTTAATCTTGATTTTAATCTGGCAGCTTTATTAGCATGAATTAAATTATTTTTTAAAGCTTTATCTATTTTTTGAATAGCTGTATTTAAAGCAACTTTAGCTTCGTCTTTTTTTCCTTCATTTACTAATTTTTCGAATTTTTTAATTGCAGTTCTTCTAGCTGAATCAATTGTATTATTATCTACTGCTTTCTTTCTACTAGTGATGATTCTTTTTTTAGCACTTTTTATATTTGCCATATTTTTCACCTCGCTTCTTCAACTAATAGTAATTTTAACAAAAAAACTGATAAAAATCAACAAATAATATAAATACAATTTAAATAATTGAATGAGTTTTGAATTTATTGTATAATTTTTATGATAGGGTGTGATTTAGTGTGAAGAAAATTTTGGGACTTATCTTAATTTTAATCGGAGTTATTTTAATCGGTTCAGGCATTTTTATTCAATTAAATTCAAAAAAAGAGAATAAAGATGTTGTTGTAGATACATCATTTAAAAGAGTAAATAATTTTAATGGTGAAGAATTAGGAACTAATTCTAAAATGATTAATAGTTATTATAATGATTATAACTACAATATCTATAATTTTAGTTATCCAGATATTGTCCACGAATATAATTTATCTAATACTTTTAAAAGTTTTGAGTCAGTAGATGGTAATGTAAAAATAACTATTAAAAACGAAAATGATACACTAAACACTTATTTAAATAAATTTAAAACTAAATTAATCTCGTATAAAGATGATGAATATATTAGTAATTTAGAAGATACTGGTATACTTTCAAGAACTATAGATGGTGTTACATATAAATATTTAGAATGGAATTATTCTTCTGGAATTGATCCTAAATTCTCTTCAAATTATGATGAATGGAGAGTGGGAATTGAAGTTAATATATCGACTGACGAAGGAGTAAAAACTCAAACTATTGTGGTTGAAATTACAGCTAAGAATGGAGTTATGTCTACTAAAGCAATAGATAATATAATGAAAAGTATAAAAGTAGAAGAGAAAAAAGCTGTATATAAACGTTTTAAAGAAGAAGGAAACTACTTAGTTGGTTTCTTACAACAAAATAAATATAAAGAATATGAACATGGTTATAAATTGAATTTTAAAATACCTAAAACTATTCCTGAAATTGATTCAATAACTAGTAATGTTTACGCAACTGAATTATTAAATGAAACTCCACAAGATAAAAAGACAATTATTTATTCAATAGATAAAGTTAGTTCAAATAATACTATAGAATCAACTAGTTTATCTTATTACAAAATAGATCAAAGTTCATATAAAGAAAGTGATACAAGAAAAAATATATCTTTAACTAAACCTAAATTTGTTAAGCTAAATGGAAAAGATATTTATTATTATAGACTAGAATATGATCTATATAGTAATAAAAAGTATACATCTACTTATAAAAAACTAGAAGCTTTTTGCGAAATAGGAGATAAATTATATTTGAAAGTAATAATATCATTTACTAATTCCGATAAAAAACAAGATATTACAGAAGATTTCCTTGCTCAATATTTAAACTATGAAGTGGAGGAATACTAATATGTATTGTCCTAAATGTGGTAATGTACTAGATGATAATTCAAAGTTTTGTCCTAGATGTGGTTATAGAGTAGGGAATGATAGTACTAAAGAAATAAATATTGGAGTTATAAAAGATTTAAGTAAAAAGAGTGATTTAAATGTAGTTAAACCTAAAAAGAATAATGTTAATAATGGTAACGTAGTAGTTGCTCTTTTACTAGTGATTATAATTATAATTTTAGTATTTATTTTAGCAGTTGCTATTAAGAATAATAGAAGAGTAACGACTAAACAAGATATAAATGAATATTGTAAAACTCATTCAACAGATACTATTTGTGGTAATAAAGAAGAAGAAAAAAATGATTTTGATGTTTTAGACTTTTCTAGTTATAGTTTTGATGTATCAACTTCAAAAGAAGGATTTGTAAATCAAGTAAAAGATGCTTTAACTTCTAAAGAAGAAGAAGGAAATAAATATTGTAATAATACTACATATACTAAATTGAATTCTCATTTAGATAAATCACTTAATTTAAATTATTCATATACTTGTAATGTAGATGAAATTTATATGAATAATGTAGTAAATAGACTTAATGATTTTTATAGGGAATTAAAGATACCAGAAGCATTAGTTAATTCATATCTAGTTGGTAGAAGAGAACCTCAAGTATATGCAGACTTTAGTTTTAAAATATTAGGATTTAATGAAAATTATTATGGTTATATAAAAAGAATATATATTAATTCTAATACTTTTAGTGATTATGATATAGTAAAGAAATCTTATGAAAGAGATTTAACTTCTAAATTCCATCCAAAGAATTCTAAACCAGAAGATGTTATAGTTCATGAAACTGCTCATGCTTTAGATTATTACATATTTACTAAAAAGATGAATATAGAAAATCTAGTAATAGATGATACTTCTAAATATGGAAGTATGATAGATAGTTGGAATAATCAAACATATTCAACTCAAGTTGTTAAAGAAGCTGTAAAAAGAGTAAATGATAAATTAAGAGCAGAAGGAAAGAACGCAAGAACTGAAATTAGTTTAAGAGAAGAAATAAGTGGATACGCTAAACAACTTTATGCAGAAACTTTCGCTGAGGCTATGGTTGATTATTTCGTAAATAAAGATAATGCTTCTCCTTTATCAATAGAAATGTATAAAATAGTAGAACAAGATTTAATTTCTTTAGGAGGTAAATAAGATGAAAAGAAAGATATTATTATCAATAATCTTATTATTATTAATCTTTTCAGTTATAAGCTTTTTTACCTATAGTGAAAAGAAAGATTTTAATTTAAATATAGATCTTGATAAAGAAACAGATAATATTTCATATAAATTAACTAGTTTAGATAATAAATATGATTTAAAAGATAAAGATAATTATAAATTAAAAAATAAGGATAAAGAAGAAGTTATAAAACTAGTAAAGGCTATGTTAAAAGATTTTAATAAAGCATCAACTGTAAGTTATAAAGAATATGTAGCTTTAATTGAAAGTCATGAAGTAAGATTTCCATCAGTTAAAATAGGTGATGTATTCTTTGAACAAGATGATTATAAAAAATGGCAAGAAAATAATACTGTGTTTCTTTCATATTCTATGATGTTTCATAATAGAGAAATGAAATATAAATCAATAAAAGATATAGTTATTACATATGCATCTAATAAGAGAATAATTGTTAAAGCATATCTTGATGATGTTTCATTATCTTATAGTGATAAAGCTTATTATATAGACTCTATCGTTGAATTTGAATGCGTTTATGAAAAAGAAAGTAAAATGTATAAAATTAATTCAATGAAATGGGAATGGGTAAATGATATTAACAAGTATTATAATCAAGTAGATAAAGAAGAAAGAGATATAAATAATAAAAATGCTAATGTATTAAATAATAAATCTAGTTATATACCAACATCAGATCCATCAATAAATTATGATAAATTAAAAAAATTATCTAGTTCAGTAACTAATAAGATATACGAAGATAATAAAGATAAAGTAGCTGTTATAGCGAGTGTTAATAATTCTGGTATAGCATCAGGAAATTCTACAGGATTTTTTATAAGAAGTGGTGTTTTAGTAACTACTTATGATTCATTTGTAGATATGGTAGATAATGGATCTACTAGATACTATGCTGATATAAATGGCCAAGTAGAAGAAATACAAGGAGTAGTAGCGGCTTATCCAAATCTTAATTTAATTATTCTTAAATTAAAAAAAGAAACAAAATTACCTGTTCAGTTAGGAAACTATAAAGATTTAGAAAAAGATGATCCCGTTGTTATTATAAGTAGTTCATTAGGTCTTACTTCAATGATTAAATCAGGTACTTATTTTGATAGTTATAATGATAATATTAAGGTACTTAGAACTTCACTTCCTCTTTCAAATGGAGATAATGGAAGTCCTATATTTAATACTAGTGGTCAAGTAATAGGAATTAATAATAATGTATCTAAAAATATTAATGAGTATTCAAGTGGCTTAAATAATGCAATAGATGTTAATGTATTAAAACCTATTATAGATAAATTACAAGATCAAGATTTTTCTGATATTAAAGTAATTAAACTAAGCAATTTATCTAATGAATCATTAAAAGTAATAAATAAAGTTTCTAAAAATAAATGGAATAAATATCAAAAAATAACTCAAATAACTGAATATTTACCAGTACAATTATATAGTGCATATACTAGTGGAAAATATATGATTATTAGATATAAAAATCAAGATAATATTATAGATAATAATGGAGCTATATCTTTATATAAAACTAAGTTAAAAGAAGAAGGATATAAAGAAGATTCTGATATCTTATCAAAAGATAATATAAAAATTACTATTAAAGATTCTTTAGGATATATAGTCCTAATAGTAGAAGGAGTTTAATATGAAGATAAAGTTAAATATAAAAATAATATCTTTTTCAATTATAGCTCTGATAATAATATTTATATTAATAGGTTTAATAGTTAAGAATGTAGCAGTAAAAAACTTTGAAATAAATACGTATAAAGATAATAATATTACATTTAAATATGATTCTAATTTTGAAATAAATAATAATAATGATGACTATGTAGAATTAAATAATAATGATAATACTGCTACAATAGTTATAAAGAATCTAGATGGAAATGAATTAAATGCCGATATTGCAAAAAATATTGCTTATCAAGTAATAGATAAAGATAAGTATATAGAAACATATAATAATTATGAAAATAATAGATATATTTATCTATTTGAAAACTATAATCAAGGTAAACAAATAGAAGTTATTAGTTTTATTATGAAGAAAAAACTATATATAGTTATTTATGAATCTAATTCTGATAGTTTTGATTTATATATTGAATCTTTAAATATAATATTAGATTCATTGAAAGTTATAGGTGATTAGATGAAGAAAAAAATAATAATATTTTTAGTAATTTTTATAGTTTCTGTATTAGTAGTAGTTTCTTTATTCTTATTTAATAATAGTAAAAAAGAGGAAAAAGAATTTATTAATATAAAAATTGATAAATGTAGTTTTGATATATTAAAAGATTATGGATATAAATATGACAAAGATAAGAAAGTTGGTATGTTTACAAACAAAATGTTTATTAAATCATATATATTTGTTTCAGATCAAAAGTATTCAAGTTTAATAAATTCTAGTTCTTACTATTATGATATGGGTGGAGAAGAAAAAGATACTGTTGTAAATGAATTTCAAATAAATGAGTATAATGCTTTTACTAATGAAAAATTAGTATATTATGATGATAAGGATTCAAATGATAATTTAGTAATTATACTAGTTGAATTAAAAGAAGATAAAACATTAGTAATTCAATATCAAATAGAGGAAAATCAAGATAATTATAAAGTATTAGAAAATGTTAAAGAAGGACTTAATAATTTAAAGAGTTAATAGAGTTATTGAAAAAAGTTAAAAAAAGTAATATGATATATTTATAATAGAAAGGAGTTTGTAATTATGAATTGTCCAAAATGTGGAGCTCAACTTAAAGAAGGAGATAAATTTTGTCAAGTATGTGGAAGTGTAATTGAAGAAACTACTCAACCTGCAGCCGCACCAGTACAAGAACCAACTGTTCAAGCTGAGGCAGCTGCACCTGTTGCACCAGTAACACCAGAACCTACACCAGCACCTCAAGCACCAACACCTACAATTACATCAGGACCAGCATTAACTAGCGATAATACTCAAGGAGTACCTCAAAAGAAAAATAACACAGTTGTTATGATATTAGTTGCTGTAGTATTATTCTTAGTTGGTTTTGCAATTGCTTACTTTGTGTTTGGTTCAAACGGAAGTAGCAATAATAATGGAGGATCAACAGGAGGAAATTCAACTCCAGCAACACCAGTAGTTCAAAAGAAGACTACAACTACAACAATTGGTGAGTTTAAAGTTGAATTACCTGAAGGATATGGAGTATCAATTGAAAAAAATAATCCATACTTTTATAAGAATGATAATAGTGTTTATGGTACATTTGAAAAAACAACTGGAAATATTTTAAACGCTGATGAAACAACTATGGCAGCATATTTCCAACAAAAAGGTTTAGTAGGATCTACTGGATCTAAAACAACTGTAAACGGAAAAAATGCTATTATTATCCACGGAACATATAATAATTATGAAGAAGATATAATTTATGTTCAAGCTGATCCAGTAAATGTTATCTGTGGTGAAATTATGTATTATACTGCAGGTGACTATAGTAAAGAAAAAGACAATGCACAAGGAATTTATGGAACAGCAAGTATTGTTGAAACTACATCAAATGCAAAAACAGGTGGATTAATGCCAAAAGAAGCCTTAAAATAATACAAAATAAAAAAGAACCATCGGTGAGAGAGTAAATGGTTCTTTTTTTTGTACTAATTTATCTGTACATACTAAATATATCTTATTAATGTGAAAATAGTGTGAAAATATTATGAAAAAATAATATAATGTAAATAGGTGATTGCATGAATAATTTAACAATTCTAAAATTAGATCATTTTGGTAGAGGTATTGCTAGAGTTGATCATGATATTTATTTTATTAGTGGAGCTTTACCTGGAGATATTGTTAATGTAGAGATAATAAAAAATAAAAAGAATATAAAAGAAGGAATAGTAAAAGAATATATTTCTAAATCTATATTACATAAAGAAAGTAAATGTAAATATTTTAATGTATGTGGTGGATGTACTTTTTTAAATTTAGATTATCAAGAAGAATTAAAATTTAAAGAGATGAAGATTAATGAATTAGTACATAAGATGTTAAAAGAGGATGTAAAAATAAATAGTATTATCCCTTCAACTGAATATAATTATAGAAATAAAATTACATTACATGGTAATGAAATTGGAATGTATAAAGATAAAAGTAATGAAATAGTTAAAATAGATAGATGCTATCTAATAAATGATAAAATAAATATAATTATTGATAGAATTCATAAATATACTGATAAAAATAAAGTTAGAATAGATGAACTAACTATTAAATGTACATCTTTAAATGAAATAATGATAAGTATTTATGGTAATTTAGATTATGATCATTTCTTAAATGAGTTTAAAGATATAAAAGTAATATATATAAATAATCAATTAGTTAGTAAAGATAGATATATTAAAGAGAAGATATTGAATAAAGAATTTAATATTTCAAATCATTCGTTTTTTCAAGTTAATACGTATAATACTGAAAATTTATATAATTTAGTCATAAATATTATTAAAGATAAAAATTATAAAAAGGCACTAGATTTATATTGTGGTACAGGTACAATAGGAATACTCATTAGTGAATATGTAGATGAAGTAGTTGGAATAGAAGAAGTAAAAGACGCTATAACAGATGCAAATAACAATAAGGAAATAAATCAAGTTAATAATATAAGTTTTATATGTGGTAAAGTAGAAGATAATATTAATTTATTTAATGATATTGATTTAGTTATAGTTGATCCACCTAGAGCAGGACTAGATATAAAAACAAGAGATAATATAAAAAGAATAAATCCTGATACAATTATTTACGTATCATGTGATCCTGCTACTTTAATGAGAGATTTAAATGATTTAAAAGATAAATACTTAATAAAAGAAATAACACCAGTTGATATGTTTCCTAAGACATATCATTGCGAGAGTGTCTGTATATTAGAAAGAAAGTAAGGAGAGATAAAAATGAAATTAATATTTGGAACAACAAATAAAAGAAAAGTAGAGGATTTACAAAATACAATTAATGAAATGAATTTAGATATTGAAGTATTGAGTATGGAAGATATTGGATGGGATAGAGGAGAAATTGAAGAAAATGGTTCGACTATTGAAGAAAACTCTCTAATTAAAGCTCAAGCAATATTAGCATTCTGTAAAGACCATGATATTGAATATCCAATTATGACAGATGATGCCGGATTGTTTGTAGATGAATTAAACGGAGAACCAGGCATATATACAGCGAGATACGCAGATGATGAACTTGCTATTGATCCAAAATTACCAAAATATCAATGTGTCCTAAAATTACTTAGAAAACTAAATAATAAAAATAATAGAAATGCTACATATAGATGTTGTGTAACAACAATGATGTCAAACGGTGAATATCATCAAGAATTAGGCGAGAGTAAAGGTACCATTGCAAAAGAAATAATTGGAGATATAACTAAACCATATTTTTATTCAGTATTCATTTTGAATGGTACAAGTGTAGCTTTCAATAAATTAAAACCAAAAGAACTAGATAATACATATAGATACAAAGCTTTAAGAAAAGCATTAAAAAAATTTTAATAAGCACTTATTCCTAATACGCAAACAACTATGGTAGTTTCATAGCTAGGAAATATTCCTGATACTGAAACAAGGATAGAGCACTTAGCACTGATACTGAAACAACCCATTGCGAGAGTGTCACGGTACTTGAAAGGAGATAATATATGAGTAAGTATGAACCATTATGGAGATATGTAAAAGAAAATAATAAAGAAGAGTATAAATTATCATTTGAAGAAGTAAAAAGAATAACTGGCTTTGATTTTGACCATGCATTCTTAACTTATAAAAAAGAATTACCAGATTATGGTTATGAGTTTAAAAAACTATCTTTAAAAGAAAAATGGGTATGGATTATTAAAAAGAAATAATGGCATGTCAAAAACCAATAGACAAGGTTGATAAACTATTGGTTTTAGGAATGCAAAGACCCATGAACATACAAAAAGTGAGATGTCAAAAAAACACGGTCTAGCCAGGTGGAATGTGTTTGCTTACTCATGAAGAAATAGTCTTATTTTATAATGATTTGATAATTTTGAAAGTAATAAAAATGTACTAATTTTTAATAAAATAGTACATTTTTTTAGTTTATATAAAAATAGGTAGTTAGTGTTTGATATGTTCCAACATACCACCATGATATTCTTTTTATGCTGAATGTATGATTTATGTTATAATATCATTATAGTATGGAGAAATAATATGAAGGATAAAGATAGCAAAGTTCATTTTATTCATTTTTTAGAAAAGTGGTTTATCATTGCAATTGTTTTATTTATAATTATACAAATTGTAGGTGGAATAATTATAAATGCAACTGTACCTAAGGAAGAACAAGAATCTTTTGAAAAATATAAAGAGGATTATATTGGTCATTGGTATGATGGGACTTTCTTTATAAATATGACAGTAGATGAAAACTATGGTAGTCAAGAACAATATCAAAAAATGTTAGATGATTATCATAGTAATCCTAGACAAGATATTTATTTCTATATTGGTGATACATGTTCTATTGTAGCATTAATATTTATTGGAATATCTATCTATAACGATAGAAAGAAAAAATTATTAGTTGGTAAAGCTCCTTTATTTGTTTCTTTAGCAGGATTATTTTTATTATTTTATTCATTGTTCGAACAAGCTGACTTTCATGTTTTGGTACATACTGAAGCATCTTATGCTAAAGGATTTTTAAGTACTGCTATATGGTATCCAGCTATACATAACATATTTATTATACCTGGACTGTTAATATTAATGGGACTAGTATTTAGACAGATTCAAAGAAAGAAATTAAAAGAGACTACTACTAATAATGAAAAATTAATAAAAGTAGTTATTGGATTTATTCTTACCATTGGACTAGGATTCATCTTATGGAGGTTTGGTGAAAGAGTATACGAACTTGTAATGTTACTGTTAGGTAATGATATAAATATTAAATTACCATTCTATTACTATATGATGGAACTACCTAAAGAGTTTGCAATAAGCAGTGGATCATATTTAAAGTTAGTAATAGTAAGATTTATTAAAGATTTACCTGTATTTATAGCATCAATCATATCTATAATCATGTTTGTAAAAATACTTATCTCTTATACTAAGAATAAAATAGTTTCTAAAGAGAACAATAAAAGATATATGATTATATTTATATCTTTAGCTATATCATCAGTAGTACTTAATTTATTAGGATTATATGAAGTAAATATTTTTAATAATGAATTCTTATATCAATATAAAGAAGCTACTTATACAATTGCTATAAGGAGTTTAAGTGAGCCATTAATGTATGCATTCTTTATATATTTATTTAAATATTATGTTGAATCAACAAAAAAATAGTAAAAAATACATACCTGTAATATGTTTTGATGCTCCATATAATAAAGAAATAGATGATAATAACCTATTTAGAGTCTTTGATTGGGATGAAGTATTAAATATTATTAAAAAAGAAAGTAGGTTTTAAAAAAATGGAAAATGATATTAAATTAGTACCATATACAGAAGATGATTATGAATTTGTATATGATGTCAAAAAAAATGCTTATAAAAAATATGTTGAAGAGTGTTGGGGTTCATGGATAGAAGAAGATCAAAGAAAACATTTTGAAAAGTTTATATCAACTGTAAAAGATAATACATATATAATTATGGATGGAGATAAAAAGATTGGATTTTATAATGGTGAAATATTAGAAAATGGTAATTATGAAGTAGGTAATATATGTATTATTTCAGAATATCAAGGAAAAGGTATTGGAAGTAAGATTTTAAAAGATATTTTAGAAGAAAATAAAGATAAAGATATTGAAATACAATATTTTAAACAAAATCCAGTAGGAAGATTATATGAAAGATTAGGATTTGTATCTAGTGGAGAAACTAAATTTCATTATCAAATGATTAAAGCTAAAACTAATCAAAAATAGAGAGAGTAATGCTGATTTAGATCTTGATATTGAGATAATTCCTACTGGGGATTATGAAGGGAGATAAAAATGAAATTAAAAATAGCAAGTTATAATATTAGTGGCGGATTTTTTAACGATAAAGATGAAACAGAATATTTAGATAAAGAAAGAGCAAGTGGATTTGATGATAGATTATTAAATCAAATTATAGAAACAATTAATAATGAAGATATAGATGTTATATGTTTTCAAGAGATAATTACTACAGAAAGAGTTCAATATATAAACAAAATTTGTGATGGAACTGAATTGAAAAATTATGAATATTATGAATTAAGTGAAAATAATCTAGTAAAAGATACAAATAGTGGAATAGCTGTTCTGTCTAAGTATCCATTAGAGGTGTTAAAACGTGAGTTTTTTCCTAATCCAGGATTAACTAAGACAACAAAATCAGGGAATACATATTATTTATATGACAAAGGATATATGGTAGTTGATTTATTAATAGAATCTAAAAGAATTAAACTTTTAACTCATCATGGATTTCCTTATAAAGTTTTCGATTCAACAGCTGAAGATAATATGCAAGTATTTGAATTCTTCGATAGTAGAATTGATGAAATTAAACCAGATATTATTACAGGTGACTTTAATGTTGAAGATATGATGATTTTAATGCCAAACACAAATACTAACTATAAAAGAACTATTAATAGTATAACAACAGTAGATGGTGAAAAACTTGATGATATATTAGTACATAAAGATATTAACTATTCAAGCAATGTTTTAAAATTGTTATCAGATCATTTTATGGTTATTAGTGTTATTGAAATATAAATAGATAATAATTATGGAGAATAGAATGAAAACAATATATTTAATAAGACATTCAGCACCATTTATTGAAATAGAAAATTATACTGATTATAAAAATGTTTCATGGGATGATTATAATCGTAATATGATTCTATCAAGTGAAGGTGAAGAAAAAGCAAAGGAATTATGTAAAGTAGATGAATTAAAAGATTTAGATGCAATTTATTCAGCTGATTCATATAGAGCTATTGGAACTGCTAAATATGTAGCAGAAGAAAATAATAAGAAAATTATATTAGATGAAAGAATTAATGAAAGAAATCTTGGTGTAAAAACAATTAGTGAACTGCCTGAAAATCAAACAATGGATTCCTTTAATAATAAAGGTTATAAATTTGGTAGTGGTGAATCATTAAATGAAGTTGACGCTAGATTTAATTCATTTATAGATGATATTTTAAAAAGTGATAATGAAAGAGTAGCTTTATTTATTCATGGAATAATAATGATGAGTTATTTACAAAACAACAGTGATTTCTCATTTGATGGAAAAGTAATGAAAATTATATTTAATAATAAAGAAATATATAGTGATAAAATGAAAAATCCTATGATTTTTAAAATTACATATGATAATAATAAAGTGATAGATATAAATAATATTAATATATAAAGGATGTTTGTTATGGACTTAGAAAAAGAAATAAAGAAAATAAAAGATAGAAATAAAAGAGTAGAATTAGATAAAAAATGGGAAACTAGTTGGACTAGAAGAATTTGTATTATGATATTAACATATGTAATAGTTATTATATATTCATATTTAGTAAAGGGACAAAGTAGTATTTTATTTAGTTCATTAGTACCGGTTATAGGTTTTGTTTTATCTACATTATCTCTGAGATTAATTAGAAAGATATGGGAAAAAGTAATTAAAGCAAGTTAGAAAAAAAAGAGTTAAAAATATTAACTCTTTTTTGTTACATTTTAATTAATTTGTGATATAATACTGCTTGCTTGAATAAATATATGGAGGTTGATTATGAAAAAATTAGAGAAAATATTTAATTGGGGTTGGTATAAAATATGCAAATGTATTATAGGAGTATTTATTTATTCTATTGCAGTTAATTTATTTATTGTTCCAAATCATTTATATACAGGAGGAATACTTGGAGCGTCTCAGTTAATAAGAACATTAATATTAAGTGTTGCAAATATTAATACTAAAATTGATATTAGTTCTGTTATTTATTATTTAATTAATGTACCTTTGTTTATTATTGCTTATAAGAAGATAAGTAAAGTATTCTTTGCAAGAACTTTATTTACTGTTACATTAAATTCACTATTATTAATGCTTATTCCAATACCAAGTGAACCACTTGTTAATGGAATGCTTACTAATGTAATGATAGGTGGTATTACTGCAGGAATTGGAATAGGAATGATTTTAAGTACAGGATCATCTAGTGGTGGTACAGATATAATTGGTATAGTTATAAGTAAAAAGATAAAATCATTTACTGTTGGAAATCTAGGTCTTGTATTTAATATTTTCGTATATTCAATTAGTGGTATAATTAGTGGAATTAATACAATGATTTACTCAATTATAGCTGCAGTATTTGAATCTATCTTAATAGATAAGAATCATTCTCAAAATATATTATCTACTGCCTTTATTTTTACTAAGAAAAATCCTACCAAGATGCTATCTTTTATTAGTAATGAATTAGAAAGAGATGCAACATATTGGGAAGCAACAGGAGGATATACTAAAACAAAAACTTATATAATATATACAGTTTTATCTAAATATGAAAGAATGAGACTCGAAAGACATATGAAAGAATTTGATAAACATGCCTTTATTGTTAGTGATGATGGAGTAGAAATAAAAGGTGAATTTAAGAAAAACTATCTAAATACTTAATATTTCGTGTTATAATGAATATGAGGTGTTAGGATGAATGATTTTATTGAAAATAGATTTGGTTATTTAAGAGAACTATCTGTTGAAGAAAGACAAGAAAAAATGCTAGAATTACAAGAAGATATGAACTATTGTTCAGAGTTATTAGCTGATGAAAATATCTCTGGTGAACAAAAAACAGATGCTAGAAATGATTATGGATACGATAGAGATATGTATGAATTTTTAAGTGCTATAACACCAGCAAGAGAAGATAATGAAGAAAAAACACATAAATTATAATGTGTTTTTATTATAAACAGGTGATTAGATGAAAAAAGAAGAAAAAACAAATGTAATGAGAATTTTAGAAGCTAAAAAGATAGATTATAAAAGTTATAATTATTTAGATACAGATGCAATAAGTGGAATGGAAGTTGCTAATGTTTTAAATGAAGATCCAAATATGGTATTTAAAACTTTGGTAACAGTATCTAAGTCTAAACAATATTATGTTTTTTTAGTACCAGTAAATAAGGAATTAGATTTAAAAAAAGCAGCTAAAGTGGTAGATGAAAAAAATATAGAAATGATTAAAAGTAAAGAACTTCTTCCGTTAACTGGTTATATTCATGGAGGATGTTCTCCGATAGGAATGAAAAAAGAATTTAAAACAACAATAGATAATAGTTGTATTAATTTCGAAAAAATATTATTTAGTGCTGGTAAGATTGGTTATCAAGTAGAAGTAAATTTAAATGATTTAAAAAAAGTAATTAATTATCAACTAGGAGATATAACTGAAGATTAAATATTTTAATTAAATTATTTTTTGATATAATTAAAGAGAGAGTAAAAAAGTAATAAAGAGGAGATATTATGATGTATTCAAGGTTTGCTACTAGAGAAGAAGTAGCAGAAATAACTACTAAAGTAAATTTAAATACTGGACTTAAAACAGCAGGTATACCTTTAATGTATGATGCTAATTATATGTATATTGATGATAGTTCTGAATCTAATTTAATCATTGGTTCATCAGGTTCAGGAAAAACTCAAGCTTTAATTCTTCCAATGTTAAAGTTATCTATGATGGCTGATGAATCATTTGTTGTTAATGATCCTAAGGGAGAGATATATGAAAATACTGCTAAACATGCAATTGAACAAGGATATGACGTTAAAGTATTAGATTTTGGTGATCCTAGATATGGTAATAGCTGGAATATTTTTAGTGTTTCTTATAAATTATATAAAGAGAATAATAAAGATAAAGCAATTGAAATACTTAATGATATGGCTTATTACTTTTTATATAATAAATCAAGTAAAAATAATGATCCATTTTGGGTTAATTCAGCTATTAGTTATTTTGTTGGAATATCTTTATATCTATTTGAAAATGCCAAAGAAAATGAAATAAATATAGAAAGTTTATTATCTATATCTGATTACTTTAATAAAAAAGATATAACTAGTATTATAGAAAAAATTAATAAAAATAGTACTTCATATAGATGCTTATCTAGTATTCTTTTAGCTCCACCAGAAACTAGAGCTAGTATTATTTCAGTTTTTAATCAAGCATTAAGTAAATACGTATTAAAAGAGAATTTAAAGAGTATGTTATCTTTTAATGATTTAGATTTATTCGATATTACTAGTAAAAGAGTAGGAATATATATAGTTGGTGGGAAAGAAGAGTTATGCAATCATATAATACCAATGTTAATTAGTCAAATAATTGAGATTATTTATATAACACCAAAAACTGGATCTATTAATTTATTACTTGATGATTTTGATGATTTAATACCTATTAAAAACTTTTCTACTACATTATCTTTTATTAGAAATATGGGTGTTAAATTAACTGCAGCAATAAAAAGTTATACTCATCTTAATAATATGTATTCTAAAGAAGAAGCTGATATACTTAAACTTTGTTTTAAAAATATAGTTTATTTATTGTCACGAGATAAATATACATTAGAAGAGATATCTAATGAATGTGGTAATACTGTTAATGATGGAAAGGTAGAACCATTAATATCAGTTGAAGAGTTGAAAGTTATAAGTCCTTTTTGTGGAATAGTACTTATGCCAAGAATGATGCCTTTTAAGACAAAATATATTCCTGATTATAAGATGGACTACGGATATGTAACAGAAAAAATAAATATTCCAAGTAGAGAAGAACATAATATAGAAAAGTATATGATTGAGGGATGACAATCCCTTTTTTTATGATATAATATTTCAAGTCTGGAGAGATATTATGAGTAAATATGATTCTATTGTTATTTCTGTTATTGATAGAGATGGTGAATTTCATAATGTAGAAGCATCTATGGATTATATGAAACATTACTTTGCATTTTCTAAGTTATTTAATAAAAGTAATTTTGACTTTAGTGATAATGCTTATTATAATGAAAATATAAAAGATAAATGTTCAATAACAGGATTTGATATTGCCAAATTTCTATGTGCTGAAGGATACGCTGTCTTTTTCCAAAGTGATGTACATAATTTTTATCATAATAAAAGAGTTGGAAGTTTGTTATTTCCATCTAATGCTACTATTGCTTTAGCTAATGCTGTATCTATTATGCTTGAAGACTTGAATGATTATGATTTATATATTGGAACTGCAAAGTATAAGAATCCAAAGAAGAAAAAGATCATTTATCAAACATTGAATAAAGGAGTAAAAATAGAATGCAAGAAGAAACTAGTAGAGAAAATATTGGAGTAATTTTAATAGACCCAGATGGAGTAGATAATGTTGAACATGCCAGAGAAACAGAAAAATGTCATGGATTTATATATGAAAGACTTCAAGAAAGAGTTCCAGATATTTTAAAAGGTTATACATCAAGTTTAACAACATCTTCTGGTTTTGAATTAGCTAATTATTGTGCTGCAAGTAATAATGTTGTTATTTGGCCTACTAATGTTAATGATGATACTATGATTATAGTTACTTTACCTTCGGTTCTTACTGAAGAACAATGGGCTACTACTCAAGAATATCTAGGAGTTCTTCTGGGACATGAAGTATTTGTTTCAACTGCAAGATTTAAAAAACCAAATAGATCTACTAAAGTTATTCAACAAACTCTATATCAAGATGGAGATCCAGAAGAAGCAATTGAAGTAATAAATAATTTTGCATCAACAAGAGTCTTACATGATGAAGAACCTGTTCTAGAAACAAATAGAGAAATATGAGATGCTAACAGCATCTTTTTTTGTTATAATAAACTTAGAGGTGTAATTATGGAAATAAAAATGCATTTAAATAATGAACCATTTAAATTAGTTAAAGAAGGATCTAAAAATATTGAAATAAGACTTTATGATGAAAAAAGAAGACAATTAAATGTAGGAGATATAATTGAATTTACTAATAGAGATACTGGGGAAACTTTAAAAGTTGAATTAACTAATATATATACTTATGAAAATTTTGAAGAATTATATAAACATCATGACAAAATTAGTTTAGGTTATAAAGAAGAAGATATAGCTAGTCCTGCTGATATGAATATTTATTATAGTATGCAAGAACAAATAAAATATGGAGTTGTTGCTCTAGAATTTAAAGTTTTATAGTGTTAACAAAATAATCTTGACAAATGATTGCAAGTAGAATATAATTGACTAGTAATTAAGGAGGTATTTATGGCTGTTAAAATTAGATTAACAAGAATGGGAGCTAAAAAGAAGCCAGTTTATAGAATTGTTGCTAGTGATTCAAGACGTCCTAGAGATGGACAATATATTGAATTAGTTGGAACATATAATCCATTAACTGACCCAGCTACAGTTAAGATTAATGAAGAAGTTGCTTTAAAATGGTTAAGTAATGGTGCTGAACCAACTGACACAGTTAGAAATCTATTTAGCAAAGCAGGAGTTATGAAAAAATTTGCTGATTCAAAAAATAAGAAAGCAGGTAAATAATTATGGATTTAGTTGCTCTTACAGAAGAATTAGTTAAATTAGTTGTTGTACATAAAGATTCAGTTAGTGTTAAAGAATTTCCTACTGAAGAAGATAATGAAATACTTATTGAAGTTATGATTGATGAAGATGATATGGGTAGAGTAATTGGTAAATCTGGGAAAACTGCTAACGCTATAAGAACTTTAGTACAAGCTAGTAGCTTTTTAGGTGATAATAAACACGTAAGAATTAATATTGAAAGTTTTTAGGAATGTCTAATCAATTATTAGACATTTTTATTTGTTTTATTGTAATGAATAAAAAATTATATTATAATTTCATATAGGTGATAGTATGGATGATAGAATAATTCCAGAGCATGTTGCTATAATTATGGATGGTAATAGGAGATGGGCCAAAGAAAGAGGTCTTAATCCTAGTAGAGGACATCTAGAAGGTAGTAAAACTCTTGAAGAAACAGGAATGTATGCTTTTAAAAGTGGAGTTAAAGTATTAAGTGTATTTGCTTTTTCTACTGAGAATTTTAAAAGAAGTGAAGAAGAAGTTAAATATTTAATGGATTTATTAATAAAGAAGTTTAAAAGTACTTCTGCTAAGTTTAAAAAGAATGGTATTAAAGTAGTTATATCTGGTAGAAGAGATAATCTTAGAAATGATGTATTGAAAGCTTTAGATGAACTCGAAGAGTCTACTGGAGATGGAACAAATGGAATATTTAATATTTGTCTAAATTATGGTGGTCAAGCTGAAATAGAAGATGCAGCAAGACATATTGCTAAAGATTATAAAGAAGGTAAGTTAGATCTTGATCATTTAGATTTTAATAAATATTTATATAAAGATTTACCACCTATTGATTTTATGATTCGAACTAGTGGTGAAGAAAGAATTAGTAATTTTATGTTATATCAACTTGCATATGCGGAATTATATTTTACAGATGTATATTTTCCTGATTTTGATAGTAAACAATTTGATATAGCAATTGATGAGTTTAACAAAAGAAAAAGAAGGTTTGGAGGTTAAGTATGAAAACTAGAGTTATTAGTTCGCTTGTTTTATTAATTATATGTATTCCATTATTATTAATTGGAGGAATACCATTTGATATATTAATGCTTTGTATTGCATTGTTTTCATTATATGAAATATTTAAAGTTAGAAAATTAAAAAGAAAAGTACCTATAGTTATGGAATTATTTGCTTATGCCTTTTTGGCATTTTTAACATTTAATAATTATGATTCAGCTAATTTGTTTATAGAAATAGATTATAGATTAGTTGCATTTATGATATTTTTCTTATTATTTCCAATTGTATTTATTAATAATCAAAAGAAATATAATGTAGATGATGCTTTATTTATTGTAGGTGCTGTATTATTTATTGGTATTACATTAAATATTCTGGTTATATTAAGAAATTATAATCTTAATTATATAATTTATATATTATTAATTAGTTGTATTACTGATATATTTGCATTATTTACTGGTAGATTTATAGGTAGAACTAAATTAACTAGTATTTCTCCTAAGAAAACAGTTGAAGGATCAATTGGTGGATCTATTATGGGAACAATACTTGCTTCAATGTATTATGTTACTGTAATAAATCCTGAAGTTAATTTATGTGTTATTGTAGTTATTACTTTATTATTAACTATATTTGGTCAAATAGGAGATTTAGTATTCTCATCTATTAAAAGATATTATGGAACAAAAGATTTCTCAAATTTAATACCTGGACATGGTGGAGTGTTAGACAGAATAGATAGTACTATTTTTGTTACACTTGGTCTATTATTATTTATGGTGGTGTTAAAATGAGTATAATTATTAATTTAATATGGTTTGCAATAATATTAGGTGTAATTGTATTCGTACATGAATTTGGACATTTTATATGGGCAAAGAAATTTGGTGTATATGTTCATGAGTTCGCTATTGGAATGGGACCTAAGATTATTGGTAAAAGAATAGGTGAAACTGAATATACTTTACGTTGCCTACCTTTAGGAGGTTTTTGCAGTATAGCAGGTGAAGATGGAGAAGAAACTGATGAAAAAGGTAAAAAGATACCTAAAAAGAGAAAATTATTTGCTAAACCAATTTGGCAAAGAGCAATTGTACTTGTAGCTGGTATAGTTAATAATTTTATCTTAGCATTAGTATTCTTATTCTTAATTGGTGTATTTGTTGGATCTCCTAATATGGATCCGGTTGTAAGAGAATTAACTCCTGATTATCCAATTGAAGAAGCTGGAATAGTAGAAGGAGATAAAATACTTAAAGTAAATGGTCATAGAACTAAAACTATTGAAGATGTTCAAGTTAGAATTATGGTTATGGAAAAGGGAAGCGATCTAAAACTTCAAATTGAACATAAAGATGGTAGTACAGAAGATTACACTATTGTACCTAAAAAAGAAGTAAAAGATGGAGAAACTAATTATTACTATGGAATAGTATTTAAAACAGAATTTGATCATGGATTTATAAATGCAATTAAATATTCATTTAATAAATTTGGTGCATTAATAAGACAAATGATTATGGTTTTAGGAATGCTATTTAGTGGAACTGGACTTGATAAGTTAAGTGGACCAGTTGGAATATACTCAACAGTTGGTGAAGCAAGATCATATGGATTTGCAACATTAGTTCAATTAACAGCTTTATTAAGTATAAATGTAGGATTTATTAACTTACTTCCATTCCCAGCTTTTGATGGAGGAAGATTATTCTTACTTTTAATTGAAAAGATTAGAGGTAAAGCATTAGATCCTAAAATAGAAGGTATGATTAACCTAGTTGGATTTATTTTAATTATTTTGTTATCTTTATATGTAACTAAGAATGATATTATTCGATTAATTACTGGTAAATAATAGAGGTGATCATATGGAAAAAGAAAAAAAGAAGAAATATAGTGAAGAAGATTTAATTGATCATGATCATCCTTTAAAGAATACTAATTCAGTAGAATATGATGAAGATGATTATGAGAGTATAAACCTTAATCATAATAAGAAAAGTAGATGGTTAGAAATACTTTTTGTTGTTGCTATAGTTTTAATTATTATATTTCTAATTATTGGATTTGTATTATAGAAGTCTAAAGACTTCTTTTTATTTACATTTTTTCTTTATAATTGTATAATTTTAGTAGTGTTAAAAATAGGAGTGGTTCTATGTATTTAAAAGAGATTCAAGCATCTGGGTTTAAATCTTTTGCAGAAAAGTTAACAATAAGTTTAGATAATAAAACTACATGTATCGTAGGACCTAATGGTTCTGGTAAAAGTAACATAGTTGATGCTGTTAGATGGGTACTAGGTGAACAATCAGTAAAATCACTTAGAGGTAGTGAAGGTATGACTGATGTTATTTTTGCTGGGTCTAAATCAAGAAAACCATTAAATGTTGCAAGTGTTACTCTTTTATTTGATAACAGTGATAATTATTTAAATATTCCATATAATGAAGTAGCTGTTAAAAGAAGAGTATATAGAAGTGGTGAGAATGAATATTTTATTAATGGAGAAAGATGTAGATTAAAAGATATTACAGATTTATTTCTTGATTCAGGTATTGGAAGATCATCATCAAATATAATATCTCAAGGTGAAATAGATAGAATACTTTCTAATTCTGCAGTTGATAGAAGAAGTATATTTGAAGAAGCAGCAGGAGTTCTTAAATATAAAAAACGTAAAGAAGAAGCAATTCATAAACTTGAAAAAACTCGTGATAATATGAATAGAGTTAATGATATTATTGCTGAATTAGAAGTTCAAGTTGAACCATTAAAAGAACAAAGTAGAGCAGCAAAAGCTTATCTTGATAATAAAGATAAATTAAAAGAAGTAGAAGTTGCATATCTTGCTAATGAAATAGAAAGAATTAATAATGAATATAAAGATAGTGTAGAAAAAAGAGATGCTTTAGGAGAAGCTATTTTTAGTAGTGATGTAAAAAACTCTGGACTTGAAACAGAATTATTAAATAAAAAAACAGAACTATTAAGTATAGAAAAAAATATTACAGATTATCGTAATAGACTTTTAGAACTTACTAAAAAAGAAGAAAAATTAAATGGCGATAAAGCATTACTTAAGGAAAGAAGTAGTTATAATGCCAGTGATTCTAAAGTACATGACACTATATCTAGACTTAAAGAAAATAAGTTACAAATAGAAAATGATATTTATTTAAGAAATAGAGATTTAGAAGATTTAAATAATAATTTATTAGAAAAAGAAAAAGAAGTTAATAAGTTAGAATCTGATTTAAATTCTAGTAAGAGTAATTATAATTCTTTAATAAATGAATATAATTATAAAAGAAAAGATTTAATAGAAATTAAACAAAATATAGAAGTGTTAACTAATACCATTGAAAATGGTAGTAACTTATCTACTGGAGTTAAATCAATATTGAATAATCCAAGACTTAATGGAGTACATGATATTTTAGGTAATTTAGTATCTTGTGATAATGAATATACTAAAGCATTAGAAGTAGCTTTACTTTCAAGTAAACAACACATAGTGGTTGATAATGAAGAAAGTGCAAAATCAGGTATTGATTACTTAAAAGAAAACAATCTAGGAAGGGTAACTTTCCTACCTCTTAATGTAATTAAACCAAGAGCAGTAGAACCAAGTATAATATCTGAAATTGAAATAGATAAAGGATATATTGATACATTTATTAACTTAGTTAATTATGATTCTAAATATTATAATGTTATATCTAATCAATTAGGTAATATTATTGTATCTAGAGATATTGATAGTGGAACAAGAATAAGTAGAAAGATAAATAATAGATATAGAATAGTTACATTAGATGGAGATATGTTTAATGTAGGTGGATCTATTACTGGAGGAAGCTTAAAATTTAATAAGAGTGTTATAACTTATAGACAAGAACTAGAAAAGAATAAAGAACATTTAATTGAAGTAGAGAATCTAGTAAAAGAATTAGAAAAAACTATTGAAAACTCATCTAGTAAAATAAAAGATTTAGAAGATAAATTATATATTGAAAAAGGTAAATTATATAATTTAAATGAACAAATAAAAAATACTAAGAATATTGTAAATAACTTAAATAATAGACTTAATGATAATAATAATAATTTAAATAGTTTAGAACATGTAGTTGATTCTTCTTTAAGTGTAGAAGAAGAAAGAATTATGAATGATTATTATGAAGTATCAAGAGAAAAGAATGAAGTAGAAAAAGAATTAACTAAGAGTGAGAAAAATAGAGATAAATTAAATCAAGAAATAGATGAAATAACTGCTGAGAATAAAATGAATTCATCTAATAATTTAAAACTTGAAAAAGAATTAAAAGATCTTGAAATTTCAATTTCTAAAATGGAAGTAAAATTAGATAATTATCTTAATATATTAAATGAAGAATATGAATTAACTTATGAAGCAGCTAAAGATAATTATGAATTAAATATGGATATAGATGAAGCTAAGAAATTAATATCAAGTTTAAAAAATGAAATAAAAAGACTTGGTATGGTAAATCTTGCTTCAATTGAAGAATATCAAAGAGTATCAACAAGATATGAATTCTTATCTAATCAAAGACATGATTTGGAAAATGCTCGTGATACACTTCTTGAAATAATATCTGAAATGGACGAAGTAATGAAAGAAGAATTCTCTAAAACATTTAATTCTATTAATGAAGAATTTGGTAAAGTATTTAATGAATTATTCAAAGGAGGAGACGCTAAGATTAAATTAAGTGATCCATCTAATATTTTAGAGAGTGATATTATAATTAGTGCTAGTCCTCCTGGAAAGAAATTAAAACAAATTAGTTTATTATCTGGTGGAGAAAAAACTTTAACAGCGATAAGTTTAATCTTTGCTATTCTTAATGTTAGAACAGTACCATTCTGTTTATTTGATGAAGTAGAAGCAGCATTAGATGAAGCAAATGTTGAAACATTTGGAAAGTATTTAGATCATTATAAAAACAAAACTCAATTTTTAATTATTACACATAAAAAGAAAACTATGGAATTTGCAAATACTTTATATGGTATTACTATGCAAGAATCTGGTGTATCTAAACTAGTTAGTGTTAAACTTGATGGTATAAATTAAAAAGGTTAGGTGAAAAGTATGTTCTTATGTTGGGACGTTTATGCTAAAGGAAACACCTTAGGAGATAAGATTTTTTATATTTATTTGTTTATGAATTTAATATTTATACTTTTTTCAATTTATTACTATTTTTATAAAAGTAAATTTAAATTTAAAAATATATTTATAAATACACTTAAATTTTTTGGAACATTTATTGCCCTTTTATTTTTACATTATATTTATCGTATATCTATCATATCTTTAGCTTATGAATATAGTGAAACACATGAGTTATGCACTTCATTTGATGTTTCTTACTTTAGAACTTTTAGTTTAATATATTATCTATTCTCAGTAGGATTATTTTATATTATGTCTATTTTATTTAGTAAAAAGAATAATATAAATAAAGATAAGTTCGATAAGTTTTTTAAAATATCTTTAAGACTATTTATAATAATAGCAATTGTTATTTTGGTTATATATCCAATTTTCGAATATTGATATGTGATATAAAAGATATTTTTCATTGGAGGTAATGATATGGAGTGTTCTGGAATTATTATAGAAGATGCTATTTTTTCTAATATTTTAGGAAAAATTTTACGTCTTGTTTTTCTTCTTAATTTATATATTATTTTTCCTATTGTTTTATTTATATTTTTTATGACAGGCAAAAAAAACGGTTTTAATAGAACAATAGTAAGTATATTGAAAACTATTGGAATATGGTCTATTTTTGTTCTAATCTACTTAGTAATACGATTGTTTTTTAAAATTGAATATAATTTTTCGATTACTTGTGTTGATGGTGAATTATATAGAATTGGAGGTTTATTACAACTTACCAAAAATTTAATTTTTGTCTATATTTATATATTTATGTATGCAATAAGAAAAAATTTTTCTAAAGAAGGAAAAAGAGAGTTGCGAAATGCTTTATTATTAATTACCATTATTTTAGAAATAGCTATGTGGTTTGTTTATCCTCTTTTTGAAGTAATGTCTCCTTTACCATAGTAAATATAGTACTTTTCTAATCTTTTATAAATAATTAAGGAGAAAATGGAATGGAATGTAGTTATATTTTGTCACATGGATGTTATAGTAATACTTTAGAAGTTGTATTGTATCGTATTACTAGATTTAATATATTTTGTATTTTGCCTGTTGTTTTGTTTGTTTTTCTTATGACAGGTAGTAAAAAAATAAATATAAAGTCTATAATAATTAACTTGATGAAAACGATTGTTACATGGATAATTTGTTTTTTTGTATATATTTTTATAAAATTGTTAATAGGTGTTACAATACCAGAAATAGAGTGTATTGATTATTTAACACTACCTAAAATAGGTGGATTAATTATTCTTGCATATACTATATTGAGTTTCTATGCTTATATATTTATGTTTGTTAAAAGAATAAATCTCTCTAAAAAAAAGAAAAAAGTTTTGATTTTAACTTTATTAATATTAGCAATAATTTTAGAAATTATTATGTGGTTTATATATCCATATTTTATTGTAGAGATTTTCAATTGCCAGGCGTAAAGGTGATTTTATATATGTGATTATGGAGGCAACGAAATGGTATGTGATTATTATTCTAATTTAGAAGAATCGTTAAGGGGCATATTCTTTTTTAATATAATTTTTATTGTTCCTGTTGTTTTATTTGTTTATTTTATGGTTGGTGAAAAATTAAGCCTTAAAAAAATAATAAAGAACTTATTTAAAATAGTTTGGACATGGTGGGAATATGTTGCAGTAACTTTTGCATACTATATTGTAATGCTTATAATTGGATTTGATCCCATAGAACTTGGCGATCCCGAATATTATTCAATTAAGTATGGATTAATATATGAATTTCCTAGATTATTAATATTATATTACTCATATATATATTTATTTATCGATAAACTTACTATTGATAGCAATAAAAAATCATCTTTAATTATCCTATTTTTAAAAATTACTATTATTCTTATTATCATTGTATGTATTTTAAATTTTTATTTTATTAATTGTAAAATGTAAAATGAGTGGTAATTTAATTTGTTTTTGCCGACTATTGATGGAGGTGTAGAAATGTTATGTGGTTTGTATATCCTTACTTTATTAAACCTATAGAGTGTGAAGATTGGTGTTGCAGTTAAAGAGTCTAGTACTCTTTTTATTTGTTTTCATTTATTATATAATAAGAATGGAGGTAATTATGTATAATTATATTTATGGAAAAATTACAGATATTACAGGAAATTATATAGTTTTAGATAATAATGGTATTGGATATGAAATATTTACAGGTAATCCTTATGCCTTTGAAATAGACAAAGAATACAAAGTATTTGTATATCATAAAGTAGCTGAAGATGAAGAGAGTTTATATGGATTTAAAACTGAAGAAGAAAAAGAATTGTTTTTGAAACTTATTTCAGTTAAAGGATTAGGTTGTAAAATGGCTCTTCCGATGATAGCGACTGGATCAGTTAAAGGAATTGCTGATGCAATTGAAAGAGAGAATATTTTATATTTAAAGAAATTCCCTAAAATTGGAGATAAAGTAGCTAAACAAATTATTTTAGACTTAAAAGGAAAACTTAATATGGATGTTAGTGGAATGGAAGAGAATAATACAGCTGAAGAATTAACTGAAGTATTAAAAGGATTAGGATATAAAGATAAAGAAATAAAGGTAATAATACCAAAAGTAGATAAGAATTTATCTATTGAAGATCAAGTTAAGGAGTCTTTAAAATTATTACTTAAATAGGAGGTTTTTATGGTAGATGATAGAGTATTAAATGAAGAAGAAATGTCTGAAGATACTACTATGGAGGAATCTATTAGACCAGAAAGATTAGTAGATTATATTGGCCAAAAAGATGTTAAAGAAAATATAGGTGTATATATTAAAGCAGCTAAAATGAGAGAAGAACCACTTGATCATGTTTTATTATATGGTCCTCCTGGTTTAGGTAAAACTACATTAGCATATATTATTGCTAATGAACTTGGTACAAATATTAAAATAACTAGTGGTCCTAGTATTGAAAAAAGTGGAGATTTAGCAGCAATACTTTCTAGTCTTGAACCAGGTGATGTTTTATTTATTGATGAGATACATAGACTACCTAGTTTTGTTGAAGAGATACTTTATCCTGCTATGGAAGATTTCACATTAGATATAGTTGTTGGTGGTGAAGGAAGTGGAAGAAATATAAGAATAAATTTACCACCATTCACTTTAGTAGGAGCAACTACAAGAGCTGGTGATTTAACTTCTCCTTTAAGAGATAGATTTGGAATAATATCTAAATTGAAATATTATAATGTTAAAGAATTACAAGAAATAATTAAAAGAACTTCTAGAGTACTAGATATGCCAATAGATGATGATGCATCTCGTGAGTTAGCATCACGTTCACGTGGTACTCCTAGAATTGCAAATAGATTATTTAGAAGAGTAAGAGACTTTGCTTTAGTTGAAGGTGAAGAATCAATTAGTTTAGAAGTTACAAAAAAAGCATTAAAAAGACTTAAAGTTGATGAATCTGGACTTGATGAAACAGATCATCAATTGCTTCTTGGAATTATTGAGAAGTTTGGAGGAGGACCTGTTGGTCTTGAGTCTATTGCTAGCGTAATAGGTGAAGAAGCATCTACAATTGAAGATGTTTATGAACCATACTTATTACAATCTGGATTCTTAAAAAGGACACCTAGAGGTAGAGTTGTAACTGAAAAAGGATATAAACAAGTTAATAAGACATATCAAAATACATTATTTGATTTTAATGAGGATGATGAAGATGATGAAGACAAGTGATTTTGATTACTATTTACCTGATGAATTAATTGCTCAAACACCTCTTAAAAAAAGAGATGAATCACGTATGTTAGTTTTAAACAAAAATACAGGTGAAATAGAACATAAACATTTTTATGATTTAATAGATTATTTAGAATCTGGAGATACATTAGTTATGAATAATACTAAGGTTATTCCAGCAAGACTTATTGGTGAAAAAGAAGATACTCATGCAGCTATTGAAGTACTATTGCTTAAGAATATTGAAGGAGACAGGTGGGAAGCATTATCTAAGCCTGCAAGACGAGTTAAAGTTGGAACAATAATATCTTTTGGTGATGGTTCTTTAAAATGTAGGTGTATTGAAGAAAGAGATGAAGGAATAAGAATTTATGAATTTATTTATGATGGTATTTTCTTAGAGATATTAGAAAGACTTGGTACTATGCCACTTCCACCATATATTCATGAACAATTAGATGATCAAGATAGATATAATACAGTTTATGCAAAGAATGTAGGTAGTGCTGCTGCACCTACTGCAGGTTTACATTTTACAGAAGAATTACTTAATAAACTTAAAGATAAAGGAATTAATCTTTGTTATGTAACTTTACATGTTGGTCTTGGTACGTTTAGACCAGTTAATACTGAAAACGTTTTAGATCATAAAATGCATAGTGAATATTATGAAATAAATGAAGAAACAGTAAATATAATAAATGAAACAAAAAAGAATAATAAAAGATTAGTGGTAGTTGGAACAACAACTGTAAGAACACTTGAAACAGTTATGTCTAAATATGGTAAATTAGTACCTTGTTATGGTAACACTGATATATTTATTTATCCTGGATATGAATTTAAAATAGTAGATAATTTAGTAACTAATTTCCATTTACCAAAATCTACTTTAGTTATGCTTGTATCTGCTCTTGCAGGACGTGAAAATATCTTAAATGCATATAATGAAGCAGTAAAAGAAAAGTATCGTTTTTTCTCATTCGGAGATAGTATGTTTATAATAGATAAATAGGAGATTTTTTATGATAGAATTTAAAAACAACCAATTAATAATAGCTCCTAATAATTTAAAAAATAAATTGATTTTAGAAAAAGAAAAAAAGAAAGGTTTAGTAAACTCTAAAATAATAAATAGAGAAGAATTTATTAAAAATTGTCTTTTTGACTATGATACTGAATCAATTCTTTTTTTAATGGAAAAATACAAATTAAAAATAGATATATCTAATACGATATTAGAAAGTTTATATTATGTAGATAAGAAATATAATAATAAGAAAATAGATTATTTATTTGATATCAAAGAAGATTTAATTAATAATAATTTACTTAAATATAATCCATTATATAAATTATTTTTAAAAGATAAAGATATATTAGTAGTTGGATACAAAATAGATAAGTTATTTTATATGTGTCTTAAAGATTATAATTATTCTGAACATAAATTAGATATAGAATATGATAATAATGTTATTTATGAAGCTGAAAGTGATTTAGATGAAATTGATTTTATTTTTAATAAAATTGGAGATTTAATAACTGATGGAATAGATATTAATAGAATTAAAATTGTAAATTTTAGAGATAGTTATGACAATATCATAAAAAGATTTGCTAATTTTTATAATTTACCTATTGAAAATAAAGGATATTCTATTTTTTCTAATGAAATAGTCGGAGTCTTTTTAAATTATTTATGGGAATCTAAATCTATTTCTAAAACGATGGAATATATAATTGATAATTATAATACAGATGAATATTCTAAAATAATAAAAGTATTATTAGATTTAAGTAATAAATATATTCTCTATGAAGATAAATATGAATTTAATAATATCTATGAACTAATTAATCAAGAAGTTAAAAAATATAAAATAGTTTTTGATGAACCTCTAAATAAAATAGAAATATATAAGTTTAATAATTTAATTTTTGATAAAGATGATTATGTATTTTTAATTGGTTTTAATCAAGGAGAGATACCAAAACTTTATAAAGATGAAGATTATTTAAATGATAAAGAAAAAGAACTAATAGACAAAGAAACTTCAATTGAAAATAATATTAGATCTAAAGAAGAAGTAATAGATTTTATTAAACACACTAATAACTTAACTATAACTTACCCATTAAAACATCTAGCTGATGATTGTTTTCCTTCTTTTATAATTGAAGAATTAAAATTAGAAGTTAAAAAGATAGAGAAGAGTAATAATAATTATAGTGAAATTTATTCTAAAATTAGATTAAGTGAATACTTAGATGATTTTATTAAATATGGAGTTAAAAATAAAGAATTAGAAAAATATTATTCTAACTATGATATAGATTATTTATCATATGATAATAAATTTAAAGGTATTAAAAAAGATGATTTATTAAAAGTATTAGATAATAAATTATTATTATCTTATTCATCAATTAATAATTATAATAAATGTTCCTTTAGATATTATTTATCTAATATTTTAAAAGTAGATTCTTTTGATGAAACATTTCAAATTAATATTGGTAGTTTATTTCATTATTTATTGCAAAAATCATTTGATAATGATTTTGATTTAGATAAAGAATGGAATGATTATACAAGTACTTTAGATTTATGTTCTAAAGATAAAGTATTATTAATTAGACTTAAAGAAGAATTTAAAGATATCTTATCTTATATTAGAGATTTTCATAAAGAAACAGGTCTTACTAAAACTATGTTAGAAGAGAGAATATTAATAGATAAAAGTATTAAAAATATAGATATTAAATTTATGGGTGTAATTGACAAGTTAATGTATAAAGATAATTTAATAGCGTTAGTTGATTATAAAACAGGTAATACTAATATATCTATTGATAAAGTACCATATGGAATAGATATGCAATTACCTATATATTGGTATCTAGTTAAAAAAAGTAATTTATTTGATAATCCTAGATTTGTTGGTTTTTACTTAGAAAGGATTCTATCTGGTAATATTAATATAGATTCTAAAAAGAGTTATGAAGATATTAAAAAAGATAATTTAAAATTAGTTGGGTACTCAACTGATGATATGGATAGACTTGAAGTATTTGATCCTACATTTGAAAATAGCAATTACGTTAAAGGAATGAAACTAACTAAAGATGGGAGTTTTTCTAAGAATACTAAAATTTTAAATGATGAAGAATTAGATAATTTAGTTGATACAATAGATGAAATAATAGATAAAAATAAAGATGACATAATTGAGGCTAAATTTGATATTAATCCTAAGGAATTTAAAGGAGTTAATATTGGATGTGAGTATTGTAATTATAAAGATATATGTTTTATGAAAAATGAAGATGTTGTATGTCTAGGAGGTGATCTAAATGCCTAGTTGGACTAAAGAACAACAAGAAGCTATTTATAAAGAAGGAACTAATATAATTGTTTCAGCAGGAGCAGGATCTGGAAAAACTGCAGTTCTATCTGAAAGAGTTATTAGAAAACTACATGATGGTGTAAATATTAATGAAATGTTAATTCTAACTTTTACAGAGGCAGCAGCTTTTGAAATGAAAGAAAGAATTAGAAAAAAAATAAAAAAGGATGAAGAACTAAAAACTCAATTAGATTTAATTGATAGTTCTTATATTACTACTTTTGATAGTTTTAGTTTATCAATAGTTAAAAGATATCATTATTTACTTAATATTGAAAAAAATGTATCAATAATGGATTCTAGTATGATTCAAAGTAAAAAAATAGAAATACTTGAAGAAATAATGAATGAGTATTATGAAAAACAAGATGAAAACTTTGTAAAAATAATTAATGATTTCTGTCTAAAAGATGATAATGAAATAAAAAATACAATATTAAGTATTTCTAATAAAATGGATTTAATAATTGATAAAGATGAATATTTAGATAAATATTTTGATACTTATTTTAGTGAAGAATTTATTGATTCTAAGATAGATGAATATGAAAGCTTTATTAAAGGTAAATTTAATAAAATAATAGATCTAGGGAAAGAATTCTTATCATTTTCTGAAAATAAAGTATATGATGATACTTTAAATATAATTAATAAATATGAATGTTGTAATAATATAACTGATATTAAAGAAGCTCTTTCTTTAAGCCTACCAAGACTATCAAATGGTTCTAGTGAAGAGTTTAAAATTATTAAAGAAAAATGGAAAGAAAAAATTGAAGAACTTAATAATTACTTACCAATTGAAGATAATATAAAAGAACAAATATTAAGTACTAAAAGATATCAAGAAATATTAATAGAAATAGTTAAGAAATTAGATAATAGATTTAATGAATTTAAATTATATAATTGTGCTTTTGAATTTATAGATATTGCAAAACTTGCTATAAAAGTAGTTAAAGAAAATGATGAAGTTAGAGATGAACTTAAGTATTTCTTTAAAGAGATTATGATAGATGAGTATCAAGATACATCAGATTTGCAAGAAACATTTATTAATTTAATAGCAAATAATAATGTTTATATGGTAGGAGATATTAAACAAGCAATTTATAGATTTAGAAATGCTAATCCTAATATTTTTAAAGATAAATATAATAATTATAAAAATAATAATGGTGGTTATAAAATAGATTTATTAAAGAATTTTAGAAGTAGAGAAGAAGTTTTAAATAATATTAATTTATTATTTGATCCTGTTATGGATTTAGAAATAGGTGGAGCTGAATATCAAGAATCACATCGTATGATATTTGGTAATACTTCATATAATGAAAAGGGAAAAACTGAAGAAAATTATAATTTTGAAATACTTACTTATGATTTAGAAAAAGGTTTTGACTATAGCAAGAATGAAGTAGAAATATTTACTATAGCTAAAGATATAAAGGATAAAGTAGATAATAAATATCAAATATTTGATAAAGATACTGGTTTATTACATGATGCTAAATATAGTGATTTTGCAATATTAATTGATAGATCAACTAGTTTTGATTTATATAAGAAAATATTTGAATATTTAAGTATTCCGCTTAATAAATATACATCTACTAATATTACTAAAGATGATGAGATTCATTTAATTAAAAATATCTTAACTTTAATAATAAATATTTATAAAAAAGATAGAGAATTTAAGTATAGTTTTATATCTGTTGCCAGAAGTTATTTATATGGATTAAGTGATCAAGAAATATTTGATTATGTTACCAATTCAAATTATGAGAATAGTGATATTTATCAAAAGATTTTAAATATTAGAGATAATATAAATATATATCCATTAAAGAAAATTATTGAAAAAATTATAAATGATTTTAATTTCCACTTAAATAGTATTAAAGTAGGTAATGCCTTAAAAGTAGATATTAAATTAGATTATATTCTTAATTTAGCAGAAGCTTGTAGTGAAATGGGATATGGAATTATAGAATTTAGAGATTATTTAAATACTATTATTGAAAAAGATATGAAGATAGAATGTAACTTTAGTGATAACTCAGATGATTCAGTAAAAATAATGACAATTCATAAATCTAAAGGATTAGAATTTTCAATATGTTACTTTCCTGGTAATTATAGTAAGTTTAATATTAGAGATCTTAATGAAAGATTTATCTTTGATCCTAAATATGGGATTATTTGTCCATACTATAATAAAGGAATAGGAACAACTATCTATAAATATTTATATAAAAATGATTATATAAAAGATGAAATAAGTGAAAAGATTAGATTATTTTATGTATCACTTACTCGTTGTAAAGAAAAGATGATAATAGTTAGTCCTTTAAAAGATCTTGATATAGATTCATCTAATGTAATAGATAATGATATAAGACTTAATTATAGGTCATTTATGGATATATTAAATAGTGTTTATTATAATGTTACTCCATATATTAAAGAAATAGATTTAAATAGTATAGGACTTACTAAAAAATATAATACGATTAAAGAATTTAATTATAAAGATAAAATATTACCTTGTAAGGATACGTTTAATAAAATAGTTTTATCTATACCAAATGAAATAGAAGAGAAAGAACATTTTTCTAAAGTTAAATTGGATTTATTAGATAAAGAAACTAAAAATAAAATGGAATTAGGTACTTATGTTCATTATTTATTTGAATTATTAGATTTTAATAATCTTGATTATTCATATATAGATTCTAAGTATTTAGATTATGTTAAAAGTTTTGTTGACCAATTAGATATGAATAACGCTAAAATATATAAAGAATATGAATTTATTTATGAAGATAAAAATATAGTTAAACATGGTATTATTGACTTAATGTTAGAGTATGATGATAAAATTAAAATAATAGATTATAAATTAAAAGATATTAATGATTCTAAGTATTTAGATCAATTAAATGGATATAAGAAATATATTGAGATGAAAACAAGTAAAAATGTATCTATCTATTTATATTCAATTTTTGATAAAAAAATAGTAGAATTACCTTAAAAATAAGGGGATAAGAGATTTATTTCCTTTTTTTTAATAAAGTTTTTTGTTATAATGATTTAGGAGATGATAGAATGGCAACTAAATATGATGAAACATCAATTAAAATACTAGAGGGATTAGAAGCAGTTAGAAAAAGACCTGGTATGTATATTGGATCAACTGATAAAAGAGGACTTCATCATCTAGTATGGGAAATAGTTGACAATGCCATAGATGAAGCTATCAATGGTTTTGGTAAAGAAATAAAGATAACTCTTCATAAAGATAAAAGTATTAGTATAGAAGATTTTGGACGTGGAGTACCAGTTGGTATGCATGAATCTGGTAAATCAACTCCTGAGGTTATTTATACTATTCTTCATGCTGGTGGTAAGTTTGAAGAATCTGGATATAAAGTATCTGGTGGACTTCATGGAGTAGGTGCAAGTGTTGTTAATGCTTTATCTAAATGGATGATAGTAGATATATGTAGGGATAAAGTTGAATATTTGATATCATTTGAAAATGGAGGTCATGTTAAAGAACCTCTAAAGAAAATAGGACCTAGTAGAAAAGTTAGTGGTACTAAAGTTACATTTTTACCTGATCCAGAAATATTTTCTACAACTAGTTTTTCATATTCATCAATTTGTGAAAGAATGCAAGAAAGTGCTTTTTTAATTAAAGGATTAAGTATAGAAATATTAGATGAAGAAAGTGGTAGAAAAGATAAATTCTTATATGAAGATGGAATAGTAGAATTTGTTAAATATTTAAATGAAGATCATAATGTTATACATGATCCTATTCTATTTGAGGGACTTAAGAATAAAATAGATATTGAAGTAGCTATACAATATAACGATAGTTATAATGAAAATATTGTATCTTTTGTAAATAATGTTAAAACAGTAGATGGTGGTTCTCATGAAGTAGGATTTAAAACTGCTTTAACTAAAGTATTTAATGATTATGCTAAGAATAATGGATTTATTAAAGGAAAAGATAAAACATTTGAGGGTTCTGATGTAAGAGAAGGGTTAACTGCTATTATCTCTTTAAAAATACCTGAAGAATTATTACAATTTGAAGGTCAAACTAAAGGAAAGTTAGGTACACCTGTTGCTCGTGTTGCTGTTGAGTCATTAGTTACTGAAAAACTTCAATTTTTCTTAGAAGAGAATAATGCTATTGCAACAACTATTGTAGAAAAAGCTTTAAAGAGTAAAAGTGCACGTGAGGCAGCTCGTAAAGCAAGAGAAGAAGCAAGATCTGGAAAAAACAAAAAACAAGAAAGAAACTTGTCTGGTAAACTTGCTCCAGCACAAAGTAAAGATAAAACTAAAAAAGAATTATTCTTGGTTGAGGGAGATTCAGCAGGTGGTTCTGCTAAACAAGGAAGAGATAGAAAATATCAAGCAATATTACCTTTGCGTGGAAAAGTTTTAAATGCTGAAAAAACTCGTGAAGATGAATTATTAAAGAATGAAGAAATTAATACAATGATATATACAATTGGTGCTGGATATGGCCCAAACTTTGATATTAATGATTGTGAGTATGATAAAGTAATTATCATGAGTGATGCTGATGAAGATGGAGGTCATATTCAATGTTTACTTATGACATTCTTTTATAGATATATGAGGCCATTAATAGATAATGGAAAACTATTTATTGCTTTACCTCCATTGTTTAAAATACAAAGTGGTAAAAATATAGAATATGCATATACTGTAGAAGAAATGAAAGAAAAGAGTAAAGGGAAAAAGTGTGATATTCAAAGATATAAAGGATTAGGTGAAATGAATGCTGATCAATTGTGTGAAACAACAATGAAACCTGGTAGTAGAACTTTAATTAGAGTTAATATAGAAGATGCTCAACTTGCTGAAAAAAGAGTTAAAGTTCTTATGGGAGATTCTGTTCCTCCTCGTAAAGAATGGATAGAAGAAAATGTAGAATTTACATTAGAAGATGATTTCAAAATATAATAGAAAGTGGTGTTTTGGATGCCAAAAAAGACAGATACAAAAGAAGTAATTGAAAAGATATTTGATTATACCTTAGAAGATATTATGGGTGAAAGATTTGGTTCATACTCAAAATATATTATTCAAGATAGAGCAATTCCAGATGCAAGAGATGGATTAAAACCTGTTCAACGTCGAATATTATATTCAATGCATAAAGAAAAGAATACCTATGATCATGGATATAGAAAAAGTGCTAAAACAGTAGGAGATGTTATAGGTAATTATCATCCACATGGAGATACATCAATTTATGATGCTATGGTTCGTATGAGTCAACCATGGAAAACAAGAATTCCATATATAGATATGCATGGTAATAATGGATCAATTGATGGTGATAGTCCTGCTGCATATCGTTATACAGAAGCAAGACTTTCAAAAATAGCTAATGAGATGTTAAGAGACATTGAAAGAAATACTATTGAATGGGCTCCTAACTTTGATGATACTTGTATGGAACCAACAGTTTTACCTGCTAGATTTCCAGCTTTATTAGTTTATGGTGCACAAGGAATTAGTGCTGGTTATGCAACTAATATTCCTACTCATAATTTAAATGAAATAGTTGATGCAACAATATATAGAATAGATCATCCTAAATGTACTTTAGAAGATTTAATGAATATTGTTAAAGGACCTGATTTTCCAACTGGAGGAATAGTTGAAGGATTAGAAGGACTTAAAGATGCGTATACTACTGGTCGTGGAAGAATTGTTGTTAAATCAAAATATGAAGTTAAAACTGAAGGTAAGATTAAACAAATAGTTATTAATGAAATACCATTTGAAGTAAATAAAGCATTATTAGTTAAGAAAATAGATGATATTAGAATTGATAAGAAGATTGATGGAATAATTGAAGTTAGAGATGAAAGTGCTGCTGATGTAAGAGTTGTTATTGATTGTAAAAGTAGTGCAAATATAGATTTAATTATTAATTATTTACTTAAAAATACTGATATGCAAATAAGTTATAATTTTAACGTTGTTGCAATTGTAAATAAAAGGCCTAAATTATTAGGACTTCAAGAATGTTTAGATACATTTATTGCACATCAAAGAGAAGTTATAAGAAGAAGATGTGAATTTGATTTAGCTCATGCTAGAGCAAGATATCATATTGTAGAAGGATTAATTAAATGTATATCTATTTTAGATGAGGTAATTAGGGTAATTAGAGCTAGTAGTAATAGAGCAGATTCTAAAAATAATTTAGTAAAAGAATTTGGTTTTTCTGAAGAACAAGCAGAAGCTATTATTACATTACAATTATATAAATTATCAAATACTGATGTAGTAGCTCTTGAAGAAGAAATGGATAGACTTGAAAAAACTATTGCTTTACTTATTGAGACTCTTGAAAAAGAATCTAAAATGAAAAGTGTTATGAAACATGAACTTCAAGCTATAAATAAAGAATATGTTACTCCTAGACTTACTGAAGTTAGAGAAGAAATATCTGAAATTAAAATAGATAATAGAAGTATGATTCCAAAAGAAGATGTAGTTGTATCTATTTCTAAAGATGGATATGTTAAACGTTGTTCTACTAGAAGTTATCAAGCAAGTACAGAGTCTAATATGAAAGAGGGAGACCACTTACTTGGTTTATATGAACTTAATACTTTAGATAATATTTTAATATTTACAGATTTAGGTAATTATTATTTAGTTCCAGTTCATGAAATACCTACATGTGCTTGGAAGGAGTTAGGAAAACATATAAGTAATATTGCTAAGTTTGAAGCAGGAGAAGAAGTAATTGAATGTATTCCGGTTAAGGAATTCGATCCTAAAGTAGAACTAATACTAAGCACAAAACTTGGAATGATTAAGAAAGTTAAATTAGATGAATTTAAAACAAGTAGATCTTTAAAACCTATAATATGCATGAAGTTAAAAGGAAATGATAAATTGATTTCTGTATTAGTTTCACAATATAATAATATTTTTGTAGGAACTAATAAGGGATATGGACTTTGGTATGATATATCTGAAGTACCAACAGTTGGTCTTAAAGCATCTGGTGTTAAATCTATTAATTTAAAAGATGATTTTGTAGTTGGTGTATCTAATTTTGAAAATGATTCAGAATATTTAATAGTTGTAACAGATAAAGGTACTGCAAAAAGAGTTAAATTATCTGAATTTGATAAAATAACTAGAGCTAAAAGAGGATTATTAATGTTAAAAGAAAATAAATCTAATCCTCATAGAGTAGTTAAAATATTTACAACTAGTAAAGATTACATTGGTATTAAAGGAAACGAAATAAATGTATTAAAATCTACTGAAATACCTATAATGGATAGATATTCAGGAGGATCTCAAGTAGTTAAAGGTCCTGTAATAGATTGTTATATAGAAAAAGTCTTTGTTAAAAGAGATGATATTAATTTAAATACTGATAATAATAGTGAAGAAATAATAGAAACTAAAAAAGTATCTCTTAAAGAAATTGATGAAAGACTTATGACAATTGATGATTTTATAAATATAGATGAAGGAAATGAATAGTTTCCTTTTTTATTGTCAAACATTATTTTTGGTGTTATAATTTGCTAAATGAAGGGTGATATAATGGAAAACATATATGTTTTTGGACATAAGAAACCAGATACTGACGCTATTTGTTCTGCTATTGCTATGGCACATTTTATTAATGAAACTAGAAATGTTAAAGCAATACCATGTTCATTAGGTGCACTTAATAATGAAACTAAATTTGTATTAGAAAAGTTTAATACTCCTTTACCTAAGTATTTAAATGATGTAAAAGTACAAATAAAAGATTTATCATATTTTAAAAAGTTTTATGTAGATCAAAATGAATCAATTATGAGTGCATATAATAATATGAGTGCTAAATCTGTTGCTGGTATTCCAGTAGTTGACAAAGATAATCATCATAAACTAGAAGGATTAGTTACTTTAAAAAATATTGCTAAAGAAATGATTGAGGGAGAAAGAAAAAAATTATATACTTCATATGAAAATATTCTTAAGACAATTGATGCAGAAGAAATATTAAAATTTGATAATGAGATTTCTGGTAATATATTAACAGTTACTTATAAGAGTACTACATTCTTAAATGATATTACTTTGGATAAAAATGATATTTTGATTATTGGTGATAGACATAGTATTTTAGAGTATGCAGTTAATTCTAAAGTTAAACTTATAATTTTAGTTGGTAATAGTACAATTAAAGATAAACATTTAGAAATAGCTCGTGAAAATAAAGTAAATATTATGAGAACTAAATACGGTAGTTTTGAAGTAAGTAATTTATTATTCTTAGCTAATTATGTTAAATGTATAAACGAAGTTAATAATCCAGTTTGTATAAAAGATATAGATTATCGTACTGATTTTGTTGAATTAGCTAAAAAAGAAAAACATACCAATTACCCAGTTATTAATTCTCGTGGTGAATGTCTTGGTATGCTTGAATATGCTAAAGCAGAGATACCTAATAGAAAGAAAGTAATATTAGTTGACCATAATGAAATAACGCAAAGTGTAGATGGATTAGAAGAGGCAGACATAATTGAAATAATTGACCATCATAAACTAGGAACTATTGCTACTAGTGCACCTATTAATTTTAGAAATATGGCTGTTGGTTGTACATGTACAATTATTTATCAAATATATAAAGAAAGAAATGTAGAAATACCTAAAGATATTGCTGGTCTTATGTTATCTGCAATACTTTCTGATACTATGATATTAAAAAGTCCAACTACTTCTAAATTAGATTTAGAAACAGTAGAAGAATTAAGTAAATTATTAAATATTGATCCTAAAGAATATGGACTTGAAATGTTTAAAGCAGGTTCTAGTCTTAAAGGTAAAACTATTAGTGAAATAATACATCAAGATTTTAAAGATTTTGTATTAGATGATGTTAATATTGGAATAGGGCAAATATTTACTACTAATTTTGATGAAATATCAGATGATATATATAAATATATTGATGAACTTAATAATGATTCATTAGAAAATGGATATGATATTATATGTTTATTTGTTACTGATATTATTAAGAATGGATCTTATATTTTATACAATAAAGGATCGTTTGATGTAGTTAGTGAAGCATTTAATAATCCTAATTTAAAAGAAGGAACATTCTTAAAAGGAATAGTATCTAGAAAGAAGCAAATGATTCTTTCAATAATAGAGACTTTAAAGAAAATAAAAGATTAATTTTTTAATCTTTTTTATTTATTTAAAAAAAATACTATGTTATAATCAAAAATAGATAGATAAGATAAAAGGGAGCGGGTTCGTATGAATATGGTATTAAAATTTCCTGGTTTAGTACTTAAAAGAGCTGGACAAGGTTTTATATATTTAAAAAATTTAATATTTCCAAGTAGTAACGACGATACATATGATCCTAATAAATTATATGGTGATGATTTAAAAGCTGAATTAACTAAAGTTAAAGAACAAAGTAATCAATTTAAAAATAAAGTTGAAGTAAAAGAAGATATTGAAAAAAAGAAATTAAAATCTTTTAGATATACATGTATTAATGATGCTGGAGTTACAGTTAAAGGTATCTTTGATGCAGTAGACTTACAAGCTTGTCAAGTATTCTTATCTAATGAAGGTTATGAAATAGTAGAAATTAAAGAACGTGGTAAAGGTGATATAGATATTAGTATTGGTGGAGGTAAGATAGGAGTAGGTGATTTATCATTTGGTTTAGTTCAATTATCTACTTATATTAAAGCAGGTATTCCATTAATTGACTCTATGCGTATTTTATCTCGTCAAACTTCTAAAGCAGAGTTAAAAAGAATTTATGATAAAGTTATATATCAATTAGTATTAGGAGATCCTTTCTCAGTAGCTTTAGAGAAACAAGGTAAAGCATTTCCTAGTATCTTAATAAACATGGTAAAAACAGCAGAAATGACAGGAGATTTAGCTGGTACATTAGATGAAATGGCAGATTATTTTACTAAGACTAATAATACTAGAAAAGAAATGATGTCTGCATTAATTTATCCAGCTGTAATTTTAGTAGTAGTTATTGCAGTTTTAATATTCATGATGGTTTATATTGTTCCACAATTCGTTGGAATGTTTGAATCTCAAGGTGCAGATTTGCCTGCTATTACTCAATTTGTAGTTAATATGAGTAACTTCTTAAAGAAATGGTGGTGGGCATTAATACTTGGAGTAGTAGTTGTTATATTCTCATTTGTTTGGTCTTATAAAAATATCAAAGAATTTAGAAGAACAATGCAAATTATATTTATGAAAACTCCTGTATTTGGAAATATAATTATAAATTCACAAGTAGCAACAATTACACGTACCTTTTCATCTCTTTTAAATCATGGAGTATTTATTACTGATAGTATGGAAATACTTACTAATTTAACAGACAATGAAATATATAAAGAGATTCTATCTAGAACATTAATTGGTTTATCTAAAGGATCTAAATTATCAGAGACTTTTAAAGGTGAATGGGCATTCCCAGTAGTAGCATATGAAATGTTAGTTACTGGTGAATCAACTGGACAACTTGCTTTAATGATGCAAAAAGTTGCAGAACATTATGAGATGTTACATCACAACTCAGTTACAGCGTTAAAGAGTTTGCTTGAACCGTTCATTATCGTTTTACTTGCAGGTGCAGTTGGATTTATCTTAATTTCAATTATGACACCAATGTTTGATATGTACGGACAAATTTAATAGGGGGATTTTAATGGAGTTGAAAATATATATTACAATTGTATGTTTCTTCTTTGGACTTATATTTGGCTCATTTTATAATGTCGTGGGTTGGCGTATACCTAAAGGATTATCAATAGTAAAACCAGCCCATTCTTTTTGTCCAAAATGTAAACACAAATTAAAATGGTATGAATTAATACCGGTATTATCATATTTAATTCAAGGTGGTAAGTGTAGAGCGTGTCATGAAAAAATAGCTCCATTTTATACTATTATTGAATTAACTACTGGTATCTTATTTGCTTTAAGTTATTGGATGCTTGGTCCATCGTTTGAATTCTTATTAGCAATTCTTACAGTATCTATATTATCTATTGTTATAGTAAGTGATATTAACTTTTTAATAATTCCAGATCAGGTAACATTAATATTTTCAATATTAGTTATTATGTTTAGATTTATTTGTTTAGGACCTGTAGATGCAGCTTATCATATGATGTATGGATTCATTGCATTCTTAATAATGTATTTATTAATGCTTATGGGTAATTTTGTCTTTAAGAGAGAATCTCTTGGTGGAGGAGATATAAAGCTTATGTTTTACGTAGGATGCGCTATTGGTCCATGGATGGATATCTTTAGTATATTCTTATCAAGTTTTATAGCTTTACCTTTATCTATTATTCTTTATTTTAAAAATAAAAATAATGTAATAGCTTTTGGACCTTTTATATTATTAAGTTGTCTTATAATAATTTTATTCAAAATAGATATAAATATTTTATTTAATATATAAATTATAGTCATAATGATTATAATTTTTTTTAATATGTGATAATATAGACTTATGTGGTGATGGTATGGATAAAGTTAATAAATACTTAGATAAAAATAATAATTTAAAACTACAACAAGAATATATTAAAGCTCTTAAAGATAAAGATTTTGTAAAAGTTGTAAACGAATTGGATTGTAAGGAAGAAGTTTTAATGAAATATACTTCTAGACTTGAAGAATGCGCTAATGAAAATAGAAATTGTGCAAACTGTAAGGGTTTAATTGAATGTAAGAATAAAATAATCGGATATATATTAAAAGCAAAGAAAAGTGATAGTACTTTATCTTTTGAATATAATGCTTGTAAATATACTAAAAAAGAAGAATATAAAGATAATATAACTTTATTTGATATACCAAGAGAAATTAGAAATGCATCTATTAAAGATATTTATACTGATGATAAAAATAGATTAGAAATCATTAAAAAGATTAAAAGTTTTTATAAGAATTATTTTACTGATAAAAAAGATAAAGGAATATATTTATATGGAAGTTTTGGATGTGGTAAGACTTATATCTTATCTGCATTATTAAATGAATTTGCTAAAAAAGATGTAAGAAGTATTATTGTTCATGTTCCTGAATTGCTTAGAGACTTAAAAGATTCATTTAATTCAGATTATCATGATAAATATATTGCACTTAAGACAACACCTATATTATTACTTGATGATATTGGAGCAGAGTATTTAACCAAATGGACGAGAGACGAAATATTAGAACCTCTTCTTCAATATAGAATGAATGAGAATTTACCTACATTTTTTACTTCTAATTTAACTTTAGATGAATTAGAAAAACATTTTATTTTAGAGAATTCTAGTATTGATAAAATAAGCGCTAGAAGAATTATGGAAAGAATAAAAAAATTGGCTGACCCTGTAGCATTAATAAGTAAGAACATAAGGAGTTAGCATATGGATTATATAGAGGAAATAGAGAGAATATTGACAACAATTAGACCTAGTAAACAAACAACAGAGTTGATTAGGGTTTTTAAAACAGCATTGAAAAAGTTTGATTACAATGGTTATTTTATAGGACTTAGTAATCTATTTTCTACTATAATTGAACTTAGAGACAAGAGTAGTAATAAAGACAAAGCTAAAATTGATAAAGCTATAGCTCCATATATATCTATAGTAGATCATTATATTGAATCTAGACCTACTTTTATAAAGACGGATAATCCAAATTATATAGAACTTATAAATATTCAAAATAAGTTTATGGAAACAGGTTTAAAGCCTAAAAAACCATTACATAAAGTAGTCAGAAGTGAATGGCAACTATTATATATTTTATTTTTTGATGTTAAAAATAATTCTTTTATTAACTCTGTAATTAATGATAATTATGATTTAGTAAATGTTTATAGTCCTGAAGGAGAACCAATTATTTATCATGTAATTGATAAGTTTTTAGAAAGTATAGATAGTTATATTAATTCAACTAGTTCTAAATGTATTAAGTATAATAATGATGTTTTATATTTAAGTGATTTAGTTTCAAAACTTTTATCAGCTGATTCTCAATTTGTATATAATGAAGAGATAGAAGAACATTGTCTTTTAATGATAAATAGATTTATTGAAGAAAAGAATTATACTAATGAAGAAGATGTAAAGTATATGGTTCATTGGTTAGACAAAATGGTATCTATATTAAATAAAGAAGATTTAGAAAGTGATTTAGATGAAGCATATACTGAAACTAAAACTGAAGTACCTACGATTATTGTAGGAACTCAAAAATATGACTTTAGCAGTTCTTATGAAGAGTTTGAAAAAAGAGAACATAGTGATGAATACATTATAAGTATAGATACTAGTGGAGCAAGAGTGTTAGATGATGGCCTTTCTACTAAAAGATTAAGTAATGGTAATTATTTACTTGGTATTCATATTGCTGATCCTTTGGCATATATTGGTAATTGTAGAGAATTATTTGATCTTGCATATGAAAGAACTACCTCTGCTTATGCAAGAGGTATAGCTCCATTACATACATTTCCAGAAGAATTATATGAATTTGCATCATTAGATGAGGGAAAAGATAGACTTGCTTTTAGTTATTATTTAGAAATAACACCAGAGGGAACTATTATATTTGATCATTTTACTATAAAGAAAAGAGTTATAAATGTATCTAGAAATATTAGATATTCAGATATAGATGAAATAGATTTAGGAGATCAACCAAAACATGTACAAACAGTAAGTACATTGATTGATATTTATAATGCTTTAACTAATAGAGAAGATACATCTGATAGAGTAATGACATCTCTTGGGGAAACATGTGATGGAACCTTAGGATCTAGTATTAATGCTCGTTGTATGATTTCTTTAGGTACAGTTATTGCTAGGTATATGAAAAGTATTGATGCACCATTTGTATATACTGCTAATGTTAGTGAGAAAAGATTTAAAGATAAAATTAAACAAAAAGTATCACTTGCTAATTTAAATCAAAAAGAAGAAAGGAGTCTATACCATTCAATATTAAATGATAATTCTGGAAGTTTTTATACTGTTAATCCTGAACAAACGCATTTAGGATTAGGTGAAATAAATTATGCAAGGGTAACATCTCCATTAATAGAGTTTGTTAGTTGTCTTAATATGGAAGCTATTAATTTATTCTATTTCGATGGAATTAAAGATTGTTCATTTAGAGATTCTAAACTACATGAATATGGTGAAAGATGTAGATATATGAATCAAAAAGTTAAGGCATTAGAACACTTCTCGAGAAGAGTAAGTTCTATTCCAAGAAATGAACAAGAATAAAAAACAATTGTAAAAATTAAAAAATGTGGTATTATATAAATATAAAAACGTTGATGAGAAACGAGATTTATTAAAGTAACTATCAAAGAGAGTCTTGTTAGGTGAGAAAAGATATAGTCTTTATTAAATTACTATTCTCGGAGTTGGACCGTAATGGGATTCCCGGTAATGCCGTTAATTAATTAAGAACCAATAAGGATGGTACCGTGTTTAGACACTCCTAGATAACTAGGAGTTTTTTTATTGAAAGGAGATTATTATGGAAAATATAAAAGAAAATGAAAAACTTAATGTTTTAAATCATTCTTGTGCTCATTTACTTGCTCAAGCTGTTAAACATCTATATCCTGAAGCTAAGTTTTGGGTAGGACCTGTAATTGAAGATGGATTCTATTATGACATTGATTTAGGAGATAATGTTATTAAAGAAGAAGATTTACCAGCAATTGAAAAAGAAATGAAAAAATGTAGTAAAAGTGCTAAGAATATTATTAGAAGGGAACTTTCTAAAGAAGAAGCATTAGAAATGTTTAAAGATGATCCATATAAAATAGATTTAATTAGTAGAATGGATGAAGACGAAACAACTATTAGTTGTTATAGTCAAGGAGATTTTACTGATTTATGTCGTGGACCACATGTTGAAAATACTAAACTATTAAAGTATTTTAAATTAACTAAAGTTAGTGGTGCTTACTGGAAAGGTGACGCTAACAATAAAATGCTTCAAAGAATATATGGAGTATGTTTTGAGACTGAAGAAGATTTAAATGATTATATAAAGGAACTAGAAGAAGCTAAAGAAAGAGATCATCGTAAGATAGGTAAGGATTTAAAAATATTTTTAATAAATGATTTAGTAGGAAAAGGTCTTCCTATGTACTTACCTAATGGATTTACATTATGGAATACTTTAGAAAATTATATTAGAGATAAAGAAATAAAAAGAGGATATTTACATGTTCAAACTCCACCTTTAGGTAATGTAGAACTTTATAAAACATCAGGTCATTTAGATCATTATAAAGATGCAATGTTTCCTATAATGAAAGTTGAAGATGAAGAATTTGTTCTTCGTCCTATGAACTGTCCTCATCATATGGTTATTTATGGAAATGATTTACATTCATATCGTGAATTACCTATAAGAATTGCCGAAATTGCTAGAGATTGTAGATATGAAACTAGTGGTTCATTAAAAGGAGTAGAAAGAGTTAGAACTTTCTGTCAAAATGATTCTCATATATTCTGTACTCCTGATCAAATTGAAAGTGAATTTAAAGGAGTAGTTGATTTAATTCTTGAAGTATATAAAGAACTTAATATTAAAGATTTTAGATTTGAATTATCTTTAAGAGATCCAGATGATAAAGTTAAATATTATCAAGATGATGAAATGTGGGATAAAGCTGAATCTATGCTTAGACAAGTTTTAAATGATATTGGAATAGATTATGTAGAAAAAACAGGAGAAGCTGCATTCTATGGACCAAAACTTGATGTACAAGTTAAACCTGCAGTTGGAAACGAATATACTTTATCTACTTGTCAATTAGACTTTTGCTTACCACAAAAATTTGATTTAACATATGTAGATCAAGATGGATCTAAAAAGACTCCAGTTGTACTACATAGAGCAGTTTTTGGATCAATTGATAGATTTATTGCATATTACCTAGAAGAAACAAAAGGAGCATTACCATTATGGTTAAGTCCTGTACAAGTAAAAGTAATTCCAGTTAATTCTGAATATCAAGGTGAGTACGCTAAAGAAATAACTGATTTATTAAAAGAAAATGGTATTAGAGTAGAATTAGATAATAGAGAAGAAAAACTAGGATATAGATTAAGAGAAGCACAAATAAATAAAATTCCATATATTTTAATTTTGGGTGATAAAGAAAAAGAAGATAGAACTATAAGTTATAGATTATATAAAGAGAAAGAGACTGAAACATTACCTATATCTGAGTTCATAGATCATATAAATAATGTTATCAATGAGAAAAAATAGACTTAGGTCTATTTTTTTATATAATTAAGTTAGAATAGATTGGTGCGATATATGGTTTATATGATCCTAGTGATTCATTAACATTAAAATAGTTATTTAAAAAGAATGAGAGATCATTCTTTTTTATTTTACATAGTTTACATATAAAAATAATTAAAAATATTGATTGCTTTTTTATCTAATAGTATTATAATAGTAGCAGTGGCAAAAAGTGGGGAAAAGTGGTGATTAATATGTTGATAGGTGAATATCATCATAACATCGACGAAAAAGGTAGACTCACATTACCAGCTAAGTTTCGCGAAGAGTTAGGTAATGAAGTCATTGTTACTCGAGGATTAGAAAGTTGTTTATTCCTTTATACGAAAGTAGAATGGGATAAAATAATGAAAAAACTTGAGAAACTACCTTTTACTAAAAAAGACGCCCGTAGCTTCATGCGATTTTTCTTATCAGGAGCTACTGCAACAGAATTTGACAAACAAGGACGTATAAATCTTGCTCAAACTCTTATTCAATATGCCGATTTAAAAAAAGAGTGTATTATTGTCGGGGTAGGAGATCGTCTTGAAATCTGGTCACTAGATAAATGGAATGATTTTTATTCTAGTAACAAAGATGAGATGTCAGATATCTGTGAAAATTTGTTTGATTCAAACTGGGACAATGGTGATTAACAATGCATGTTAGTGTACTCTTAAGGGAATCATTAGAAGGATTAAATATCAAAGATAATGGAATTTATGTCGATTGTACTTTGGGTTATGGAGGTCATTCTAGTGAAATATTAAAAAGAATAAAAAGGGATGGACACTTATTCGCCTTCGATCAAGATAATGAAGCAATTAATTCTAGCAAAAAAAGACTTGGTGAGATTAGTAATAATTTTGATATCATCAACAGTAATTTTGTAAATATTAAAGAAGAATTAAACAAAAGGGGAATTGAAAAAGTTGATGGAATACTATTTGATTTAGGTGTTTCATCACCCCAATTAGATGAAGATGAAAGAGGTTTTAGTTTTCATCATGATGCGTATCTTGATATGAGAATGAATCAAGAACAAAAACTTACAGCTCACTATGTAGTAAATAACTACACAGAGGAAGAATTAACAAAAATATTTTTTAAATACGGTGAAGAAAAATATGCCCGTAGCATAGCTAGAAACATAGTTAAAAGTCGAGAAGCTAAATCAATTGATACTACCTTAGAACTAGCTGAAATTATTAAATCTTCGGTACCTATGAAAGCAAGAAAGGAAAAACATCCTGCTAGAAAGGTTTTTCAAGCTATAAGAATAGAAGTAAATGATGAATTAAATGTTTTAGAACAAGCATTGAAAGATAGTTTACAACTACTCAATATAGGTGGAAGAATTTCAGTAATCACTTTCCATTCTCTTGAAGATAGAATAGTAAAAAATATCTTTAGAGAAGTTAGTGAAATAGATCCTAAAGTTAAAGGATTGCCTGAAATACCTGAAGAATATAAACCTTCATTTAAACTTGTTAATAATAAAGTTATTGTTCCAAGTGAAGATGAAATTAACCTAAATCCTCGAGCTAGAAGTAGTAAATTAAGAATAATTGAGAGAATCAAGTAAAGGAGAATTATATGAAAAAGAGAAAAGTTAAAAAAGTATTAAAGATTACGAAATTTGAAAAACTTTTATATGGATTAACATTATTTTTGATTGTATTATCTCCACTTGCTATAGTATTTTCACAAGCAACTTTGTCAAAGATCAACTACGATGTAGAAAGACTTAAAACAGAGGTTGGAAGTGAAGAGAAGAGAAATGAAAGTTTATCGATGAAAATTAGTGAGCTAGCATCACTTGACAAGATAAAGGAAGTTGCAGAATCACAAGGATTAAGTTATAATGATAATAATATAAGACTAGTTGATAAAGCAAATTAAGGAAAGTGATTTACGATGAAAAAGAAGAAGAAAGATATAGAAAAAAATACCGTCAGACTACCATGGTATGTAATTCTTATTGGACTTCTTCTTTTCATTTTCATAATAGCAAGAGTTTCATACTTAGCTTTATCAAAAGACGTTGATGGAATTGATATTCAAGCATTTGCTAGTTCTCGTAATAGTACTCGTAAAATTTTACCTGCTGAACGTGGAACTATATATGATGTTAATGGTAATGTCTTAGCTGAAACTGTTTATTCATATACATTAATAGCTTATTTAGATCAATCTAGAACTACTAATATAAAAAATCCACAACATGTAATAGATAAAGAATATACTGCATCTGAATTATCTAAAGTTATAGATTTATCTAAAGAAGATATTTTAAAATATTTAAATAAAGACAATGTTTATCAAACAGAATTTGGAACTAAAGGAAAAGGTTTATCTGAAATAGAAAAAGATAAAATTAAAGATTTAAACTTACCTGGAATAGATTTTATAGAAACTAAAAAAAGATATTATCCATATGGTAATTTTATGTCATATACAATAGGTTATGCAGTAGAAAAACAAGTAGAAGATGAACATGGTAATAAGATTAATAAATTAGTGGGTCAAATGGGAATAGAAAAATATTATGATGATATTTTAAATGGTAAAGAAGGATATTCTTTCTATCAAAGAGATCGTAATGGATATAAAATACCTGGAACTAATGAAATAACTGTTAGTGCTGTAAATGGTAGTGATATTTATTTAAGTGTAGATGTTAATGTAGAAATGTTCTTAGAAGAAGCACTTCAAAATGCACAAAAGAAGAAATATAAATGGGAATGGTATACCATTATGGTAGCTGACGCTAAAAGTGGAGCAATACTTGGATCTATTACTAATCCTTCATTTAACCTAAATAATAGAAATGATATTAAAAACTACTTAGATTATAATGTTGCTGTTGCTTTTGAACCTGGAAGTACGATGAAGACTTGGACTTATATGGCAGTTATGGAAAATAGTAAATATAATGGAAGTGCAAAATACAAATCAGGTATATATAAAACTGAAGATGGAACTGAAATTGGTGACTGGAAAAGAACTGGATGGGGAAACATTTCATATGATAGAGGTTATGCTTTAAGTTCTAATACAGGAATTATTTCATTATTAAGAAAAAATATTAATAAGACTATTTTAAGACAATATTTTAGTAAATTAGGTTTTGGTACAACTACCAATATAACTTTACCTAATGAAGTTAATGGAGATATTGGATTTAAATATGAAACAGAATATTATAATGCAGGATTTGGACAAGGTATTACAACAACTCCAATTCAAAATATCAAAGCATTAACTTCTATTTCTAATGATGGTATGTTACTTCAACCATATATTGTAGATAGAATAGTAGATGCATCTGGTACAGTTACCACAAAGAATACTAGAACTGAATTATATAGAGTAGCTTCTAAGAATACTACTGATAAAATGAGAGATCTAATGGAAGGTGTTATATCAGGTAATGTTAATACTTGTACTGGTTATCCTTATTATATGAAGGGATATGATTTAATTATTAAGACAGGTTCAGCTCAAGTATCTTCAAAGTCTGGATACGATACAGGAGAAGTTATTAAAGGAATTATTGGTATGTGGCCTAAGAATGATCCTCAAATAATATTCTATGTAGCTGCTAAAAAGCCAAATGATGGTTCTGGTGGTAGAGTAAAACCAATGTCTAGTGTTATTAAAGAAATAGTTAAAAATATAAGTAGTTATTATGAAATATATGGAAATAAAACTACTAATGTAATTAGTAAAAAAGATAAAAGTATTAAATTATCTAGTTATATAAGTAAAAATACTGATACTATTTATAAAGATTTAACTAGTCAAGGATATAAAGTAATATTAGTAGGTGAAGGAGATAAAATTATTAAACAATATCCTAATAAAGATAGTGAAGTTACTACTAAAGATAAAATATTCTTAATTACTAATGGTGAAATTAAAATGCCAGATTTAAAAGGATATAGTTTAGGAGATGCTAAGACTTTATTAAATCTTTTAGATATAAAAGTTAAATATACAGGTAATGGATATGTAAAAGAACAATCTATTGCTAAGGATACTGTTATTACTGATCAAAAAGAAATAACTCTTGTACTAGTAGATAATCTACCGAAAGTAGAGGATAATGAAAAAGAAAAAGATGATTCAAAATAGAATCATCTTTTATATTGCTCTATATTTATCTTTTCCTTTAAATGGATTATTAGGGTCTATTTTATCTACAAATAATATTCCATTTAAATGATCTAGTTCATGTTGGAAACATATTGCTAAATCTTCTCTTACTCTATATTCTTGTAAATTACCTTCGGTATCATATGCTTGCATTGTTATTCTAGCATGTCTTGGGACTATTCCAGGAACAGGTCTATTTACACTAAGACATCCTTCTCCTTCTTCAACATAAATCATTTCTTTTGATTCAGATACTATTTTAGGATTTATAAGAATATAATTATCAAATTTACCTTCTTCGTATTCATATACTACAACAAAATATCTTTTAAGAACTCCAAGTTGTACTGCAGAAAGTCCCATTCCAGGTCTTAAATTATATTTTTCTGCTTCTTCTGGTATTTGGCTTTTAGTTAAATGATCAATCATTTCATCGATTAATTTTAAGTCTTTTTCACTCATTGGAAATTCTACTTCTTTAGATTTTTGATGTAATAATTTATTTTTTTCATCTAATATATCTTTATCTTTTATCATAGGCCACCCCACTAGGTATATTTTATCACAAAATCTTTAAAAATAAAGAATTTTTAACTTATTAATATGATATAATTTAAATGTTTGGTTATAATATTATAAGGAGGTAATCATGAATACTTATATTAAAGGTGAATACAAAAAAAGTTTATTTATTGGCGATAATGGTTACCTTGTAGGTCTATTTAAAGTGAAAGACGCTGATAAAATTAATAGTGATTATATTAATAAAACAGTAATTTTTACTGGATATTTTCATGAAATAAATGACAGTGATACATATATATTTTATGGTAGTTTCGTTAATCATAAAAAGTATGGAGAACAATTTAGTGTCGATAAATATGAAAGAGTTATGCCAGAAGAAAAAGACGCTATAGTTGATTTTTTATCAAGTGATTTATTTAAAGGAATAGGTGAGGCTAAAGCTAAAAAAATAGTAAATGCTCTTGGAAAAAATACATTAGATATAATAATGAAAAATCCTGAAAAATTAGAAAGTATTCCAAGTATTACAAAAAAACAAGCTAAGTTATTACATGATACTTTAGAAGAATATCAATCAAGTTATAAAATTATTTTAAAATTACAAGAACTTGGTTTTAATACTAAGGATAGTATGATAATTTATTCTAAATATAAAAATAGAACATTAGAAGTTATTGAAGATAATATTTATAGATTATTTATAGATATTAAAGAAATTTCATTTAAAAAGATAGATAGTATTGCTTTAAATACAATAGAATATGATGATACAAGAAGAATAGAAGCTGGAATAATATATGTAATGAATGAAATATATTTTAATCTTGGTCATAGTTATTTATATTTAGAAGAAATCTATAGTTATTTAATTAGAGCTTTAAATAATAGAATAGATATGGAAAAGTTCAATGAAGCAATAAAGAATTTGAAATTAGATTTAGAATTAATTAATAAAGAAAATAATTATTATTTAAGATATATGTATGAAGATGAAGTATTAATATCTAATACAGTAAAATATTTAATTAGTAAAAAAGATTTAAAATTATCAAAGTTAGAAACATATTTGGATAATTATGAAGAAATAGAAAGAATTAAATATAATGAAGAACAAAAACAAGCTATTAAACTATCTTTAACAAAGCATTTCTTTATTATTACTGGTGGACCAGGAACAGGTAAAACAACAATTGTAAGAGCAATACTTGATTTATATAGAAGTATTAATAAATTATCTTATAAAGAAATGATGGAAAAAGTACAAATTCTAGCACCTACTGGTAGAGCAGCTAAAAGACTAACTGAGACTACATATCTTCCAGCATCAACTATTCATAGGTTTTTAAAATGGAATAAAGATTTAGATAAATTCCAAGTTAATGAACATAATAAAAGTGATGTAGAATTTGTTATAATTGATGAAGCAAGTATGGTAGATGTAAACTTATTTGCATCACTTTTAAGAGGACTTAAAAAAGATGTTAGAATAATTATGGTAGGTGATTATAATCAATTACCTAGTGTTGGACCTGGACAAGTTCTTAAAGATTTAATTGAATCTGATAAAGTAGAGAAAGTAATTCTTAAGAACTTATATCGACAAGCAAAAGGATCTAATATAGTTACATTAGCTTATGATTTAAATGAAGGTAATATTGATAAAAACTTATTTGAAGATGATTATTTAAAATTAATAGAAGTTCCTTCATCTAAATTAATTGATTCAATTAAAGATATATGTATAGAATATAAAGATTCAGATTATAAAGATTTTCAAATACTTGTACCAATGTATAAAACAATTAATGGTATAGATAATATTAATAAAATAGCTCAAGATATATTTAATCCAAAAGATCCTAAAAAGAATGAAATTAAAGTAGGAGATGTTATCTATAGAGAAAATGATAAAGTATTAGAACTTACTAATATGCCTGATGAAAATATATATAATGGAGATATTGGAATAATATCTAAAATAGATAAAAAGGATATATATATTGATTTCTATGGAAATATAGTTAAATTTACTCCAGCTAATTTTATTAATTTTAAACATGGTTACGCTATAAGTATTCATAAGAGTCAAGGAAGTGAATTCAAAACAGTTGTTATACCCGTTAGTCCAGAATATAAGAAGATGTTATATAGAAAACTGTATTATACTGGTGTAACTAGAGCTAAAGAACGTCTTTATATAATAGGGGATTATAATTCACTTGTTACTGCATCTCTAAATAATAGTTATGATATAAGACGTACAACAATTAAAGATTTGTTAAAAATATCTTAACTAAAAAAAATAGTTATGATAAACTTATAATAGGAGTGATACTATGAATAAAAGGAATGATAAGGATAAAAAAGAAATTAATTATCAAAGATTAAATGAATTAATCAGTCTTAGTAATAAATTTATGAAGTTTATTTATGTAGTTTGTATTCTTGCATTTTTAGTTATGGCTATTCATGTAGCTAAACAAACTCATATATTTGGTTTTATTGGAGAAATATTAAGCGTACTTACTGCCTTCTTTATAGGAATAATTATAGCTTGGTTATTTGATCCAATTGTTACTTATCTCCAAGAGAAAGGTGTTAAAAGACTACTCGGAGTATTGCTTATATATGTAGTTTTATTATGTGCATTAATTATTTCTGGTAGTTTCTTAATTCCATCTTTAACTAATCAAATAAAAGAGATTATAATGGATGCACCAGATACTATTAGTAATTTATCTAGATGGTTCAATGAATTATTAAGTAAATTATCTATTAGTTATAATTTAGATTATGTATCTGTAAGAGAAAATATATATGAATCATTAAGAAATTTAACTATATCATTTACAGTAGATATACCTAAGACAATAATTAATGTTACACAAACTATTTTTAATGGAGGACTTAATATTATAGTAGGACTTATTATTGGATTTTATATGTTAGTAGATTTTGATAATGTTAAAAGTCATTTAGCTAATATAGTTCCTAGAAAATATCGTAGAGATATGTCAAAATTATCTAATGAATTAAATCGTAGTTTAAGAAATTATGTATATGGAACACTTATTGTTGTATTAATATTATTTATATTCCAAAGTATAGGAATGTCTATAGCTGGTATGAGGGCTCCTTTAGTATTTGGATTGTTCTGTGCAATAACAAATATTATTCCTTATTTAGGGCCTTATTTAGGAGGAATTCCTTCAGTTGTTGTTGCATTTACTATTTCACCTCAAGTAGGAATAGGAGTACTTATTTCCGTATTTATATGTCAAGGATTAGAAAGTTATTTGTTAACTCCTACTATTATGAGTAAGACTATGAAATTACATCCTGTAACAATTATTATTGGATTATTGTTATTTGGACATTTCTTTGGTATACTTGGTATGTTGTTTGCAACACCAATCATTTCATGTTTAAAAATAATTACTAACTTCTTTATTGAAAAATATTCATTATTTAATACTGATGAAATAGATGAAGATGTTAATGTATATCATGAAGAAGATTTGGAATTAGTAACAGAAACTGACAATTCAGAATTTTAGATGTGTTGAAGAAGAAGAGTATATATATGATTCTTTATAGAGAGTCTCTGCTGGTGGAAAAGAGATAAGATAGTATTTAGAAAGCTACTTTGGAGCATCTCGGTAGAACCGTTATTGAAATTAAGATCCAAGTAGGATGGTACCGTGTTTTAACACTCCTATTACTTGGATCTTTTGTCTTTTAGGGAGGATTTATGAAAGATAATTATCAAATTGCAATTGATGGACCTAGTGCAACTGGGAAAAGTACTATCGCTAAAAAATTAGCAAGTAGTCTTAATTTTATCTATATAGATACTGGAGCTATGTATAGATCTATTGCTTTATATTGTATAGAAAATGATATAGATATCGATAATAAAGAAGTAATTGAACCTATTTTAAAAAATATAGAAATAGATATTAAATATATAGATGGTGTACAACATATATATTTAAATAATAGAGACGTTAGTGAAGCTATAAGAGAAAATAAAGTATCTCAAGCCGCGTCAAAAGTGTCTGTTCATGAACCAGTTAGAAAAAAGTTAGTTAATCTTCAACAAGAATTAGCTAGTAAATCAAATGTAATCATGGATGGAAGAGATATTGGAACAGTAGTTTTACCAAATGCAACTTTAAAAATATATTTAACTGCATCATCTTCTGAAAGAGCTAAAAGAAGAATGTTAGAATTACAAGAAAAAGGTACTATGATTACATTAGAAGAAGTACTAAAGGATTTAGAAGAAAGAGATTATAGAGATACTCATAGAGAAATAGGACCACTAAAAAAAGCAGATGATGCAATAGAAGTTGATACTACAAATATGAATATAGAGGAAGTATTAAATACTATTAGAGATTTATTTAATAAGAAAGTAGGAATTGAATAATGAAAGAAATGACAAGTACTGAAATAAGAAATTTATGGATTAAATATTTTACAACTAATGGACATATGGTACTAGATAGTGCTTCATTAATACCATATGACGATGATAGTTTACTATTTACAAATGCTGGTGTTACTCCACTTAAAAAATATTTTGATGGAAGTGTAGTTCCAGAAAATAAAAGAATTGCAACTATACAAAAATGTATTAGAACTAATGATGTAGATAATGTTGGAGATGCTACTCATTTAACTTTTTTTGAGATGATGGGTAATTTCTCAATCGGAGATTATTTTAAAAAAGAAGCATTAGCTTTTGCATTTGAATTCTTAACTAGTGAAGACTGGTGTGGTATACCTAAAGAAAAATTATATGTAACGGTATATCCAGATGATAAAGAAGCAAAAGATAGATGGATTGAACTTGGATTTATTCCTGATCATATAGTGCCATTAAAAGAAAATTTCTGGGAAATTGGAGTAGGACCTTGTGGACCTGATTCTGAAATATTCTATGATAGAGGAGATAAATATGATCCGGATGGAGATGCTTTAGTTAAATTTAAAAATGATATAGATCAATATAGATATGTTGAAATTTGGAATAATGTTTTCTCTCAATTTTCATCAACTAAAGGTTTAGAAAGAAAAGATTATCCAGAACTTCCTCATAAAAATATAGATACTGGAGCTGGTCTTGAAAGATGGTGTTTAGTATTCCAAAATAAAGATAGTATATATGATACAGATTTATTTAAACCTCTTATTGAAAGAATTGGTGAAATTGCAGGGCATGAAGATGATGGAAGTGCGGCTTATAAAGTTATAGCTGATCATATAAGAGCAATAACTATGGCTTTAGCTGATGGAGCTATTTTTGAAAATAATGGAAGAGGATATGTACTTAGACGTCTATTAAGAAGAAGTGTTAGATTTGGTAAAAAGATTGGAATTACTGATGTATTCTTATATAAATTAGTTGATACAGTAGTAGAAATAATGAAAGATAGTTATCCAGAATTAGTTGATGCTAAGGGAAATGTAAAAACACTAGTACTTAACGAAGAAAAGTTATTCCATAGTACGTTAGAAGCTGGTGAAAGAAGATTAGTTGAATTAATGAATGAATCTCAAGATAAAACAATAAGTGGATATGATGTATTTAAATTATATGATACTTATGGATTCCCATATGAATTAACTATTGAATATCTAGAAGAAGCTGGTTTTAAAACTTCTCGTGAAGAATTTGATAAGTATATGGAAGAACAAAAGAAATTATCTAAAGATAGTTATCATCAAGATACTTATATGAATAAACAAAATGAAGAATTATTAAATTTTAAAAAAGATAGTGAATTCTTATATGATACATATGAACTTAATGGAACAGTAATTGGTTTATTCAAAGACGGAAAGTTTGTAGATGAACTTACTGATAATGGTTATATAATTCTTGATAAGACTTGTTTCTATGCAACTAGTGGTGGTCAAGTTAGTGATCGTGGAGCTATGAAAAATGATAAATTTAAAGCTAAAGTCCTTAGTGTTGAAAAAGCACCTAATGGACAACATTTGCATAAAGTTGAAATAGTAGAAGGATCTATTAAAGTTCTTGATCACGTAGATATGAAAATTATAGAAAAAGAAAGAAGAGAAACTGCATGTAATCATAGTAGTACACATATTATTCAAAAAGGACTTCAAAAAGTTTTGTCTAGTAATGTACATCAAGCAGGATCTTATGTAGATGATAATAGATTTAGATTTGATTTTACTTATACTGGTAAAATTACTGAAAATGAAATATTAGAAGTAGAACAAATAGCAAATCAATATGTAAAAGATCAAATTGAAACTGATATTAAAGAAATGCCAATTGAAGAGGCTAAAAAACTAGGAGCTATGGCATTATTTACAGAAAAATATAAAGATGTAGTAAGAGTAGTAACAATTGGTGATTCAATTGAATTATGTGGTGGTACTCATGTTAAAAATACTAAAGAGATTAAAAAAATTGCAATAATTAATCTTGAATCTAAAGGAAGCAATTTATATCGTATTGAGGGAGTTACTGGAGATGACATTGAAAACGCTATAAAAGACGCAATTAAAGTATATGTTGTTGAAATAGGTAAACAATTAAATAAAGCTAAAGAAATACTTAAAAATGCTCAAGATTTAGGTGAAAATATAGAATTTGATATAGTATTAGATCAAGTACCATTAGATTCATATAATGCTATTATTTATAATCGTAATCAATTAGATTATATTCAAACTGAAGTTAAGAATTTAGAAAAGAAATATAATGAGATTAAAGCATCTAAATTAACAAGTAATCTAGATGAATATTTAGATAGAGTAGAAGAAATCAATGGAGTCAAAGTTTTACTTCTTGAAACAGAAGAATTAGATGTTGATTCTTTAAAAGCAATATGTGATGGACTTGCTAATAAATTAGATAATTCATTTATTATGGTAGCTAATAAAAATAAAGATAATGTTAATTTTGTATCTCGTTCTAATTCAGATATAAATGCAGGTATGATGGTTAAAAAAGCATCAGTAAGATCTTCAGGTAATGGAGGAGGATCTCCTACATTTGCTCAAGGTGGAGGACATACTACTGAATTTATTAGTGAAATATTTGATGAAATAAGAAATGAAATAAATATGTAAAGAGAATTAATTTAATTCTCTTTTTTTAAAGAAAAAATATTACTTAGATGTTATTATATAATTAGGTGATTAATATGAAGATTAAACTTAAGAAAAATATTTTAATTATACTTGTATTATTAATATATATAATTACAGGTATAAAGTACTTTAATGGACTATTTGATAATATAGATACTTTTATATCTATATTTATTGGATTAATAATTATGTTATTTGTAAAAAGAAAAAAGAATCTATATGCTTTATCTCTTCCTTTTTCTTTATATAGTTTTATTTATCAATCGTTTTCAATATATATATTTTCTTTTATAGGATTAATCATAAGTTTAATTAAATCTAAAGAAGAACAAAATATATCTATAATTATAAAGAAACATACGATTTTCTATGCAATTGTATTTGGTATAGTTGGAATATCATTTCTTAATTATTCATCGCTTGTAGGGGCTGTTTGGGAGCTGGAGAATGGACCTCATATGATAGTTGAATTACTAGCATGCATATTCTTATTTATATTAATTAAATTAGGTAGAAAGACAAATATGTTAAAGAGCAAAATGGTTCCGTTCAAAGAAGCATTTATGGTATCTATTCCATTCTTTTCAATTTTAGCAATTGTATTTGTAAGTCAATTCTTTATGAATTATAAAATGTATGAATTTAATGACGCTATTGAGATTATTTGTTTTATTCTAGGGTATTTACTAGTTGGTATTTTTGAAGATGTTTTGGTTAGAGGATTAGTACTTAATATTATGCTTGATAAATATGGTAATAATAAAAGAGGTATTTGGCTATCTATAATTATTTCTAGTCTAATATTTGGTTGTGCTCATTTCCTTAATTTAACAACAGGAGCTGAGTTTAATGGAGTATTAATTCAAGTTATAGCGGCATCAGGAATTGGAATTTATTTAGCTGCAATTTATTTAAGAACTAATTCTGTTTGGTATGTTGCTTTATTACATGGATTATGGGATATAGCTGCAACTTCAACTAGTTTATTTAAAGATACAAATGTAGATTTAGTTGATACTATTTCTAATTATTCAATCATAAATTTATATCCAGTAATTGTTTATATATTATTAGCAATATATTTATTAAGAAAAAGAAAAATTAAAGAAGTTATTGCTTGTAGAAATAACATAGAAATAGAAAAAAATAATAAAAACTATTCATTTAGAAACTTTTCTTATACTATGGGATGTTTATTAGTTGTATTTATTATATATAGTATGAGTGTTTCCTATACAACTATTAATAATAATATGATAGAAACATATAAGAATTTACCAAATGATTTCTATTTCCAATATGAAGAGAATTTCTTATATAACAAAGATTTAGAATTCAATAAACTTGATGATAATACTAAAATGGTAATAGCGTTAAAGAATCATATTGAATATGATAAATTAATAAATAAAAATGATATAGATAGTTATTATAAAAAACTATATGGAACTAGTCCTGAGACATATCCAACTATCTATGTAGATCCATATATTACATGTACTTATGATAATGGATATACTTGTACAAATAATAGTGATAACAAAGAAAATGATTATATGATATATACTGGTATTAAAGGATGCCAATATGATGGAAATGAAGCAGCTTTATATATTTATTATTTATATGTAGATACAAATGAAAATATTATATATGCAGATTCAGGAAAAAATATAGAATTATATCATGGAAGTATTAAAACTATAACAAATAAGAAATATGATGAATCTGATTTATATAATAAAAAATTCTTTAATGAAATAAATGAAGTTATAGATGTACCAGTTTATAAATATACATTTAATGTAAATACTTTTAATGCAGATACAACATTAAATAATATAAAGATGGATAATATAGATAAATTGAATATAAAATTTGATAAAGAGTATAAAGATATTAAATTAGAATATTTGAATAAAAGAATTGTTATTACTTATTTAGATACTATTATGGAAATAAAAGAGATAGATTTAGATAAATATTTAGAAAAATATCGTAATAATGAAGAAATATTATTAGGAAATAATAAATATTATTATAATAGATTAGAAGATATATATTTAATTAAAGATCAAAGTTATAAATATGGAAACTGTTATGAGATTACTATAGACTCTGAAGAAAATAATAAAACTCATGCATATGAAATTCTAAGTTCATTAAAATTATAAAAATTAACTCGTAAATTCATATTAAAATGAAGATACGAGTTTTTCTATGAAAGTATACACTACCACCCTTAGAGGGTGGTATAATATTTTGGTGATGATAAAAATGACGAAATGTGAGAATTATTGGGGATAATATAATAGAATTTAAACCAACTAAAACAGGAACATATACTTATACATGTTGGATGGAAATGATTAAGAACAACATTAAAGTAATAGATAATGAAAAATACTTTAAGGAGGCAATATAATGAGAAAAGTAATTCTAAAAGTAGATGGAATGAGTTGTAGTGCATGTCAAAATAGAGTTGAAAAATACTTAAATAAACAAGATGGAGTTAGTGCTACTGTTAATCTTGTTATGGCACAAGCTTTAATAGAATATGATGAAGAAAAAGTAACATTATCTGATTTAGATAGATTTATTAGTGAATCTGGATATAAAAGTTTAGGTGTCTATAATGAAAAAGAAGAGACTAAAAAAGATAATAGTAAAACTTATTTAATTATCTATGCATTTTTAACAATATTTCTAATGTATGTTTCTATGGGACATATGATTGGATTACCAGTAATACCTTTCTTACATATGTTAGATCATCCAATAAATTATGGTATAGCACTTTTAATACTTGTAATTCCATATATTATATTTGGGTTTGATATTTTAAAAAGTGGCATATCAAAATTATTACATAAAAGTCCTAATATGGACTCTCTTGTAACAATAGGTGTATTATCTAGTTTAATTTATAGTATAGTAAATTTAATTTTAATAATTAAAGGGAATAATATGCTTGTAGAAAATCTTTACTTTGAATCTGCTGCAACTATTATTTATTTCATTAAATTAGGTAGATATATTGATAAAAAGTCGAAGGAAAAAACAAAAGAAGCAATTAAAGAATTGGTTCAAATAACTCCTAAGAGTGCTTTAATTAAAACAAAAAATGGAGAAAAAGAAATAACAATAGATGAAGTTAAAAAAGGAGATATACTTATTTGTAAACCAGGTATGAAAATTGCAGTTGATGGTGTTATTGTAAGTGGAGAAACACATCTAGATGAAGCATTTATTACTGGTGAGTCTAAAGTAAGTAAAAAAAGTATAAAAGATAAAGTAATAGCAGGATCAATTAATATAGATGGATATATTGAATATAAAGCAGAACGTATCGGTCCAGATTCAACTATATCTGAGATAGTAAGATTAGTTGTTGAAGCTTCAAATACAAAAGCACCAATTCAAAGATTAGCTGATAAAGTAAGTGGAATTTTTGTCCCAAGTATCATGATGATTGCAGTACTTACATTAATTGGTTATTTAATATTTGGATTTAAAGTTAATGAAGCAATTATTTCATTTGTTACAGTTTTAGTTGTAGCTTGTCCATGTGCTTTAGGTCTTGCAACACCACTTGCTGTAGTAGTAAGTGAAGGAAAATCAGCAAAAGAAGGTATTTTAGTAAAAACAAGTGAGACATTAGAGAATGCTCATAAAGTAGATACAATTGTTTTTGATAAAACAGGTACACTTACCTATGGTAATTTAAGGATAGCAAAAATTAATAATTTTTCAGATTATAAAGATAAAGATCTATTAAAAATTGTTGCTAGTATAGAAAATAATTCTAATCATCCAATAGCTAATGCTTTTAAAGAATATTATGATGATAAAATTAAAATTGATAAATTTACTAATTTATCTGGAATAGGTCTATCTTGTGTATATGATAACAACAATATATATGTAGGTAATAATAAACTATTAACTAAATTACATATATCTAATATGTATAAAAATGAAGAAATAGAATTATCAAAAGATGGTAATAGTATTGTTTATGTTATAGAAAACAAGAGAATTATTGCTCTTATTGGAGTTAAAGATATTATTAGGGATAATGTAAAAAATACTTTAAATAAACTTAAAAAAATGAATAAACAAATTATTATGTTATCTGGAGATAATGAAATAACTGCAAAAATAATTGCTAATACACTTGATATTGATAATGTAATTGCAAATTGTCTACCACAAGATAAAGAAAAATATTTAAAAGAATTAAAAGAAAATGGACATATCATAATGATGGTTGGCGATGGAATAAATGATGCACCTTCACTAGCTGTTAGTGATATAGGAGTTTCAATAAATAGTGGAACTGATATTGCAGCTGATTCAGCTGATGTAATACTAATGAAAGATGATTTAAGTAAGATTATAGAATTACTTAATATAAGTAAAAAAACAATTAAAATTATTAAAGAGAATCTTTTTTGGGCATTCTTCTATAATATCTGTATGATACCTATTGCAATTGGTTTCTTAAAACCACTTGGAATTAATTTAAGTCCAATGATAGCGGCACTTTCAATGGTAATTAGTAGTTTAACTGTAATATTTAATTCATTAAGATTAAAAAAATAATTAGAAAGAAGGAAATTGAATGAAGAAATTAGGACTATTTTTAATAATATTTATATTTTATTTAACTTTGACAGGTTGTACAAATGATAAAAAAGAGTCAAAGGGAAAAGGTCCTAATGCTCCAGCTGGATTAAAAGATATATTTGAAAATTGGAATGGACCAAAGGCATAAATCTATTTAATGTAATATATTTAGATTATTAAAGATTTATAACAAAGACATCTTAAATAACTTTTATGATATAATTGTTTATGAGGTAGATATTCATGAAAAAAGAGAAACATAATGGGTTAGTAAGTTTATGGAAATTTATATTTTGTGTTGTAATAGCTATATATCATGGCCAATTGTTATATGGTAATGAACCTGTACCTTTATTTAGAGGAGGATATATAGCAGTTGAACTTTTCTTCTTAATATCTGGATACTTTTTTGCTAAGAGTGCTTTGAAAGAAAAATATAATGGCGAAAGTATTGGAAAAGATACAATTTCATTTGTGTGGAAAAGAATGAAAAAACTGATTCCATACATTATAGTAATATATATAATATGGTTAATTTTTCTAATTTTTTATTCAAAACCTCCTTTAACAATAAGTCAAATTGTAAATAGTATATGGAATCCTTTGTTAGTCAGAACCTTTGGTTTTAGAGCTCCATTTATGGTAACTGCTGTATGGTATTTAACAGTATTATTTACATGTATGCTTATTTTATATCCAATATTAAAAAAATATCGTGATAATTTTATTTTACTAGCATCACCAATAATAGCCTTATTCTTCTTGGGGTATTTAAATCATCATTATTATGGACTTGATATTTCATATGCAGCATGGGGTGAATATATTTGTGCTGCTTTTATTAGAGGATTTGCTGAATTAAATATAGGTTTTATTATTTACTATTTGAATAAAAAGTTGGAAAAAGTTGAATATACTAAATTTGCCAAAGTATTTTTAACAATTACTCCTTGGATTATATTAATCATTGTTTTAGGAATTACATCTTTTATTCCTCGTCATAAAGAATATGATTATATTATGCTTTTGTTATTTACTATAGCACTTCAAATAATGGTTAGTGGTAAAACTTATGATTTAAAGTATTTTTCTAACAAGTTTATATTTTTCTTAGAAAGTATAAGTATGATAATATTTATTAATCATCAATTCTTTAGACAGGTTGTTCTTGATCATCCTTTTTTTGAAAATATTTCACTTAATAAATGTTTAATTATTTATGTGTCTGCTACAATTGTTTTTTCTATTATTGAATATTTAATAATAAGTAGAATACAAAAATTAGATTTAAAAAGAATTAGGAGATTTATTATTAAAGAATAAAGATTGTTTTATATATAATTAGATGGGAAAAATCTCATCTTTTTATTTTGGATAATATTTGGTTAATTAAGTACTAGGAACATATAGTTTATTTATGATAAAATAAATTTGGTGATTAATATGTCTAATACTTATGTTATAGTTTCAACTGATGAAGTAAATATTAATGAAAATATTAAAAAGATTACTAGTAAATTGGATGATTATGATCTTATTAAATATGATCTTAAAGAAATAGAATTATCAAAAGTTATAGAGGATTTAGATACTTATAATTTATTCGAAAATAAAAAAGTAATAATAGGAAATAACGCTTATTTTTTATCAACTAGTAAGAAAGAAAAAAATGATGTTGAACAAAGTACTAATGAACTAGAATTATATTTAAAAAATCAAAGCGATAATATATTAATATTAATAACTGATAAATTAGATGGAAAAAAGAATATTGTAAAATTACTTAAATCTAATGCAGAAATAATTGATAGTGAAATAAATATAAATACTATAATTAAAGATAAATTAAAAGATTTTAAAATGGATAATTATACAATTAATTATTTGATAGAGTACTGTGGTAATGATAATGAAAAGATAATTAATGAATTAGATAAATTAATGCTTTATAAATTTGATGATAAAATTATTACTAAAGAAGATATAGAATTAATTGTAATAAAGAGTTTAACTGATAATATTTTTGATTTAATTAACAGTATTACTAAAAGAAATAAGAAGAAGTCATATGATATATATATAGATTTAACTAGAAATGGAACAGATATAAATATGATTATAGCTATGTTGGAAGAACAATATAGAATTATGTATAATGGTAGAATATTATTAAATGAAAATAATAATGATTATAAAAAAGTAGCTGATATTATGAATATTCATCAATATCGTTTTCAAAAAGCTATCGAGAGTAGTTACGATTATTCATTAGATGATATTTTTAAAAAACTAATTGAATTAGATAATATAGAGATAAAAAGTAGAACTGGAGAAGATCCTTCTATCTATTTTGAACAATTTATAACAAATATGTAATCAATTTATGATATTATTAATGTAGAGGTGAAAAAAATGAATATAGCAATATTAGGAACTGGAGCATATGGATTATCATTATCACTTATGTTTCATAAAAATAATTGTAATATAAGAATGTGGACTAAGTTTGAAGAAGAGAAAAAAATGCTTGAAACTAGTAGAGAAAACAGTGATAGACTTCCTGGTGTTAAAATACCATTAGAAGTTAGCTTTACTACTGATATGAAAGAATGTATAGATGGAGCTGAATTAATTGTAATTGCAGTACCAGCTGGGTTTGTAGATAGTGTAAGTAGTGAACTTAAATATTGTATGAAAAAGGAACAACATATATGTATAGCATCTAAAGGAATTGAAAGAGATACTTGTTCTTTTGTATATGATATTATGTCAAGATATATTAAAACTGATAAAATAGCAGTTATTTCTGGACCATCTTTTGCAGTTGATATAGCAAGTAATTGTCCAATTGGACTTTCTCTTGCAACTAAAAACAAAGAAACAGAAGAAATACTTAGAAAAACTCTTCAAAATGATTATTTAAAATTACGTACAACTGAAGATATAGTTGGAGTTGAAATATGTGGTTCTATTAAGAACGTAATAGCAATTGCAGCAGGAATGTTAGATGGAATGGGATTCCCTGAATCTACTCAAGCAATGTTTATTACAGAGTCATTAAATGATATTAAAAACTTAATTGCTGCTTTAGGAGGAAACGCTAAAACTATTCTTTCTTTTGCAGGATTTGGAGATTTATTATTAACTGCTACTAGTACTAAGTCAAGAAACTTTAAATTTGGTACATTATTAGGTAGTGGAGCTCCAAAAGATGTAGTTAATGATTATATGAATAAAACTACTATTGAAGGTTTATATACTTTAAATTCAATTTATAAACTACTTAAAGATAAAAAAGTTGAAATGCCTATCATAGATTTAATATATGATATTATTTATGAAGGAGAAAATCCTAAAAAATTAGCTAGATTTTTAGTAGATAAAGATTAAAAAAAAGTACTAGAAATAGTGCTTTTTTTGTGGTATAATTTTACGAGATTGAAAGAGGTGAGTAATATGAATATAAAAATGTTTGAAGAATTAATAGATAATAAGAAATATAATGAAATAAAAGAATTCTATATTAATACTGAGGAATTTGATATATCGGTGTTACTCTCTGATTTACCAATGGAGAAATTAAAACAAGCTTTTAGATTACTACCAAAAGATATGGCATCTGACGTTTTTACTAACTTTGATTCTGATTTACAACATGATTTAATTATTGCTTTAACTAGTAAAGAACAAACAGCTATTATTGAAGACATGTATAGAGATGATGCAGCAGATCTATTTGATGAAATGTCTGCTGGAGTAGTTAGTAAAATGCTTAGTAAAGTAGATAAAGAAACTAGAGAACAAATTAATGCTTTACTAAAGTATCCAAAAGATTCTGCTGGTAGTATCATGACAGTTGAGTTTATTCATTTAAAAAAGGATTATACTATAAAAGACTCAATTGAAAGAATTAGAAAACAAAAAGATGAATTTGTATCATTTGATAACTGTTTTGTTACTGATGAAAGAAGAAAATTACTTGGAACAGTTGCAATTAAAGAATTATTAGTAAATAATCCTTACACTTTAATTGAAGATGTTATGGAAGAATGTACTCATCCAATACATACTTTAATGGACCAAGAAGAAGTAGCTAAAATATTTAAGGATTATAACTATAATGCACTACCTGTTGTAGATAGTGAAAATAGACTTGTAGGTATTATTACTATCGATGATATCGTAGATATTATTGAAAAAGAAACAAGTGAAGATATTAATATGATGAATGCCATCATTACATCTGATCAAGAAACTCCATATTTAAAGAAAAGTGCTTGGGAATTGTATAAAGGAAGAATTCCTTGGTTATTAATATTATTAATTAGTTCATTATTTACTGGAACTATAATAACTAGTTACGAAAGTGCATTAGCATCTTACGTTGTTTTAACTTCATTTATCCCAATGATAATGGATACTGGAGGAAATGCTGGTAGTCAAGCATCAGTTACTATTATTCGTGCTTTATCTCTTGATGAAATAGAATTTAAAGATATTTTTAAAGTTATTTTTAAAGAGATTAGAGTAGCTGTATTATGTGGAATTACAATTGGAATAGTTAATTTCTTAAGATTACTTCTTATTAATAATACTGGTTTTCTTGTAACATTTATAGTATCAATTACTTTAGTATTTACTATATTTGTAGCTAAAATTATTGGTGCATCTTTACCAATGCTTGCTAAAAAGATTCATTTAGATCCTGCTGTTATGGCAAGTCCTTTTATTACTACAATTGTAGATGCTACAAGTTTAATAGTTTATTTTAAAATAGCTTGTACATTACTAGGAATATAAAAAAATTACAAATTTTTAAAATTTGTGTTATAATATGTATAGTTGTTCAATTATGAACAGAAAAGTAGGTATATGTATGAGAAATATAAACGTAGAAGATCCTATATCTAAATTAGGAATTAATGATACTATTATTAATATTTTGAATGAAAATGACATAAAGACAATTGAAGAACTTTGGAAATTGAAAAGAAAAGATTTAAAAGATATGAATATGAGTAGTGAACAAATAAATCATATTATTATTAAGATGCAATTAAAAGGAATTGATTTAAATCATAAGAAATATTAAAAGTATTGTTACAATACTTTTTTTATGTATAAAAAAAGAAATATATGTTATAATGTATTAGTCAATTTACTAAAAGAGAAAGGAGAATTATTTTGAGTAAAATTAAAATATTTAGTCTTGGTGGACTAAATGAAAATGGTAAAAATATGTATGTCATTGAAGTTGACAAAGATATTTTTGTTTTTGATGCGGGTTTAAAATATGAAGATGAAAAAATGTTAGGTGTAGATTATATACTACCTGATTACAGTTATTTAAAAGAAAATAGAAAGAGAATTAAGGGATTCTTTTTAACTCATGGACATGATACTCATATTGGAGCTATGGCAGATATTTTAGCTGATCCAGTTATGAATAGTGTTAATGTATATGCTGCTAAATTTACTTTAGATATGCTTAAAAAAGATTTAGCAGAAGATAAAGTTAAGGCTAAGAATTTACATGAAATTAAACCATACGTAAAAATAAATTTTGGAAAGAATTCGATATTTCCTTTAAGTGTAACTCATTCAATTCCAGATAGTTTAGGATATGTTTTATATACTAAAGATGGAGCAATAGTATATACTGGTGATTTTGTCTTTGATTCAACTATGAGTGGTAATTATAAAACAGATATTGGTAAACTTGCATATGTTGGTAAACAAGGAGTTTTATGTTTACTTTCTGAATCTGTTTATGCTGAAAATACTGGATTTACTACACCAAAGAATAGAGTATATCAATTTATTAAAGATGTACTTGGTAAAACACAAGATAGAGTTATTGTGACTGTTCAAAGTTCACATATTTACAGATTACAAGAGATTTTAAATGTTTGTGATAAATATCATAAGAAATTAATAATAATGGGTAAAAGTTTACAAGAATTAATTAATAAATGTATAGATGATAAATATTTAATTTATGATAAATCTACAATTGGAGATTTAAGTAATTTAGATGAGAAAAATACGGTTGTATTAATTAGTGATGATAGAGAAAAACCTTATATGAACCTAGAAAGAGTTGTAAAAGGATTTGATAAATATATTAAACTTAAAGAAACTGATATGATATTTGTTTGTGAACCACCTACTGATAGTAATGAAAAAAGATTTGCATTATTAATGGATGAACTTGCAATGGCCGGAGTAAATTCTACTTCATTAACTCGTAGAACACATCTTCAACATCATGCATCACGTGAAGATTTAATGCTTATGATAAATTTAATGAATCCTAAGTATTATTTCCCTGTTAGAGGAGAATATCGTAATCAAGTAAAGAATGCAGAACTAGCAGAACTTCAAGGAATACCTAAAGAAAATATTATTTTAAAGCAAAATGGTGATGTTGCAATATTTGAAAATGGAGTATTATCAAATGAAACATATCATATCCAAACAGATGAAATATTAATTGATGGAAAGAGTCAAGGGGATATCGGAGATCTTGTACTTAAAGATAGAGAAATGCTTGGTTCTAATGGAATAGTAATAGTAAGTTGTACGATTGATAAAACAACTAAGGAGATATTATCTGGACCAGAAATATTAACAAGAGGATTCGTCTATGTTAAAGATAATGCTGAATTACTTCATGAAACACAAGAAATATGTAGTGAGATAATTGAAAATAATATTGATAAGAATAATAAATCAGTTGATTATAATAATATTAAAAATGAAGTTCGTAGTGTTTTAGGAAAACATTACTATAAAGAACTTGATAGTAAACCTATGATTATTACTGTAATTCAAGAGGTATAAGAACTATTAAGTTCTTTTTTATTTATTTATATTATTAATTTTGATAAAATATTTAATGAGGGATATTTATGAAGAAAAAAGATTATTTATATAAAATTAGTATAAATGTAGATGAAAAGACTTTTAATAGATTTCAAAAGTTCTATATAAATAAACTTAATAAAGGTCTAATAGGAAATATCATTTTGGTACTTCTAGCTTTAATCGTAATGATATTAGAATTCGTTAGAGGAAATATTCATCTAGTAATTCTTACAGCTATATTTATAGTTATATATCATTTAGCTCTTAATTATACGATAAATAAACAAATTAAAAAAATGTATAAAAGTAATTATAAAGTAAATGAAAAGACTGAAGTTTTATATTTATATAAAGATCATATAGTTACTGATAATTCATTATTTAAAAAAGATATTAAATATGAAGATATATATTTAACTTGTATTACTAGAAAAGATATTTATATTTTTACTGAAAAAAATATAGCTATAATTATTCCTAAAAAAGAAATAAAAGAAATAGATAAAATAGAAAAGGTATTAATAGATAATACTAAGAATAAAAGGTATAAGATATGAGAAAGTATTATCATTTTAAAATGAATTTAACTCTTTTAAATATCTTTGCGGTAGTGTTATTTATTATTTCGATCTTTATATGTTATTTATGTAATGTAACTATATTAGATTTAAATATTAGACCTATTACCTTAATTTTAATGATATTTTGGTTAATATTTCATGAATTGTTACATGCTTTAGGTTTTCTTGTTATGGGAAATGCTAAACTAAAAGATATATATATTGGAGCTGAATTAGAAAAAGGTATTTTTTACTGTATGTGTAAAAAAGAAATATCAAAGAGTAATATTTTAATATCTCTTATGTTTCCATTATTTTTTATTGGTATACTAACATTTGTAATAGGATTAATAGTTCATTCTGGTACTTTAATATTTTTATCAATAATTAATATAAGTGGTGCATCAGGAGATATACTTATGTTTTTAGATATAATTAGAATGCCTAAAGATATAAAATATGTAGATATTGATGATACGACTGGATATACGATAATTAGTAAGCATAATTTGGAAAATAAAAGATATATATCTAGTTGTATTACTAAGATGGGTAAGTATAGTTCTTTATTTAAACATAAAGATAATAACAGGATAAAAATTACTAAAACATCTAAGATTTTTATAGTAATTTTAATAATTTTGAGTATTGTTTTAACAATTTTCTAAACTTGATTATAAATAATTTAAAGATTATAATTGTTAAGAGGTGAGACAATGTTTTATCGTGTAGTTAGATTTATAGTTAAAATATTAGTTTATGTAGTATATAGACCTAAAATATATGGTAAAGAAAATAAGATTGAAAAAGGAAGAGTAGTAGTTGTTGCAAATCATAAAAATAATTTTGATTGTGCATTTCTAGCTGTTATTTTTAAAAGAACTCTTCATTTTTTAGCAAAGGATGAATTAACAACTGGTAAACTAGGATGGGCATTTAGAAGAATGCAAGTAATACCAGTAAATAGAAGAGAAAAAGATCATAATGCTATACCAATGGCTGTTAAACATCTAAATAAAGATGAAGGAGTAGCAATATTTCCAGAAGGAACTTTTAATAAGACAGATAAATTAATAATGGATTTTAAGATAGGTGCTGTTAAAATGGCACATGATTCTGATAGTTATATATTACCAGTAGCTTTAGTAAGTAACTATAAGTTATCATGGAAAAGATTTGTAATTAGAATTGGTAAACCTTATAAAATAGAATCTGATGATTTAGAAAAAGAAAATAAGAAACTAATGAAAAAAGTAACTGATCTTTTAAAGGAAGGCGAATAGCATGGAAATAGTAAATAAAATTAAGAGGTTAAAGAAACCAAAAGCTCCTTGGAAGAAATATTATCCAAAAGGAGAAGACACTATTAAAGTACCTGAAGTTTCCTTATATGATTATTTTGAAGAAAGTGCTCAAAGTCATTTAGATGCACCAGCATACGAATATTTTGGAGTAGAAAAAACATATCGTGAAATGATAAGTGAAATAGATAATATAGCAAAAGCATATAAAGCTATGGGAATAAGAGAAGGGGATGTAGTAACAATACTTATGCCTAATACTCCTGAATCTATTGAATCATTTTTTGCTTTAAATAAAATAGGTGCTGTATCCAATATGGTTCATCCTTTAAGTGGAGAAGAAGAAATAAAATATTATATTAATTCAACTAATAGTGTAATGTTAGTTATGATTGATATGTGTTATGAAAAAGTTAAAAATATAATTGCTGATACTAATATTTATAAAGTAATTAGTGTATCAGTAAAAGAATCTATGCCTTTATATCTTAAAATAGGATATCAATTAACTAAAGGAAGAAAGATTAAAACTCCAAAGAGAAATATAGAATATATTGATTGGAAGAATTTTGTTAAATACAGTAGTACTTATAATGGTAAATATCATGTTCATACTGATAAAGATACAGAAGCAGTAATATTACATAGTGGTGGAACTACTGGTAAACCTAAAGGAATATCTATTAGTAATAAATGTTTTACAGCGTTAATTGAACAAACTAAGTGGCCAATGAGAAATGTAGGAGTAGGAGATTCAATGTTATCTATTCTTCCTATATTCCATGGATTTGGGCTTGAAATATGTGTTTATTTCCCATTATGCACTGGTCAAAAAGCAATTATTAGACCTACATTTGATGCTAAAAAGTTTGATAAGTTATTAATGCAAACTAAACCTACTATGTTACTTGGAGTTCCAACTTTATATGAAGCATTAACTAATACTAATAATAAAAAATTAGATCTTTCTAATTTAAAATTCTTAATAGCTGGAGGAGATTCTTTAAGACCAGCTCAAGAAGAAAAGATTAATAAATTTTTAAAAGATCATGGAGCAAGTATAAAACTTACTCAAGGATATGGAATGACAGAAAGTTTAGGTGCAACTATATTTGCATATGGAGATAATAATAAATCTTGTTCTTTGGGTATTCCACTTCAAAGTAATTATGTAAAAATAGTTATACCAGGAACTCAAGATGAAGTAGAATCTGGAGAAGATGGAGAAATATGTATTACTGGTCCAACTTTAATGACCGGATATATAGATAATGAACAAGAAAATAATGAAGCATTACAGCTTCATAATGATGGATATATTTGGCTACATACAGGAGATATGGGATGTGTAGATAAAGATGGAGTAGTTTTCTATAAATCACGTATTAAGAGAATGATTATTTCATCTGGATATAATATTTATCCTAGTCAAATAGAAGAGGTAATAGAACGTCATCCAGCAGTATTATCTTGTACTGTAATTGGAGTACCTCATAAATATAAAATGGAAGTTGCAAAGGCATATATTGTTTTAAAGAATGGATATAATAAATCACCTGCATTAAAACAAGAAATAAAAGATTTATGTAAAAAGAATCTAGCTATATATTCCATACCTAAAGATTTTGAATTTAGAAAAAGTTTACCTAATACTTTATTAGGAAAAGTAGATTATAAAAAATTAAAAGATGAAAATAATTAGGAGTGATACTATGGCAAAAAAAGAAGATAAAGCGTATATGAGACTAGATAAAGGGACAAAGTTTTATACTTTATGTAGAGTAGTTTTAGGTTTTATTTATAAATTATATTATCATCCAGTAGTTATTGGAAAAGAAAATATTCCAAAATCAGGAAGTGTAGTAATTACAGGTAATCATAAGCATATTATGGATCAATGTAATACTATTATCTCTTGTAAAAGAATGATACATTGGATGGCTAAAAAAGAATATTTTGATGATAAAAAAATAGCTTGGTTTTTTAAGATATCTGGTTGTATTAGTGTAGATAGATCTATTCATGATACAGTTGCTAAAGAAAAAGCAATGTCTATTCTTGAACAAGGCGGAGCATTTGGTATATTTTGTGAAGGAACTAGAAATGAAATAACTTGTAAAGATGATAAGATAGATGAAGTTTATGAAATAGTTAAAGATGATTATACTAGGGAAGAATTGATTAAATATTTAAAAGGAAAAGGATTTAAATTTACTCAAGTAGAAACTTTAATAGAACTTAATAAGAAGAAAGTAATTAGTAAGAAAGAATTAAAAGAATATGTAATGGATCCAGATAATAGTTTGCTTAAATTACTTAAAGATAAAAAAATTGAACAAGATGTATATGATAAATCTTTATTAATACCTCTTAAGTTTGGTGCTGTATCTATGGCTAAAAAGAATGATTCTTATATAGTTCCATTTGGTACTAGCGGAGATTATAAATTTAGAAGTAAAAATCTAACTGTAGTTATAGGTAAACCATTTAAAGTTGGAGATATGAGTTTAGAAGAAGCAAATGATAAACTTGCAAAAGAATTAATATCTTTGATGAAAAAAGGACCTGAATTAAGAAAAAAATAAGATTAAGTAATGCTTAATCTTTTTATTTTTGCTATAATTAATTAGGTGGTTATATGTTAAAAATTACAAAAGATGCAATGACAGCTAATTTAATTACTCATGCAAGTAAATTTCATGCTGATGAAGTATTTGGAACAGCATTTATGATGCATATTATAGATGATCCTATTGTATGTAGAGTTAATAATGTACCTGATCAATATAACGAAAATGCAATTATTTATGATATTGGTTCAGGTAAGTTTGATCATCACATGAAAGATTTTGATGAAAGACATGAAAGTGGAGTTAAATATGCTGCTTTTGGTCTATTATTTAGAGAATATGGATTAGATTATTTAAAAAAAGTTATTCCAAATGATAGTGAAGAAGCGTTCAAAATGATAGAGCATGATTTAGTTGAAGGAATTGATGCTGTAGATAATGGTGAATTTCCTACTATTACAGCAAATTATTCATATCATGGAATAGAAAGTCTAATAAATGAATTTAATGTTTGTTGGGATGATGATACAGATAATGATAAATATTTTTTAGAAGCAGTTAATATTGCTTATCAATATTTTGATAGGGTAGTTTTAAGAACTGCTGCTAAATTAAGAGCTAAAGTAATTGTTGATGAAGCTATATCTAATAGCTCTAATCATATTATGGAACTTGATGGTTATATGCCATTTAAAGATTTTGTTATTTCATCAAGTGATCCTAAAGCAAATGATATTTTATTTGTAATAACTCCATCGAATAGAGGTGGATACAATATTCATACTATTCCAAGAGATAAAACAACTCATGAAACTCGTCTAGATTTTCCTAAAGAATGGGGTGGATTAATGGATAAAGAATTACAAGAAATAACAGGTGTTGAAACAGCAAGATTTTGTCATAAAGAATTGTTTTTAGCAACAGCTGGTACAAGAGAAGATGCATATAAAATGGCAAATCTCGCTATAAATAATAAAAATGTTTAAAATATTTTGCAAAAAAATATAGATACTATTATAATATAAGTAGGTTAGGGAGGAATTTAAATGAAAAAAGGAAGTAGATTAAAGAAATTTGGTGACATAATCTTTTTAATAGGAGTAGTAGTATTTGTTGCTGCTTTAATATGTGGAAAGTTTGTTGAAGAATTTGATGCATTAACTGTTAATATTATTATGGGAGTTGGATTGATTTTTGAAGCAATCGGAGTTGCAATTAGTTTTAGAACTGATAGAATTGAACAAGTTGATGAGAAAAAATCAGCTGAAGATAAAGTTCTTGAAGAAGTTAAAAATGATATTCCTGAAGAAGAAGTCGAAGGAATTGTTGAAGCAGACGTTACTACGATTAAAGAAGAACCAGCTGTTAAAGAAGAAGTTAAACCTAAGAAAGAAACTACAAAGAAAACACAAACTAAAAAACAACCAGCTAAAAAATCTAATGCTAAGAAGACAAGTGCTGCAAAGAAAAGTACTGGAACTAAAAAGAGTACTACTACAAAGAAAACTACAACAAAGAAAAAAACAACTAAAAAAACAAATACAACAAAGAAAAACAATAAATAAGGAGAATATTTATATATATGAATGATGATATTTTAAAAAGTACTGAAGATTTAATGAATAAAACTATTGAATCATTAGAAAATAGATTTAAAACTGTTAGAGCAGGACGTGCAAATCCTAGTAGTCTTGATGGAGTTATGGTTAGTTATTATGGAGTTAATACTCCTCTTAAACAACTTGCAACTATTTCAGTTCCTGAAGCTCGTCAATTATTAATTAAACCATATGATAAAACTGCATTACCTGCAATTGAAAAGGGAATATTTGAAGCAAATTTAGGTTATACTCCTAGTAATGATGGAGAAACAGTTAGAATAGTTATTCCTGATTTGACAGAAGAAAGAAGAAAAGAACTTGTTAAACAAGTTAAAGCAATGAGTGAAGAAGCAAGAGTATCACTTAGAAATATTAGACATGAAGCTTTAGAAGATATTGAAAAATTAGAACTTCCTGAAGATGAAGCTAAAGGAAAAGAAAAAGAAGTACAAGATCTTGTAAATAAATTTAATAAAATTATAGATGATAAATTAAAAGAAAAAGAAGATGAACTATTAACTATATAGTTCATCTTTTTTATTAATAAATCATAGTATGTAATATTCTTTCAGTATTTTTAAAATTAAGTTTTGCTATGTCTTTTAATTTTTCTTCTCCATATTTTTCTACTATTTCTTCACCAATTTTATCTACTTCAGGTCCAGCTCCCTTAGGTAGTGGAATATGTAATTCATCACTTAATTTATCAAATTCTTTTAAGAATATATATCTACTTATTACTGATGCTGCTGCAACAGCTAAGTTTTTATCTTCAGCTTTTGTAATAAATATAATATTTCTTTGAATATTAGGACTTTCTTTTATATATTCATAATATCTTGCTTCTCTTGCAAATTCATCTATTATAATACAGTCGTAATCAGTGTTTTCATGAGCCATATCATATAATACTTTATTATGCATTATAGCTTTTATTTTATTTATATTATAATTAGGTCCATATTTTTGATTATATTCAGTATTACTTAATATAATACTTTTATATTTAACTAAAGGTAATAAATCTTTTACTACTTTTAATATCTTTTCATCAGTCATTTTCTTTGAATCTCTGATACCTAGTTTTTCTATTTCTTCAACATTATCTTTGCTAACGTAACAACTAGTTACAACTATAGGTCCAAAATAATCTCCTGTTCCTACTTCATCTGATCCAATAGAGGTTTTATAAAAATACTCATTTACTTTATTTTCTTTTTTCTTATCTTCTTCTTCATTAGCGCTTTGACCATCTATTGCTTTCCACATATTAGCATCAACATCAGCTGAAACTCCTTGGAACATTATTTTACCAGAGGTATACATAGTAATTACTGTATCTTCGTCTTCTGCTTGAAAAACCACATATGGAATTACTTTGTCTCTTTTTTTATCTTTATAATATTCTTTTATTTTTTCTTGAGTTTCTTCACTAACTCTAATTACTACATTCATAATTACACCTCGATATAATAATAACATAAATTTAAATAATTTCCTTAAAAAATATGATATTATTTATTTAGAGGTGTGTCTATGAAAATAATAAAATTAATTATTTTTATATTATCTTTATTTATAATTATAGTTTTAACTTTAAATATGGACTTTAGTAATAATGAAAGTAAAATAGATAGATTTACATTTTTTAAATATGCAAAAGATAATAATTTGGAAACAATTTATAAAACTGATGATTTTAAAAATATAAAAGGTCTTGGAAATGCATATTGTTTAGATAATGATGAAGTATGTTTTTATGAATTTACATCTAATGAGTTTTCTAAAAAAGAATTTGAATATAAATATAAAACTATTAAGAAAGATTATGATATAAATGGTCTATATATCTATGAAAGAAAAAAAATTAATAAAATAGAAGCAGAAGTAGATAGTACATATATCTTATTCTATAGAAAAGATAATATTTTAGTTACCATAGTAACTGATATTATTAATAAAAATAAGTATCAAGATTTAATAAAAATAATAAACTAGATTTTAGTATTGATTTTTTTAAAAACATATATTATCCTTTAAGAAGGATGTGAAACTATGAAAGATAATAAGAACTTATTAGAAAAAACACAAATAATTAATAAATGTCTTATTCTTTCTAATTCTTATTATTTATACAGGAGATAATATTTTTAAAATATTATCTCTTTTTTTGTAGTTTTTTATCTGGAGAGGAGTAATTTATGAATAAAATGACATATGATGTCGAAGAAATGCCACCAATAGGCAAAAGTATCATCTTAGCTTTGCAACATTTATTTGCAATGTTTGGAGCAACTATATTAGTTCCAATATTGGTAAATACTGCAGCTGGAGAAGAGGTATTAACGATACCAGTTGCGTTAGTAACATCTGGAATAGGTACATTGATTTATATTTTATGTACTAAAGGTAAAAGTCCAGTATATTTAGGAAGTAGTTTTGCATTTATTACACCAATAGCTGCTGCTTATATGAAGGGTGGAATAAGTGGAGCTATGACTGGAGTAATGGTAGTAGGACTTATTTATATAGTTGTAGCTATTATTATTAAATTTGTTGGAAAAGATTGGTTAGAGAAATTATTACCACCTGTTGTTATAGGACCAATGATTATGATTATAGGATTAGGACTTGCTCCAAGTGCTATTAATCAAATAGGACTATCTAGTACAACATTAGATTGGAAAATAGTATTAACTGCATTTATTGCTTTTATAGTAACTGCACTAGTTGTAACTAGAGGGAAAGGATTTGCAAAAATTGTTCCATTCTTAATTGGAATTATATCTGGATATGTTGTGGCATGTATTGTAGGATTAGTTGATTTTGATCCTGTAATAAAAGCAAAATTCTTTGAATTACCTAAATTTGTTATTCCATTTAAAGATTATGATTTAAATTTTGCAGTAGTACTTACAATTGCACCAATTGCTTTAGTTACACTATGTGAACATATTGGAGATCATACATCTCTTGGAAATATTATAGGAAGAGATTTGATTAAAAATCCAGGACTTGATAGAACATTATTAGGTGATGGTTTAGCTACATTTGTTGCAGGTATGTTAGGAGGACCAGCTAATACTACTTATGGAGAAAATACATCAGTTGTAGGATTAACTAAAGTTGCATCTGTTAAAGTAATAGGTTTAGCAGCTATATTTGCAATAGTAATTGGATTTTTAGGAAAAGTAACTAGTTTAGTATCAACTATACCAGCTGCAGTTTTAGGAGGAGTATCTTTACTTCTTTATGGATTTATTGCAGTAAACGGTCTAAAAGTACTTATTAAAAACCAAGTTAACTTTGAAAATCCAAAAAACGTAGTAATAGCATCAAGTATGTTAGTACTAGGTTTAGGAGGAGCAGCAGTATCAATAGTTACTAAAGATATGTCAATTACAGTATCAGGAATGAGTCTTGCATCAATTGTTGGTATTATACTTAATCTAGTTTTAAAAGATGAAGAAAAAGAAAATGTTGCAACTCTTATAGAAGATGATGAAAAAGAATATAGAAAACTAAAAAAAGATTTAAAGAATGAATTAACAGTAGAAATAAAAGATGATTTATTAAAAGAGATTAGAAAAGAATTAGAAAAAGATAAGAAAAAGGGGAAAAAATAATGAAAAATGTATTTGAATTAAATCATCCTTTAATTGAACATAAATTAGCTATTTTAAGAGATAAAAATACAGGTACAAAAGAATTTAGTGAATTAATTAGTGAAATATCTATGATACTTTGTTATGAAGCTATGAAAGATATAGATTTAGAAGAATGTATCATAGAAACACCAATAGAAAAGATGAAGACTCATAAATTAAATGAAGATAATTATGCATTTATACCAATATTAAGAGCAGGGCTTGGAATGTTGGATGGAATTAAAAATATAGTGCCTAATGCTAAAATAGGTCATATTGGAATGTATAGAGATGAAGAAACTTTTAAACCAGTTAATTATTTTTTTAAAGTACCTAAAAATATTGAGAATAAAGAGATATTTTTATTAGATCCAATGCTTGCTACTGGTGGTAGTGCAATAGATGCAATTGATTTATTAAAAGAAAAGGGAGTAAAAAAGATAAAATTCTTATGTATTATATCAGTCCCTGAAGGAATTAAAGAAGTTACAAAAAAGCATCCTGATGTAAAAATATATACAGCTCATATAGATGATAGATTAAATGAAAATAAATATATTGTACCAGGACTAGGTGATGCTGGAGATAGAATATTTGGTACTAAATAAAATTATTCATTTTAAATATTTACTTTTTGATGTATAATCTAACTGATGGTTTTAAAGCAATCATTTAGTAATTAAATATTGAAATGAGTTGATATTATGAGTAAAGGAAAAGTTATAATTGGTATGTCTGGTGGAGTAGATTCATCAGTTGCTGCTATTTTATTAAAAGAACAAGGTTATGATGTAGAAGGATTATTTATGCGAAATTGGGATTCTTTGGTTGATGGAGAATTCTCTGGTGCTCCTAGTACTGAAACAGGAATATGTCCTCAAGAAGAAGATTATAATGATGCTTTAGAAGTATGTAACAAAATAGGTATTAAACTTCATAGAAAAGATTTTGTTAAAGAATACTATGATTTTGTATTTAAATATTTCCTTGATGAATTAGAACATGGAAGAACGCCTAATCCTGATATTATGTGTAATAAATATATTAAATTTGATATGTTTGCTAAAGAAGCAAGTAAATTAGGTGCTGATTATATTGCTACTGGTCATTATGCTAAATTAGTAGATGGAAAATTATATAAATCATTTGATAAAAATAAAGATCAAACATATTTCTTATCACAAGTATCTAAAGATCAATTAAAAAATGTATTATTTCCACTTCAAGATATAGATAAGTCTGAAGTTAGAAAGATTGCTTTAGAAAATGATTTAATAACTGCTAAGAAAAAAGATTCAACAGGTATTTGTTTCATTGGAGAAAGAAATTTCACTAATTTTTTAGAAAATTATTTACCTAATCAACCAGGAGATATAGTTAATATTGACGCTAATGAAGTAGTAGGAAAACATATTGGTCTTATGTATTACACTATAGGTCAAAGAAGAGGTCTTAATGTTGGTGGTACTGATGAAAGAATGTTTGTTGTTGGTAAAGATTTAAAGAAAAATATTTTATATATATGTATTGGAGAAGATAATGATTATTTAATATCTGATTCATGTATTATAGATAATGTTAATTACTTAGATGATAGAAAAGTTACTAAGTGTAATGCTAAATTTAGATATAGACAAGAAGATATACCAGTTGAACTTGAATATCTTGATAATGATGAGATATTAGTTAAATATCCTCAAGGAGTTAAAAGAGTTACTCCTGGTCAAGCATGTGTTTTATATGATGGAGATTTATGCCTTGGTGGAGGAATAATTAAAGAAGTTAGAAAAAATAATGAAAAACTTTGGTATTTATAAAATTAAAAAGAATATTTAATAAATATTCTTTTTTTGTTAGACTAAATATAGATAGGAGTGGTGTTATGATTAAATTAGAACAATATAGAGACTTATGGCTTAGAGAAAAAATGGATGAGGTTATAGGATTCTATCCTAGAGAGTTTTATCCTTTAGATAATTTTTCATCATTTAAAGTAGAATGGAATGGGTATTTATATTCATCAGTAGAAGAAGCGTATCAAGCAGCAAGTTTTATGACTAGTGATGAAGAATTGGTAGAAAAAGTAAAACATTCTCATTCTGCAGATGAAGCTCAAAGAATAGCATACGCAAATAGAGATAAACAAAGAAAAGACTGGAATGAAGTTAAAGTAAGTATAATGGAAGAACTACTTAGACTTAAAATAGAACAAAATCCATATGTTTTGAAAAAATTATTACAAACTGAAGACTATATGATAGTTGAAGATTCTCCTAAAGATGATTTTTGGGGATGGGGAGCAAATAGAGATGGTAATAATCAATTAGGTAAACTTTGGATGAAACTTAGAGAAGAATATAAAAATAAATAAAAAAAACAAAAAAACTAACATTTCTGTTAGTTATTTTTTATTTGGTGCGGGTAACAGGAGTTGAACCTGCAAGCCTTGCGGCGCTAGATCCTAAGTCTAGTGCGTCTGCCAATTCCGCCATACCCGCATAAATATGGTGGACCCTATAGGACTCGAACCTATGACCGCCCGGTTATGAGCCGGATGCTCTAACCAACTGAGCTAAGGGTCCA
>CAZOBH010000003.1:0-84307 GCA_964578175.1 uncultured Clostridium sp.
TTTAATTATCTTATATCATAAAAAAAGACGAAAAATATATTTTCATCTATTCTATTTCAAATGCAGTTAATGGATCTAATTCATTTATTCTACTTCCCATATATAAGTAACATAAAGTATCACCTATTGAAATATGATCACCTATTTTTTTATTTAATACTACTCCAACTGATGGATCTATTACATCATCTATAGTCATTCTATTACTTCCAAGATTACATGATATTTTACCAATTATTAATGCATCTATATTTTTTAAAGTTCCTTCTTTTTCACTTTTTACTTCTACTATATTTTCACTTATTTTCAAACTATTTATATCTCCATTTTGATATTTTATTAGTTCTAAGAATTTTTGATAAGCAGAACCATTAGTTATAGAGTTCTCTACCAGCTTTACAGCTTCATCCATTTCAACTTGTAATGCCATACTTACTAAATTAGCAGCAAGTTCTACACATACCTTATACAAATATGTATCTTTTTGTTTTCCTTGTAATACATCCATAGCCTCTTTTACTTCTAAAGCATTTCCGATATTATTTCCTAGAGGAGTAGACATATTAGTTATTAGCGTTCTTACTTCTCTATTGTATTTATTACCTATTGTTTTAACTAATACACTTAATCTTTCTGCATCTTCTTTAGTCTTAATTAAAGCTCCATCTCCAAGTTTAATATCAATAATTATTTTATCAGCACCACTAGCTATTTTTTTACTCATTATTGAAGCAGCTATTAATGGTATTGATTCTACTGTTCCTGTTACATCTCTTAATGCATAAACTTTTTTATCTAATGGAGTTAAATTGTTAGTTTGAGCACTTAATGAAATACCTATATCATTAACTTCATTTAATATTTCATCATTTGTTAGGTTAACATTAAATCCAGGAATACTTTCTAGTTTATCAATTGTTCCTCCAGTATGACCTAATCCTCTTCCACTCATCTTGCACATCTTAACACCTAATGAAGCAACTATAGGTCCAACTATTAAAGTAGTTTTGTCTCCTATACCTCCTGTTGAATGCTTATCTACTTTAACTCCTTTAATACTTGATAGATCTAATATATCCCCACTATTTAAAAATATATCAGTTAAGTCCATTGTTTCTCTATCATTCATTCCATTTAATACTATTGCCATTAATAATGAAGACATTTGATAATTTTCTACTTGTTCATCTAAATATCCCATAAAAGCATACTTTAATTCATCATAACTTAGCTCTTGTTTTAATCTTTTTTTATTAATTATTTCTAATATATTCATATTACTCACCTTCTACATAATCTTTAATATTTTGTTGTCTTGGTCTTGCTATAGCTAAATCACGTTCTTTTACTCTTCTATTAATAACACTTCCAGCAGCAACTACAGATTTATCTTCTACTTTAATAGGAGCTATTAATACTGAATTTGCACCAATTAATGAATTGTTTTCAATAATTGTTCTATAATGTCTATCTGTCTTCCAATCATAATTAGCAGTTATAGCTCCAGCACTAAAGTTATTATTTGATCCCATTTTAGTATTACCCAAATATGATAAATGTTTAATATAATTATTATTTTCTATTACTGTTTCTTTTATTTCTACAAAATTCCCAATTAAATTATTATTACCTATTTCTACTCTATCTCTTAAATGAGCATAAGGACCTATTTCATTATTATCTCCTACTGTTGATGATGTTATATATGAAGATATAATTTTATTATTTTTACCTATAACAGAATTCTTAATTACAGTATTTGATTCAATTATATTATCCTTGCCTATTTTAGTTCTGCCCATAATAGTAACATTAGGATATATTATAGTTCCATCTCCTATTTCAGCTAAATCATCAATATAAGTTGTCTTTTCATCTATTATCTTATACATATTAATTCACCTCTATTAATTCTAATACTTCTACATTTACTGATTCTTTAAAATGTAAAAAATCATTATAAGTACCAACTATCATTCCATAATGTATTGGTACTACTTGTTTAGGTTTTAATTTATTAACAAAATCTGCAGCTTCTTTATGGTCCATTGTATATACTCCTCCGATAGGAATAAATGCAATATCACAATCTATATTAGTATTTTCTTCTATATAATCTGTATCTCCAGCTACGTAATATTTTTTATTATCTAATTCTATTACATACCCTAACCAATTATATTCTTTCTTATGAAAATTTTTATTTAAATTATATGCAGGTATTGTTGTTATTTTTATATTATCAATAGTAATAGTATTATTTGGTTCAATAATTATAATATTATCTTTATCAAATATACCTATACATTTATCTAATATGTCTTTTGGTCCAACTATTTTAGTAGAATCTTTTTTTATTAGTTTAATATCATTTATATCAAAATGATCATAATGTGGATGAGTTATAAATATAAAATCAGCTTTATCACTTGTATCTACTTCATTCATTTTTAATGGATCAAAATATAATATTTTACTTTCCTTAATCTTTATACTACTTTGACAATTAACATTTATCATATTATCACCAATTTAATTATAACATACAAATAAAAAGCACCTAAGTGCTTTTTGTAATATTATCTAAAAAATAGGGTTATTAATTATGATGGTAACATAATTTTATGCAGTTTTTTCTTCTTTTTTTGAAGATAAGAAAGTTACTTTTTCGGCTATTATTTCGGTTAAATACTTTTTATTATTATTTTCTTCTACTACTCTACTTTGTATTCTTCCTTTAACACCAACGATATCACCTTTGTTGGTATATTCGCATGTAGCTTTAGCTGTTTGTTCCCAAAGTTGGCAATCTATAAAATCTGTTTCATATTCTCCATTAGCATTTTTAAAACTTCTAGGAATAGCTAAAGTTATGCTTGTTACACTCTTATTAGTGTCTGTTTTTCTTAGTTCTGGATCTCTTACTAATCTTCCTACCAAAACTACTTGATTCAACATTTTTTCCTCCTTTCAGGATGTAATCTAACACACAAAAAAAACATCTTCAAATGACCAATTATTATTGTTTTTAATTAAAATAAACTTAAAAATTTAAATTCCTATATAGATTTATATTATTTAAGGTTAATTATTACTTAATTTATAAAAATAGTACAAATTTTAATTTTTTTTAATATAATATAAGAAAAGGTGATATAGTGTGTAAAAAATTAGGATTAACTGTTGATTTTGGTGGAACTACTATAAAATGTTCATTAATGGATTTTGATGGTAATCAATTACTTAATTGGACTTTTAATACTATTTCTGGAAATGCTTATAAAAACTTAGATAATATTTACAACAGTTATTTAGAAAAGATAAAAGAAAATAATATTAATGATAGTGATGTTATTGGTTATTCTATCGGAGTACCAGGTCCAGTTAATAATGGAAAAGTAAGTTTTTTAGTTAATGTAGGTGTAGATAAAGAAATAGATATAGAAAGTTATCTTAATAACTTATTTAAAAAAGACGGATGTATATATAATGATGCATACTCTTGTTGGTATGGAGAATGTGATATTAGAAATACATCTCACGAAAAGATATTACTTATGCTAGGTACCGGAACTGGAATATGTACTAAAAATGGTAATGAAGAACTAGGTCATGTAGTTATATTAGATTATGGAGAAAATAGAATTGATAATAAAGGTATACATAATTCAATTGAAACATATTGTTCTCAAATTGGTATATTAGAGACTTATAAAAACTACTGTAAAAAATATAATATTAAATATGATAAAGATATAACTATTATAGATATATTTAAAAAAGATAATAAAGCTAAAGAAGATACTGTTAATACATTTTTAAATGTTCATCTAGTAGATGGAATAATTGAATTAATTAAAATGTATCCTGATACTTATGAAATAATATTAGGTGGAGGGATATCTAATGGAATCGATATTAAATATATAGAAGATTTAGTTAATAAAAAATTAAATAAAAAAATAATAGTATCAAAAGCAATTTATTCTAATTCTTTATATGGACTAAATAGATTATTAAATAAAAAAATGAGTAATTAATTTACTCATTTTTATTATAAATTATTTTTTAATAATTGATTTAATTCTACTGCATATTCCATTGGTAACTCTTCTCTAAATCTCTCAATGAAACCAAGTAATATTAACTCAATTGCTTTTTCTCTAGATATTCCTCTACTCATTAAATAGAATAATTTATCTTCACTTATTTTAGCAACAGTTGCCTCATGTTCTAGTGAACTACTTGTATTTTCAACAACGTTTGTTGGAAATGTATCACTTTTAGAATCTTTATCTAAAATCAAAGTATCACATTTTACCATAGCGCTACTATTTTCTGCACTTAGTTTTATATCAACTTTACCTCTATATGATGCATCTCCACCATTTCTAGCAATACTTTTAGAAATTATATTACTAGTTGTATGTTTGCCTAAATGAATCATTCTAGCTCCACTATCTTGTTGTTGATCTTTAGATGCAACACTAATAGTTATACAAGTACCATTTGAATAATCTCCTTTAAGTACACAACAAGGATATTTCATAGTAACTTTACTTCCAATATTTCCATCTATCCATTCCATTGTTCCATGATCATCAACTAATGCTCTTTTAGTAACTAAATTAAGTACATTATGTGCCCAATTTTGAACAGTAGAATATCTACATTTACTATTTTTCCCAACATATATTTCAACAATTGCAGCATGAAGTGAAGAGTCACTATAAGTTGGAGCAGTACATCCTTCCACATAATGAAGTTCACTATTATCATCAACAATTATCAATGTTCTTTCAAATTGCCCCATATTTTTCGATGCTATTCTAAAGTAGTTTTGAAGAGGTCTATCTAATTTTGTATTTGGTGGTATATAGATTAAACTACCTCCACTAAATACTGCTCCATTTAAGGCAGCAAATTTATTTTCACTATTTGAAACTATCTTACCAAAATACTTTTTAACTATTTCTGGATATTTTTTTATTCCTTCTTCAATTGAAGTAAATATTACTTTTTTCTCAGTCAATTCATCTATCATATTATGATAAATAACTTCACTTTCATATTGTACTCCCATTCCATCAATATGTTTTTCACTTTCAAGTACTCCAAGATTAGATAATTCACATTTAATATCATCTCTTACACCAGTCCAACTGGTGGACATTTCTTTCCCATTTTCATTCTTATAATATATTATTTTATCAAAATCTATATCATATTTTGGACCAAATTTAGGCATATCAATTTTTTTAAATAATTCATAACTTTGTAATCTATATTCTTTTACCCAATCTGGATCTTCTTTATATTCTGATATTTTTAGTATATTATCTTTATTTAGACCAATAACTTCCATAAGTTTTTACCTTTCCTGAACGGGAAGATTCTAATAATTTTTTGTGAAGCGACGCTTTCTCTTCTCTTGATTTTTGTCTTATAGCTCTTTCATGTCTTTCTATTACTTCTGGATGATATGATTCTTGATGATATTTAAAATATAAACCTGGTTGTCCATCTATCCATCTTACAAGATTAGAAGAATTAATCTTACCAAAAAAATTAGATCTTATATGTAAATCATGTATTGTAAGAAAATCACTTCTATCTATTCCAAATGAATCTCCATCGCCTTTTTTCATGCCATAAGTTTCATCTTCTTTTATTACTGAATGATATTTACCATCTCTAATAATAGCAAAATCATAACCTTGGAAAGTATTTTCATTATCTACTATCCCAACAAATCTTATTTCTTTTGGATTAATAATACTCATAATATCACTCTCTTTCGTTATTAATTGCATTTCTCATAGTTTTAAAAGGAAGTAAAGCACAATTCTTTCGGTTAGGTTGTTTATAAATCGTATCATAAACATTTAATTCATCTAATTTAGATTCATCATATTCTTTTTCATCTATCATATTATAAAAATTATTAATAATATCTTCTGCTTCTTCTTTTGTTTTTCCAATTAACTTTTTTAACATAACAGAAGTTGCAGATGTGCATATTGCGCATGCTTCCCCATCAAAATATGCGTCCTTTATTATATCATTATCTAATAATATTGCAATTGTTATGTTATCTATACAAGAATTACTACGTCCATTTATTTTAATATATTTTTCATCTTCAGGAAGTCCTTTATGAAAAGGATTTTGATAATGGTCTAAGATTATATCTCTTTTTAATTTATCATCCATTTAAAAAACCTCCTTATATGATATTGTCATATATTTCATCTTGTTTTTTTAGTGCCTCAATTAATTTATCAATTTCTTCTTTTGTATTATATAAATAAAAACTTATTCTTACAGTATTAGATTCATTAATCTCATCTTTTAAAAGTTTATCGCAATGATTTCCACTTCTTACACATATATTAAATCTATTTAAAAATACAGAAGTATCTTGTGCAAATACTTTATCTATATTAAAAGCTATTATTCCTGATTCACTATTTTCATTATAAATAATTATATTAGGAATCTCTTTCATCTTATTTATTGCATATTTTTTTAATTCCAATTCATGTTTATGAATATTTTCTAGACCTATTTCGTTTAAATAATCAATAGCTCTAGACATACCAATTACTCCAGCAATATTTTGTGTACCTGCTTCAAATTTCCATGGTATTTCTTTTAATTCATAACTATAATCTGATTCAAAATATGAATTCATTCCTCCACCATAACACAATGGATCAGTTTCTTTTAATAATTCATATTTTCCATATAAAAAACCAATTCCAGTTGGACCACAAAATTTATGTGCAGATGCAGCTAAAAAATCTATATTTGCTTTTTCTACATCTATTTTTAAATGACCAAGCGATTGTGCAGCATCAACTATAAAAATTATATTATTATCTTTAGTAATCTTACCTACTTCATTTATAGGTCTAATATCACCTATTACATTAGTAATATGCGCAATTGATATTACTTTTACTCGATCATTAATCATTTTTTCTAATTTAGTTAAGTCTAATGAATAATCATCTTTTAAAGGAACATATTTAATTTCAAATCCTATTTTCTCTTTTAAAATAAACCAAGGCATAACATTAGATGCATGTTCTGCTTTATCTATTATTACAATTGAATCTTTATCAAGTATCTTTGAAACATATCCAAATATTACTTCATTAAGTGCCATTGTAGCTCCAGATGTAAAAACTATTTCTTCATCTTTTTTAGCATTAATAAAATTCTTAATTTTAGTTCTAGTTTTTTCAAACTCTAAATCAGTTCTTAAACTATTATCATAATCTCCTCTATGAGCATTAGAAGTATATTCTGTATAATATTCATTTATCTTATCTATAACACATTTAGGCTTTAATGTAGTTGCACCATTATCAAAATAAATAATATTATTTTTTAAAATAGGAAAATCTTCTCTATTCATAAATATACCTCCTTACATATTAAAATTATCTTCTATAAACTTATTAAAATCTTCTAAATCAGATCCAGTTAAATTCATTTTATTTAATAGAAAACCATTGGCAAGTAATTTTTCCGAATCTTTAAAAGATATTCCTCTACTCATTAAGTAAAATATTTCACTTTCTTTAAATTTACCTATATAAGCAGCATGTTCTGCTTCTATATCTTCACTATCTATTAATAAATTAGGTGTTATATAATTATGACCATTTTTCATATTTATAATTTTACTATCTTGATTACATATACAACCTTTTAGTTTTTTATCTATTTTAGAGTCCACTAAAAATTTGAATTCAGTATCAGTAAAATTTATAGCGTGATTAATTACATCACTATAGGTATTATCTTTGTTATGAAATATTTTTATGTCATACACATTATCATTATAATTAAGAATACTTGTATGATATTTTATACTTGCATTTTCTCCATTTAAATTTACTCTTGTTATATCAGAATTATCTCTAGATATTTTATTAACAATTACTGTGGAATTAGCTCTTATATTATAATTAATTTGATTATTAGTATTAATATCTCTTTCAAATACTTCTAAACATTTATCTTCCATTACATCTATATTAATTGATTTATTACAATTTTCTAGATTAATTTCAATAGAAGTATCTTCAGTAATTATAATATCGTCTAATTTATCATCGGCATTAACAACTAACTTAAGCATTATTTTCTCCATATCCAGTTTTATCTATTTCAAATGCAAGATTAGCATCACCTGTTTTTTCAATATGTCCATTAATCATCATATGAACATAGTCAGGTTTAATATACTCAAGAACTCTTGAATAATGAGTAATAATTAAAATTGAAGTATTAGGATGTTCTTCTTTATATTCGTTTATATTTTTACAAACTACTTTTAAACTATCTACGTCTAAACCACTATCTATTTCATCTAATATAATAAAAGATGGTTCTAGTATTCTCATTTGAAGAACTTCGTTTTTCTTTCTTTCTCCTCCACTACTTCCAGAATTAATATTTTGAGTTACTACATCACTATTCATATCTAATTTTTTAATATTAGTTTCCATAGTCTTAACAAAATCAAATAATGCAATTGGTTCATCACTTCTGGCATTAAGTGCTGTTCTTAAAAATTCTCTATTAGTAACTCCTTCAATACTAATTGGAGATTGCATTGATAAGAAAATACCCTTTCTACTTCTTTCATCTACTTCTAAATTAGTAATATCTTCTCCATTAAACTCAATCTTTCCACTAGTTATATCATATTCATGAGATCCCATAATTATTTTTGATACAGTACTTTTTCCAGTACCATTTGGTCCCATTATTGCATGGATTTCACCATCATTAATATCTATATTAAATTTATTTAAAATTTTCTTATCTCCAACCTTACAAGATAAATTTTCTATTTTTAACATAATATCTCCATTTCTTTCGTTAATATTATAACACTTAGGTTTTTTCTAGTAAACTAATTGTTTTTTTACGCTATATTTGATATTATTTAGAAGACAGGAGGAATTATGAAAAAAGTAAAAATATTATTATGTCTAATATTAGTTTTAGGTTTAACAGGATGTGGAAATGTTGCAAAACTTGAAAACGGGCAAGAAGCTGTAGTAACTATTAAAAAAGGAGAAGACATTTCAGTTGATGACTTATACAATGAAATGAAAGATAAATATGCTTTATCTGTTACATTAGATATGATTGATACTCAATTATTAAATAAAATCTATAAAACAGATAAAAAAGCTAATGAATATGTAGATGGTCAAATAAAACAATTAGAATATGCATATGAACAATATTATAGTTCTACTTATTCTAGTTTTGAAGAAATGTTAACTCAAGCATATGGAGTAAATAGTACTGATGAAGCTAAAGATTTAATCTTACTTGGATATAAAAAAGATTTAGCAACAGACGATTATATTAAAGATAATATTAGTGATAAAGAAATTAAAAAATATTATGATGATGAAATAGTTGGAGATATTAAAGCAAGTCATATTCTAATTAAAGCTAACTATAAAGATGATGATGATGAAGATGCTATAACACAAGCTAAGAAAGAAGCAGAAGAAAAAGCAAAAGACTTAATCAAACAATTAGATGAAGTTAAAAATGATGATGAAAAATTAAAGAAATTATTTAAAGAACTTGCTAAAAAGAATTCAGAAGATGATGGAACTAAAGAAAACGGTGGAGAACTAGACTGGTTCAATAAAGGAGAAATGGATAGTAACTTTGAAGAAGCAGCATATAAATTAAAAGTTGGTGAATATACATCTACTCCAGTTGAATCTAGTTATGGATACCACATCATTTTAAAAACTGGAGAAAAAGATAAAAAAGATTTAAAAGATGTTAAAGAAGACATAATAGAAGCTTTAGTTAAAGAGAAAAAAGAAGACGATTCAACTATTCAAAACAAAGCATTAATAGCTTTAAGAGAAAAATATGGTGTTGAATTTGAAGATAAAGATTTAAAGAAACAATATAAAACTTATAAATCAAATGCAACAACTCAAAGTGATAAATAAAAAAATCCCATTAATTTGGGATTTTTTTATTGTCTGTAACCTTTTTGATATAAAGATTGTTTTATTTTATATTCTAATTCTTCTCCACTATATTTTCTAGATAATCTCTTTTTTACTTTTTCATATTCTGTTTTATATGACAAACTATCATCATATTCTTGTAGAGCTAATACTTCATTAACTAAACTTTGATGATAACCTAAATCATTAAAATGATTAATTACTTTACTTTTCATAATAGTATAACTTTTATTTCTAATTGTTTTCATATATTTAGGTATTAACTTTTCTAATTTATCTTTTTCTAAATCAAAATCATATTTATCTAAATATTCATTAATTATATTATCATCTACTTTAGCATTTTCTAATTCTTTTCTTATTTTAAATGGACCATCATTACTAAAATTAATTTTATCATTTATAAACGCTTCAGTATAAATTTTATCATCTAAATATCTTTCTTTAATAAGTCTTTTTATAACATCATTAATAGTGTCGTATTCTATCTCTTTATTTTTTAAATACATTCTAACTTCAAATACAGATCTATATCTAGTAGAAATATATCTAATAGCTAAATCATATGCTGATAAATTATTGTTTAAGACCTCTATATTATTCATAGTTTCATCATCTATTTCTTTAGTTAATAACATATCTTTTTTTAGAATTAAATCTTCATGTACTTTAATAGTACTTTTATCTTCCAATGTCAATTTATACATACTATTTCTAAGTTTAGTAAATTTTAAAATCTTCATATCAATACCTCTAATATTATTATATAAAAAAAGAAGAAATTATTCTTCATCTTTTTTTACTGTTATAAGTCCTTCTGCAACTTCTTCCAATGCTCTTCCAATAGGTTTACTACATTTATAATTTTTCTCAGGCATTTGATAAAACCCAGTTCTTTCCATTTCTCTAGCTCTACGAGAAGCTATATGAACTAATTCATATTTAGAAGTTACAATATTTAATAATTTGTCTACTGAAGGATAAATCACTATATCACACTCCTATTTTAAAGATAAAACTATTTACATAAGTGTTCAACTATTTACAAATAATTTTACAATAATTTACACACCAGTATTATCAAATTCAGGTATAAATGACTCCTTCATTGTATCCCCTTCTTGAATAAATGCGTTGGTAATACCTATATCTAATGCGTAATTAATAACATCATCATATTCTTCATCAGTTACTTTTCTATTTAAGTTTTCATATTCTAATTTATATACAGGTGTATATTGATTCATAATACTTATATAAATATTATCTTTATATTCATCATATAAATATTTAATAATTTTTTTAGCGTCATCTACTTCACCTGGTAGAACTAAAACTCTAACTATAACTCCTTTTTTTATTATTCCATTTTCAATAATAGGTTTACCTACTTGCTTATACATTTCTTTTATATTTCTAGTTGCAACTTCAAAATAATCTGGAACTTTTGAATATTTAAGAGCTAACTTATTATCAAAATATTTTAAATCTGGTAAATACACATCTATTTTATTATTTAATTCTTTCATAGCTTCTAAACTTTCATATGAACTAGTATTGTAAATTATTGGTATATTAAGACCTTTATTTTTACTTAATTCAATAGCTTTAATAATACTAGGTATATAATGAGTAGGAGTTACTAAATTAATATTATTAGCTTTTTTTTCTTGTAATTCTATAAATATATCACTAAGTCTTTCTATTGTTATCTCTTTACCAAAACCATCTCTACTTATATCTCTATTTTGGCAAAAAATACATTTTAAATTACAATTAGAGAAAAATACTGCTCCACTACCATTTTCACCAGATATAATTGGTTCTTCCCAGTAATGAAGAGCAGCTCGTGCAACAACTAACTTATTTGATGCATTACACATACCCTTTTCTTTTTCTCTATTTATATGACATTTTCTGTTACATAAAATACAATCTTTATAATCCATATCTTCTTTTAACCAATCCTTTAACTATAATTTCTTGATCAATAAAATGATTAGTTATTATATACAACTTTTGTCTTTTATTAAATAGGTATCTAGCATATGGAATTTTATTTAATGAAAAATGTACTCCCTTTTTTCTAAGATAAGGACATACAAATAACTTACAAGCAATATTTCTTGTAGTGCATCTTCCATCCTTTAGTTTTTCACAATCTCTACCTTCCTTATATCCATGACAACAACCATTTTCATATGTATCCCTTATTATTCCTTTGTCTATCATATCTTGTCGTCTACTACATATATTATTTTTAAATCCACAAAGATTCTTTCCATAGAACTCATCATCTAAATAATCACATATAAAATTATGAGCTAATAAATATCTTTTTTCTATATTTTTTTCATTTATTATTTTTTCAAAATTCTTAAGTTCTTCTTTCTTTTTCTTTTCACTTATTTTTTGTTTATTAATAAACCTTTTAGTTCTTATATAAATTATTTTATCAAACATCTAATTACCTACTTATATTCAATTGATTTACCATTTATATCAACTAAGTATATTTTCTTTTCACCCTTTGAAGATAATACTGATTTAACATTAGTTATATTATTATATCTAGTATTTTTTTCAATATAAGTACCATTTTCATTAATTAATTCAGAAAGAGTTCCATCTTCTTTTAATATAAAGCACTTATCATTTTCAATATCAATATCTAATACATTAGTAATATTAGTTTTTATTCCACAAATGTTGTCAAGTCCAGGTATTAATTCACAGTTGGCATTACCTTTTGCATATAAAACATTATCTGTTCCAAGATAATATCCACTAAAATCACTAAATGATACTTCTTTAACATAGTCTCTATTTTTTAACCCATTTAAATAATCATTATAATTATTTTTAACAATCTTTGTGCAGACTTTTTCTTTTACATCTTCTCTAACTTCAGTACTAGTAACTATATACAATCCAGTTAAAAATATAATTAATGATATTAAAATTATAAATACATTCTTTTTCATTATTTCTCCTTTTTATAAAATGGTTTTGCTTTTAAATTATCAATAAATTCTTTTATAACATCATTATTTAGATAAGCGATATCAACTAAAATATTTTTTGTTTCCAATTCTTTTCCTAGTTTCTCAAATAACTTGCTATCATCTTTATCTATAACTAATAACATGCCAAGGTTATTCTTTTTATGTATTTTAAATATATATGCTTTAGTTATATCTTTATACTTTTTAAGTACTTTTATTATATCTTTTGTTTCTTCTGGATCTTTATCAAATAATTCTACTCCTACTTTATTAGAATTATATATCTCTTCTAAATTTTCTTTTGTAAGAGATATATTTTCAGTAAAAGGATTAATTACAAGACCAGTTGCATTATTACTCATAATAATATGAACAAATTCAGTAAAAGATACGTTAACTGTATCATATTCTTTATTATCAGGATGTTTTAAAAATGCCTCATTATCTGTATATGCTTGGAAATAATTTTCTCCTTTATCATTTGTTAATAAATATAAATTTATTTCATCTTCAATATTTTCTCCCTTACCTATAGGAGCAATAAATACTGAATCCATAAGAGTTGTAGTAAATTCTTCTAATAATTCAGGATTATTCTGTAGACTTAGTTCTATCATTAACATTTTAAGTTTATCATTGTTAATTTCTATATTCATACAATCACCAACACTATTATAACATTAATAAATAGTGATGTCTAAATTAGTATTTTATGTTAAAATATATTAGAGAATAGAAGGTGATAACATGCCAGCTGCAACAATTCATAGATGTGTTGGTAAGAAGATATTAGAAATAACAAATATGTATACTGATGAATATGATAAAAAATTATTTGAAATAGGTTGTGTTGCTCCAGATAGTTGGAAGAATACATCTAGATATAAAAATTCTCTATTACCTAAAAAGATTAAAAGACGTGCATCTCATTTTTCACCTGAAGGTAAATACATAGAATATTATTTAAACTTTTATGATAAATATAAACCTACTATTGATGATCCATTTATGATGGGATATCTAATACATTTAATGACAGATTTCTACTGGAGATATATTATGTTTTATAATTATTTTAATAGAGATGGATCAATCAGGTTATTAGATGGATCTTCAGTAAATGGAGAGAAAGGTGTAAGAAAAACACTTCTTAAAAATGAGACAGCAAAGATAGCTACTTTAATTTCAAAAGAATATAAATTAAAATGGCTTGATCAATTATCTGATAATGAAATAGAAAGATTAACTAAAATTGATGAGTTAGAATACGATGGTCTAAATGAAACATTAATATATGATAATAAAGAAGCAAATGACACCATCGATTATGAATTAAAAGTATATAGAGTAAAAGATTTTAAAAATGGTATTACAAAATGTTCTAATATTATTATTGGAGAATTAGGTAATATAGGAATAGCAGAATTATTATAAAAAAAATAACATCACAAGATGTTATTTTACTATGTCTTTTACTTTTAGTAATTGATCATATACTTTTTCAAAGGATTGGACTACTTTTGGATTATAAAGAGTTCCACTTCCTTTTTTTATTATTTCTAAAGGATTATCTAATTCCTTTGTCTCCATATCGTTAAAATCAACTGCTATTTTTAAAACTTGAGCTGAAATTGGAATAGAATCTCCTTCAACTTTATTAGGAAGTCCTGATCCATCATAATTTTCTTGATGAAAACTAATCATATCTTTAACATAATGATTAAAAATACGATCTGTATTTCTATATAATATACTATCAAATATAGTAAGACCTATCTGAGTACTACTATTTATTATTTGTAAATCTTCTTCTGTATACTCTTTCTTTTTTAATATCTTTTTAGGTAAAGTAAATACACCAATATCATAATACTTAGATGCTTCCGTAATCTTTTCTAATCTTTCATTATCGACTCTATATTCTTCATAATCATCTGATACTTGTTTCATAATTATATTTGTATAAGTACTTATTCTTTTAAGACCAGTTTCACAATCTAATAGATATGATTTTAATATTACTCTTAATACATTTTTAATATCTTCATGTTGAGTTAATACAATTTCATTTAATGAGTTATTAGATTTATATATTTTAATTAAATTATTCATTCTATGTTTAACTATTGGAACAGTAAATGGTTTTTCAAGAACGTCAGCTATTGGGTAGTTATAAGCTTTATTACGAACTTCTTGGTTATCACCACTAATGATTATTATAGGCATCTTTGTTATTAAGTTTTTACTAGCTAAATAGTTTAATACATCGAACCCATCAACTCCAGGCATATTTAAATCTAAAAACATACCAACTATCTTTATCTTTTTTTCTAATCTTTCATTTAAATTATCATCTATTAATTTAATTACTTCTTCTCCATTACTACATACTTTAACTTTATAAGAACCAATAAAACATCTTTTTAAAATATCACAAGTAACATTATCATCATCAACAATAAGTAATGTTTTTTCTCCTTCTCCTAAATCAGTTAACATAGATTCACTAACTTTTTGACATAATTCAGGATAAGAATTAGATAAATCCATAGTAGCATTATTTACATATTCAATAATACCTCTTATTTCAGGATTTCTTGATGATACATTTATATCTACTACTCTATTTAATTTGATAATAGTATCAGCAACACTATCTAATATTACTTCAATTTTCTTTTCTAATTCTTCTTCTCTAGGACTGTTTTCTACAGTAATTGATTTAAATTTATCAGGAGTAATTAATAGTAGTACTACATCATTTCCATCACTATCTTTTATTACTTTAGAAACATTTGTATACCAGTTATAAATACCTTCTTCATTTTTTTTACGATATTTACATTTTTTGATTTCTCCTGGTCCAAAATTATTAATAGTAATACAATCAATCATTTCCTTTATATCATCTGTATGAACTAACTTTTCAATATCAGCAAATCTAGTAGTAAATGCATATCTATTTACTTCTTTTAATTCTTTATTATCAATTTTATATTCTATTTCTATATCTTTTAAAGTATCTAATACAAAAACACCCTCAAAAAAATCAGGTAATATACCTATGATTGATTCAAAATATTCATTATTCATACTACCAACTCCTATTATTGATTTAAGTATAACATACAAATAAAAAAAAGACTATCAGTCTTATTTCATTTCCATAATACTAATAGTCTTCTCTACAATATTTCTAACGTTATCAATTGTAAATGGCTTTTTTAATACATCTATAATTGGATATTCAAATGCTTTTTCAATAGTATCTTGTCCATCATCTCCAGTAATAATAGAAACAGGTACAGTATTAAATAGATTTCTATTTCTCATATACTCTAATACTTGAAACCCATCAACTTCTGGCATATTTAAATCAAGAAGCATTCCAACTACTTCTGTTAAATTATTATTTTCTATATAATTAATTGCTTCTCTACCATTTTGAGCTCCAAATACATTATATTGTCCTTCAAACGCTTTCTTAGCAACATTAATAATTATATTAGAATCATCTGCAACAATTATTGTTTTCATCCTATACCTCCAAATAGTTTTTTACTATTTCTTCTACTTTTTTACATTCTTCTACATATTGATTAAATCTTGTATTAACAAAATTTATATCATTTGATTTACCAGCCATTTCATGTTGATATGATAAATCAGCAAGATTCATTAATCCTAGATATTTACAATCACTTTTAATAGAATGAGCAAGTATTCCATAGTTTTCCATATCATTTGTATTTTTATAATTATCAAGTTCAACCAATCTTTGTTCTAAACTATTATAGAATTCAGTTAATGTTTCATTGTAAAACTCAATATCACCTAATAATTCTAAGCCTTTATCAACATCAACACTATTTTCTTTCAAATAATCTATAGTCTTCATATACCCTCCTATAATAATTTTAACATATTTAATTAAATATAGAATAAAAAATAAAAAAAGTTGACATATATCAACTTTCATCTTTGTTTTTAAATTGAATTATTATCGGAGTACCTTCTAATTCAAAATTCTCTCTTAATTTATTTTCTAGATATCTTTCATAAGAGAAGTGTACTAATTTTTTATTATTAACTCTAAACGTAAATTTAGGAGGTTTAATTCCTGATTGGTTTACAAAGAATATTTTTAATCTATTACCTTTATATGAAGGAGGTATATTTAATTGATAAGCATCATTTATAACATCATTTAAGACACTTGTTTTGATCTCTCTTTTTATATTTTCTCCTACTTTAATAATTTCAGGCATAATAAGATGTATTCTCTTTTTAGTTAATGCACTACAAAATACTACTGGACAATAAGTAATAAATTGAAATTCTGCTCTAACTTTTTTAGTAAATTCTTGAATTGATTCAGTTGCAGTATCCCATTTATTAACAACTATTATAAGTCCTTTTCCTTTTTCTAAAACATATCCAGCTATATGTTTATCATGTTCAATTATTCCTTCTTCAGCATTAATTACAAGCAAACATATATCACTTCTATCAATTGCTTCCATACTACGTAATAAACTATATTTCTCAATAGATTCATAGATTCTACCTTTTTTTCTCATACCAGCAGTATCTATTACAACATACTCAGAACCATTATATTTTAATACTGTATCAACAGCATCTCTAGTAGTACCTGATACATCACTAACTATAACTCTTTCTTCATTTAATAAGGCATTAATTAAACTACTTTTACCTACATTAGGTCTACCTACTACTGAAAACTTTAGTCTTTCATCAGTCTCTATGATTTCAGAAGGAAACTTTTCAGTTAATAATTCCATCATTTCATAGAATCCTTGTCCAGATTCACCACTTACTGGTATATACTTATCAAAACCTAATTCATAGAAATCATATTCATGTTCTGCAAATGATTTTGAATCAATTTTATTAATAGCTACAACTACATCTTTTTTAGCTTTTCTTAGCATATCTCTAACTACTAAATCATTTTGAGTAAGTCCTTCTTTTCCATCTACTACAAATAAAACTATATCAGCTTCATCTATAGCTAGTTCAACTTGAACTCTAATTTCATCATTAAATATTTCTTTGGAAACATCTATTCCACCAGTATCTATAACATTGAAATGTTTATTATTAAACTCTCCTTCAGAGTATATTCTATCTCTAGTAACACCAGGAGTATCTTCAATTATTGCAACTCTACTTTTAACTATTTTATTAAATATTGTACTTTTACCTACATTAGGTCTACCAACTAAAGCAATAACTGGTAATTTCATAAAACTACCTCCTTTCTACAAAAAAAGATTAGATAATATCAACTGATAAATTATCAATCTTTGTAAGTATTTCATCTCTTCCAGTTTTATTAACACTAGAAAATAATACTATATCATCTCCAACTACAATATTTAAAGTATCTGTAAGAATCTTCATATTCTTTTCTCTTTTAGATCCAGAAACTTTATCAGCTTTTGTAGCAATTATTGTAACCGGAATATTATAATATTTTAAGAAATTATACATAAGAACATCATCTTCTGTAGGCTTATGACGAAAATCTATAAGTAAAAATACTCTTTTTAATTGTTTCCTATTTTTAATATATTCTTCAATCATAAGACCAAATTTCTTTTGTTTTTCTTTATCTACTAAAGCATATCCATATCCAGGAACATCAACTAAATAAAAGGTTTCATTAACTATGTAAAAATTAAGAGTTTGAGTTCTTCCAGGTCTTCCTGAAATTCTAGCTAAATTTTTTCTATTAACCAATGTATTTACAAAACTACTCTTTCCTACGTTACTTCTACCTAACAATAAGAATTCAGGTAAATAATCTTCAGGATATTGACTTAATCTAACTGCAGATATACTAAGTTCAACACTACTAATTTTCATAATTACACCTCTTCATTCATACTTTTGTAATCTTTACATACACAATCTAAATCTTTAATAAGTTCATCTACTTTATCTTTTTCAAATACTCTTGCACCAGCAGCAAATTTATGTCCACCGCCATTATAATTTTCAGCAATTAAATTGATTACAGGTCCACGTGATCTAATATTAAATCTATATACATTGTTTTTAACATCTTCTGATATTATCGTCCATACAAGAACTTCATCTATATTATTAAAATTATTAATTAGATTCCCTGCACTTGCTGCATCTACATCTAATTCCTTTATAATTTTATCTGTAAGAATTATATAAGCAAGACCATTTTCAGTAACTATGAAATTTTGTTCAATAAACCCTTGTAAATTTATCTCTTTTAAAGGACGAGAGAAAATATTACTATAAAGAGTTTTTAAATCTAAATCATAATCTTTCATCAACTTAGATACTAAATAAAATGTCTTAGAAGTTGTCGAATATAAAAATCTATTAGTATCTGATACTATTCCCATAAATAACATACTAGCTATTTCATCATTAATCATTAAATCATTCTTATAAACAAAATCCAATATTATTTCACAAGCACTAGATGCTCTATCATCTATATATTCATAATCACAAATACTCTCAAAATATGGATGATGATCGATCTTAATACTATAATTGAATCCATCAATGCTTTTAATATCCATTCTTTTTTTATCAGGAGTATCAAGTAATATCAATAATCCATTATTATCTTCTAAACTTTTATCTAACCTTGGTAAAAATTTAAACTTAGCACTAGACATACCTGTTGCATAAACTGTTTTATTAGGGAAATTTAAGTTAATAATTTCTCTTAGTGATAATTGACTACATAAAGCATCTGGATCAGGTCCAGTATGCCTTATAATAGTAATATTATCGAATTCTTTTATTTTTTCTAATATTTTTTGCACTATAATACCTATTTTATTAAGTCTTTAGTATCCATTGCTATCATTAATTCTTCATCAGTTGGTACTAAATATGATAGAATTGATGAATCTTCAGCACTTATCTTTCTAAGTTCTCCACGAACATCATTTGCTTTATTATCAACTTTTACACCTAAAACATCTAATTTGTTTAAGATTTCAGCTCTAGTAGTAGCACTATTTTCCCCAATTCCAGCAGTAAATGTAATTACATCACATCCACCTAGTTCTACATAATATTGAGCTATATATTTAACTACACTATTAACGAATAAATCTTCAGCTAATTTACACCTTTCGTTTCCTTCTTTGATTCCATCTTCGATATCGCGTGAATCAGAACTAACTCCACTAACACCTAAGAATCCAGATTTTTTATTTAAAGCATTAACTACTTCTCCAGCACTTAATCCTTCTTTTTCCATAACATAAGGAACCATAGATACATCAATATCTCCTGAACGTGTTCCCATAACTACTCCTGCAAGTGGAGTAAATCCCATAGATGTATCAACACATTTTCCAGAATCAATTGCGCATATACTTGCTCCTTGTCCTAAATGACATGAAATAACTTTTAAATCATCTCTTCCAAGTTCTTCAGCAATTTTCTTAGATATATATTTATGACTTGTTCCATGAGCACCATATTTTCTAACACCATCTTTTTCATACCATTCATATGGTACAGCATATAAGAATCTTTCCTTTGTCATTGTTTGATGAAATGCTGTATCAAATACTGCAACCATTGGAGTATTAGGTAAAATCTTTTTAAATGCCTTAATTCCAATAACATGTGCAGGATTATGAAGAGGAGCAAGATCAGATAATTCAATAATATCATTTAGAACTTTATCAGTGATTACTACTGACTTATCATATCTATCAGCACCTTGTACTATACGATGTCCAACACCATCAATTTCTTCATAACTTGATATAATTTTTAATTCTATTAATTTATCAAGTAATATCTTTACTGCTTCAGAATGATCTTCCATTTCAGCATCTTCTTGAATTTTAAATTCTTTATTTTTTATAGTGTAACAACTTCCATCAGTACCTATTCTTTCAAATAGACCTGAAACCATTACTTCGTTAGTGTCCATATCAAATAATTTAAATTTTAATGAACTACTACCAGCATTAATTGACATAATTTTCATAATATTCCCTCATTTCTACTTCTATATTATACTATAATACATATTATTTTAAAAGAAAAAACTTAGTATCTAACTAAGTCTTATACTTTATAAAATATCATCAAAAGAATCATCTTTTTTATCTGTAATTGTAATTGTTTTTATTTTACCAATACATTTATTTAATAGAGTTTGATAATCAAATTTATCTTCTTCTTCACCACAAACATATAGTTTTGGATTAATAACTGGATGCTTAGGCACAAAAATTGTGCAGCAATCTTCAAAAGGAAGAATGCTTATGTCATATGTATCTATTTTTTTTGCAATATCTATTATTTCAAGTTTATCAAGACACGCAACAGGTCTTACAACAGGCATATTAGTTACTTCATTAATTACAGACATACTAGATAGAGTTTGTGATGCTACTTGACCAATCGATTCACCATTAGTAATAATTTGACAATCCTTTTCTCTAGCTACTATTTCACTTATTCTATACATCATTCTTCTCATAATAGTAATACAATAATCTTCTCTTACATAATGATATATAGCTTCTTGTAATTCAGTAAAAGGAACTATATGTAGATCAATATAATCAGTATACTTTGCTAACTTTTTAGCAAGATCAATAACTTTATTTCTAGCTTCAATTGAAGTATGAGGCATAGATTCAAAATATATACAATCTAATTTAACTCCTCTTTTTAAAGTTAAATAACCAGCAACAGGAGAATCAATTCCTCCACTAAGCATAAGAAGTCCTTTACCTAAAGTACCACTAGGATATCCACCAAGCCCTTTATATACATTAGTATAAATATAAGTATAATTCTCTCTTATTTCCACATGAACAGTAAGTTCAGGATTATTAACATCTACTTTGATATTATCTACATTCTTAAGAATTACTCCTCCTAATTTAGCAGAAAACTCAATACTATTATACGGAAAAGATTTATAACTTCTTTTTGTTTCTACTTTAAATGTACTGGGATTAAATTCTTTAACCACTTCTACTGCTTTTTCATTTATTTTATCAATATCAGTATCTATTCTATATGCAACATCATATTCATGTATTCCAAAAATAGAATTAACTACTTCTAATACTTTATCTAATTCACTATCTTGAAATTCAATATACATTCTTGCTAGTTCTTTTTTTATATTAACATCTAATCCATTTAATTTATGTTTTAAATTTTGATACAAAGTATTTACAAAGAACTTTCTATTTCCTTTTTTAGTTGTTAATTCTCCATATTTAATAAGAATTACACGCATAGTATCACCTCTTTTTATAAATTACTAACCCAAATTGATATATACTTAGATAATATATCATATCCTTTACCATTTAAATGTATTTCATACATATCTTCATTTCTAAAACAAGATCCATTTTCAACATCTAATAATTCACTATAAGAAATTGACTTTTTATTTTCATATACTTTTCCACTATATAAGTCTAAATAAGGAATATCCCATTTATTTGCTATTTCTTTTCCAAGTTCTATTTGTTTATCTCTATCTACAGTTTTTTGATTTTTAGCTTTAGGAGTACTATAAGTTAATATATATCCTATTTTAGCATCTTTATGATATTTTCTTAAATAATAAAATATTTCTTCTAATCCACCTGCATAAGTATCAGTATCAAACTCATCTACTCTTTTTGAATCTGCTATTTCTCCGTTTTCTACGCCTCTACTTGCATCATTTATTCCACCTTGTACAATTATATAGTCGTACTCTTGATCTTTAGTTTTTTCAACTTGATCAATTATAGATTTATTGGAATGAGAAATAGTTGCACCATTTATTCCATAATTCTCCCAATCCATAAAATTAGCAAAACCAACTCTAGATGCCCATCCACCATATTTTTCATAAGTTGCTGCTGTAATACTATCACCAATAAATAGTATTTTTTTACCTTCTAATTTATGTTTGTTGTTATAATATATAGTTTGTTCACTAATACTTTCTAATCCATTTTTGGATTTAGCTGTACATACTACTTTAGAATTATATATAGATTTATTTTTAACTTCACAATTGAATGATAAAATACCTATTTTTGATTTAACTTCATACATTGATTTATAATCTAATTCTTCATTTTTATTATTTTGTATTATTACTTCATATTTTGGTTTTATAACAGGAAGACTTGCATCTACTAAATAGTATTTTTCATCACAATATTTATTAACTTTTCCATTAACATCAGTAATTTTTATACAAATATGTTTCTTTTCCTCATACTCAGGATAAGAAATATTCAAATTAATAATTCTTTTATTAACATCTACTTCACTGTTTAAAAAATCATTACAATAATCTTCAGTTGTAAAACAATAATCAATAGATTTAATTTTCTTATTAAAATTTAAAATTATTGATTTAACTATAACACTATTATAATATGAATCAGTACCTGATTTCTTACTATAAGTAAAATATATTGGTGAACTATATATATTCCCACCAAAAATAGTTAATGTTGTAATTAATATTATTAAGTATATAATCTTTTTCATATTTTTTCTCCAAGTGATACCTATTATATATCTTAATTATTCATTTTTCAACAAATAAAAATAGGTATTTAAACCTATTTTATTATAACTATTGAAAGTAGTTTTTCTTTTTCATGAACAAGTGTTATTTCAGCACTAGTTGGATACCCTGAACCATCATTATCGTATTCCCATGAAAGACTTACTTTATAAGCATTTTGATCATTAATATCAATCTTTCTACTAGAATCTGTATATTTATAATTAGTCTTTTTTACAGTTCCTTCATCAACTTCTTTTACAACAGGAAGTTTTTGTTCACGATCACCATATACATTACTTTTTATATATTTATATATAGTATCAGTAGCTTTTAATTTAAAGTTTTCTTTAATTGATGAATGAACAAAATCTAATCCACCAACATCTTGATTAGTTATTCTATTATCAAATGAATAAAAATCAATTACAAATAATTTAGATACTAATAAAGCGTATTGTTCTTCATCTATTTCTTCACTCTCTAATACTTTTTTTAATTCAGTATAATATTTTTTATATAAATCAGAACTATTTTCATATAAATTGTATTCATACCCATTTATACTTTCAACTTTTTCTGCAACTTTATTTACTTTATTTTCTGTTTTCTTATTATCTTTATTTAAAAATATAAATACAGCACCAACTATTAAAGCAACAATTATTAAAAATATTAATAATTTCAAAAATATTCTATTTTTTTTCTTATTCTTCTTTCTCATTAATTATTAGCTCCCTCTATAATTTCAGATTCATTTAATTTTTCTTTACTTTCTTCAGTTGTTTCTAATAAATCATATACAATAATACTATTAGATGTACTAAGTAGTTTCTCTGCATATGCAGAATTTTCTTCAATATAGTTATCAGGTAATATAGTATTTTCTTTAATCATATATGTTTCATTACGTTGTGCATTATAATAAACTTTATTAGTTAACCAGTTACCTGTTGGGAATACTACTATATTATCTTTAGTTTTAAGACTAAACATATCATGTCCTAATTCATACTTGTTATAAATACCTAACATATTACCAAGAGTTGGCATTACATCATACATCCCCATTACAGTAGTTATTTCCTTCTTCATAGATACTCCCTTTATCTTTTTCTCTTTAGTCCATATAAAGAATGGAGTACTTCTATTAAGTTCATATTCATAACTACCAAATTCTACATAATTTTCATCATCTGGACTTAAAATAGAATCTGTTTTGTAATCATAATTATAAAATTTTACATAATCTGCTTTAGGAAGTCTAGCATCATGATCTCCATAAAATACTATAGCTGTATCATCAAGGATTCCTTTTTCCTCAAGATTATCCATTAACTCACCTAAAGCTTCATCTGCGTAGTGAACTGATTTAAAATAACGACCAAGTTTAGTACCTTCCATATAAGGATAAACATTTTCAACTGTTTCTCCTTTTTCATTTTTTTCTTTAACCTTTAATGTAACATCAAATCCATCATCTACATAGAATGGAGTGTGATTAGTTAACATTATCAATATAGAATACAATTTGTCATGTTCACTTCTTAATTTATCTATTTTATCAACAGATTGACGGAAGAATGATTTATCAGATAACCCAAGTCCTATAACTTCATCAATATCATATTCACTTTTACCAATAACTTCATCATATCCTAAAGTCTTATGCATTGTTGCTCTATTCCAATAAGATGCAACATTTCCATGCATTGATACTGAATAATATCCTTTATCTTTTAATAATTTAGGAATACTAATATAATGTCTATCAAAATATGAAACAAATGCAGTACCATTATTTGATGGCATTAAACTAGTATTAAAAGTAAATTCACTATCACTACTTGTTCCTACACTAACTTGAGTATAAAAATTACTAAAATATAAACTTTCTTTTGCTAATTTAGTTAAATTTGGAGCCACTTCTTCTCCATTAATTTTAAGACCTATAACAAAGTCTTGTATACTTTCACCATGAATAACTATTATATTCTTACCTTCTAATATATTTGAATATTTATTAACTGTATTCGTGTCTTCTCTATCTGCAAAGTAATCATTAAATTTTCTAAGAGCTTCATCATATCCAAATAATGCTGATATTTTTGGTTCTACACTTTTTATAACGTCATTTATTTGATAAGTATAGATACCATATTTAACTACTATATATTCTCTATTCCATTGTTTAGAAATTCTACTAATATCAGTTGATGATAATGTAGACATAAATATTAAAGCTACACTTACACCTAAAAGTACATTAGTAAACCATTTATTTTTTTCTTTATTATTAGCCTCAATATTAGTAAAATATTTTCTCTTAGATAAATTAATATGTAATATTATTAAAAGAATAGGCACTAAAATATATACAAAATCTTTTAACTTTAATATTGCAAAGATTGCATCACTTACATCCTCCCCATATTTAGCAGTTGATAAAAGTGATACTGATACATATGAAGAATAAAAAGTATAATATACAGAATTTATTATACAAATAAATGCATAAATTAAAGTTAGAAAATGCCAATAAATCATTCTTATTTTATGTCTCATTAAATAACCAAATGAACCAAGTAAAACTACTACAGCAAAATCTGCTAGAATTGGTTGAATTTGCCATATATTAGATGGATTATTAGTTGTTAAATATCTAACTAATATTCCACTAATAACATTTAAAACTATGTATATAAAAAAGAATAAATTAGTTGTTATATATAATTTTATATAAGAACCAAAATCTTTAAATACTTCAATTGGATTATTTTTAAGATTTTTAAGAAATTTTTTAAATTTATGAATTGTATTATTTTTTTTACTTTTAATCTTTTTCATAACATTCCTCTTTATCACTATAATTTTACATCAAATAACAAAAAAAGAAAATATTACTTTTCTTTTTCTTCGTATTTAGACACATTAAGCGCCATACCCATAACAAATATATATGATAAGAAATAAATCCACCACATCAAAATAATGATGTTAGAAATATTTCCATATAATGAATTAACATTGGCAGTTAAACCTATGTATATTGCATATAGCTTTGTAAATAAAACCCATGAAAGACTGGTAAATAATACTCCATAGTTAACATTTTTTCTAGATATTTTAGCATCAGGTGCCATAATATATATAATCTTAATTAACCAAAATATTATAAAATATGAAATCGGTAAGTTAAATAATTTATATGTAATTCTAATATATCTACCAATATCATCGTTATGAAAAAATGTAGATATAATTGTTACGATTTGATTACCAAGAACAGGTACTATCATAATGAACAAAAATAATAGAACCATTATAAATAATATACCTACTGATTTAGCTCTATCATATAAATATCCTTTATTTTTAATATGATAGATTCTATTTGATACTACGATTATTGTATAAGTACCATTACTAGCTAAAATAAGGGCTGATATATAAAATATTATATTATTAATATTAGCTGAACTACCTTTTGATATAGTTTCAATCATTTGAACAAATACATTTGGTAATTCATTAGCTATAAGCCTATTTAAAAATGAATTAGATACATTAAAGTTAGAACTAATAGCAAAAACTAAAGCTATTAATGGTACTAACATAAGTAAAAAGAAGAAAGCAAGTTGTCCAGGAAGAACTTGCATTTCTGTTGATCTAAAGTTCTTATTTAATCTTTTAGCTAAAGCTTTTATTCTTTTCTTAGTCTTTTTCATTTTATTTATAATCCTCTTTATTTGTACGCATTTCAAGAGTTGCTTCATTTATAGCATCATCAATAGTTTTCATTCCATCTTTAATCATACTGTAACCTATAGCAGCACCAAATCCATATGGTAATTCTTTTAATTCTTTAGTTAATTTCTTAGTATAAGTTTCTATTTGTTTATCACTATAACCAATTAAATAAATTAAGAATTCATTACCATCAGTTCTGATTAATTCACTGTTTTCAAGTTGAGTATTTAATAATGTAGATGCAGCTTGAACTATTAACTTATCCCCTGCTTCATGTCCATAGTTATCATTTACGTATTTAACATTATTTAAATCAACTATAACTATAGTTTGAGGATATTTTTCACTCTTATTCCACGCTTCCATATTGAAGTTTAAATAACTACGATTTTTAAGAGAAGTTAAATTATCAATATATTTTCTTCTTTCTTCTTTTTTAACCTTCTTAACTACTTTTTTCTTTCTTAATAAAGTATATAAAGAAATAAGCACTAATACAGGAATTAGAATTATTACCAAGATAATTATATATAATTCATTAAAACTCTTATTATCTATATTATTTCTATTATTAATTTCATTTATTCCCATATTACGATAACGATAATATGAATTAGTGGCCATTAAATAATTTAAAATATCAGAGAATTCTTTTTCTTCCCCAGATACCATAAAGGCATAATCTTTTGTAAATGTATTTGTATATAATACTTCATAGTTTTTAAATTTAGAATTACGATAATAATTATATACTTCTAAATCAACCACTATTATGTTATCTCTACTTTCTTTTATCATTTTATCCAAATTATTAAAAGGTATAATATTTGCTTTACTATTATCTTTGAAATAATTAAATAAGGCAGTATTTTCTAATATTCCAATACTCTTTCCTTTTAATGATTCAAAAGATGTAACTACATTAGAAGAACTTAATTTAGATATAACAACATATTGTTCTACAAATGATGTATTTGATTCAATATAATTTTCATTAGCAACATCATAATAATTAAAGTATATATCTACTTCTTTATTTTCAACTGCTTTTAATAGACTTTCAATACTATCATATTTTTTATAATTAAAATCTATTCCAGTAAGTCTATTTATTCTTGAAATATATTCTCCACAAATACCTATTAAAGCATCACCGTTTTTTACTTCATAAGGATAATTTTCAACATATCCATAAGTATAGGTTTTAGCTTGTAATGCACTCTTAGTACTATCAGAAATATTTTTAGATTCTATATAATAGTTAAATAACGCATCATTATATTTTTCAACATAATCATTTTCTTTCCAATAATCAAAGTACTTTGCTATTATTTTATTAAATCTATCATTTTCATTTTCTGTAGTTATTACAATCTTTTTAGACATTTCAGATAAAGTATAATTAATTGTATACTTATCATTTAATGTTTTATTTAAATACATAGTATTTGGTATGATAATTGAATTAACTTCAGATGTATCCAAAGCATTAAATAAAAGATCAGCAGTATCATACTTTTTATAAACTAATTTATCTACATTACTTAAATAATAACTAACTTCTGCAGCATCATTAGTAAGAACTCCTACTTTAGTATTAGATATATCTAATACATTATCTATCTTTTGAGGAGTAGTACTTACAAGTACATATACATCTTCTCCTAGAAGTCTATCATTTTTACCTAAATCTTCATTATTATCTAATACTCTAAATCTTAATCCTGTTGTTGTAGGATTATTTTCTTTAGAATAACTAATTTTATTAAATTCTACCTTTCCTACAGTTTCAAAACTTTTTAAAAATGATGATATAATTCCATTATTTTCTCCATATACTGGATAATCATTAGGTATTTCTACATCTACTAAAGAATCTATATTTTTTTCAAGCCAGTTTTTATCTGTAACACTTATTGATTCTCCATTATTACGATAAAAATAAATAGATAAACCAGCAAAAACTATAATTGCTATTAGAATCGGAATAAATATTATCCATATTTTTTTATTTTTCATAAATATCTCCTATCTATCCTTCGTCCATGATATATCTTTACTTGTATAATGTTTATAACCTACAATAGGGAAATCAGTCTTTGTTGCATCGTCTTTATAAAAGTAAAATTGAATAGAAAAATATGATAATTGATCTTCTGTGAAATACGCAAGCATCTCACTACCCATTATTCTAGCATTATCATCTTTTAATTCAGGTTTAACTTTTATTTCTAAGTTAATTATCTTTCCTTCTTGATGATATTTAACATCTACTACATCTTCATCTTTTTTAATATTTTCTTTTACTTTTTCTATATCACTATCAGATAATTGATAATTTTCAATACCATCAAGTCTACTTCCATAAGCTGCAGCATCATTATTATCCCAATACAAATTTTTTAAATATGATAAAACTAACATTGCTATTATAAATAAAATAATAACAAATACTGTTAATAAATTGTTTTTTAATAATTTTATAGTAGATTTCATTTCAATCCCTCCATATTTTAATTATATACTAGTATTATTTTTTTGTAAAAATTATTTTTTAAGTTCAGTTATTAGTAATTTATTAACCATTTCAGGATTGGCTGAACCCTTAGTTTCCTTCATAATTTGACCCATTAAATACTTAATTGCTCTTTCATTACCATTTTTATAATCATTGACACTATTCTCATTATTTTTAAGTACATTATTTATAATTTCTAATAATTCTGATGGATCATTTATAATTTTAATTCCACTATTTTTTAATATTTCATCAACATTAATATCTTTCTCCATCAAATCATTTAATATTTCTTTAAATACTTTACTATTAATATCTCCATTATCAAGTTTATTAACAACATCAATAAATTTTTCTACTGATAATTCAGTATCAGCAATTCTTTTTTCACTCTTATTTAAATAAGCAGAAATATCACCTAGTAATAAATTTGATGCTATTACAAAATTAATATCTTTATCTAAAAATTGATTTAAGTAATCAGATATTTCTCTATTTTGAATTATTTTACTAGCATTTAATTCACTAATTCCAAATGAAATATATTTCTTTTTTCTTTCATCTGCAAGCATTGGAATATTATTTTTAACATCCTCTATCATTCCATCAGTTATTTCAACAAATGGAATATCTGGTTCTGGGAAGTATCTATAGTCATTTCCAGCTTCTTTTATACGCATAACTATAGTTTTATCGTTCTTTTCATCATATCTATATGTAGCAAATTCTACTTCTTTTCCACTTTCAAGTAATTCTTCTTGTCTTTTTGCTTCTGCAGTTATTGCTTTACCTACATTACTTATAGATCCAATATTTTTAATTTCTGCACGAGTTCCTAATTCATCAGTTTTAGAAATAGAAATATTAACATCACATCTCATACTTCCTTCTTCTATCTTACAATCAGAAATATCAGCATATAAGAATAATTCTCTTAATTTTTCAATATAAGCCATTGCTTCTTCTTCACTATTCATATCTGGTTCAGTAACTATTTCAACAAGTGGAACACCAGCTCTATTAAAATCTAAGAATGAATGTTGTTTATAGTGAATACTCTTACAAGTATCTTCTTCAATATGTATATCATGTATTCTAATTCTTTTAGTTTCATTATTTACATCTATATCAACATATCCATTAACACCAATTGGTGTTTCGGCTTGAGTAATTTGATATCCTTTTGGTAAATCAGGATAAAAATAATTCTTACGATCAAAATGCATTAATTTATTAATATCACAATGTAATATTATTGCAGCTTTTAATGCTGTTTTAATTACTCCGTCATTTAATGTTGGAAGAGTTCCAGGATAACCTAAATCTACTACTGTTACATTTGAATTAGCAGTTCTTCCATATCCATTAATACTATCAGAATAAATTTTTGTTTTAGTTTTTAATTCACAATGGATTTCAATACCAATTGTCTTCTTATAATCGCTCATTATTTAACCTCCCTTGGAATTAATTCTAAGTCTAATTTTTTCTCAATAAAACTAGCTAATTGATACATAGTAGCTTCATCCCATGAATTACCTATTATTTGTAGTCCAATTGGTAGATTATCATTATTAAATCCAATTGGAACATTCATTCCAGGAAGTCCAGCCATATTAACTGGTATAACAAGAATATCATCTAAGAAAGTCTTACGTGGATCATCTAATCCTTCATTTAAATTATAAGCAACTGTTGTAGCATTAGGTCCAATAATTAAATCATATTTTTTAAATGCTTCTAAGAATGATTCTCTAATACCATTTCTTATTTGTAATGCTTTATCATAATAGATTTTTGCATTATCTCCACTTAAAAGATAAGAACCTACCATAATACGTCTTTTAACTTCTTCTCCAAATCCTTCTCCTCTAGTATATCCATATAAATCATCTACACTAGATGGATTTTCTTTTGAATAACCATATTTAACCCCATCAAATCTAGCTAAGTTAGAACTTGCTTCACCCATAGCAATGATTTGATATAAAGTAACTGCATTTTCTATATAATCTATATCTATATAATCAATTGTTGCTCCATTTTCTTTAAGCATATCTATAACTTCATTTACTTTATCTTTAACTTCTTTAGATACGATTTCACTCATAAAGAAATTAGGTACAGCTATATGCATTCCTCTAATATCTTTACCTATTTTTCTTGTATAATCTTCTACTTCTCTATGTGAACTAGTTAAATCATTATCATCTCTTCCAGAAATAAGATTAAGAAGAACTGCATTTTCATATACGTTTCTAGTCATTGGACCAATTTGATCTAGACTTGAACCAAATGCAACTAAACCAAAACGAGATACTCTTCCATATGTTGGCTTCATACCTACTATTCCACAATAACTTGATGGTTGTCTTATAGATCCACCAGTATCACTTCCTAAAGCAAAAGGTGTAAGTCTTGCACTAACACAAACAGCAGAACCTCCACTTGATCCACCAGACACTTTAGTTTTATTCCATGGATTTAATGGAGCTCCAAAATAACTAGTTTGACTAGTTGAACCCATTGCAAATTCATCCATATTTGTTTTACCTATAATTATCATATTTGCATCTTTTATTTTTTTAACAACAGTAGCATCATATATAGGCATAAAATTATCCAATATGTGTGATGCACATGTAGTTTTTAAATCTTTTGTTACAATATTATCCTTAATAGCTATAGGTATTCCATATAATAAATTATTAGGAGTAACTTCTTCTAATTCTTTTGCTCTTTTTAAAGCATTTTCTTTATCTAAAGTTATAAAAGCATTTAAATCTTTATTATTTTCTATTCTTTCAAAAGCCTCATTTACTAAATCTATTGGTTTAATTTTTTTATCAACTAATAATTTATGTATTTCATTTATATCTAAATCTAAGTAATTATTCATCTATCATCACCGGAACTTCCACAAAATTACCATTACTTTCAGGTACATTTTTCATTATATCTTCTGGATCCAACATTGGACCTTCTACATCTTCTCTACAAATAGTATATTCTGTAACAGGAGTTATAACTCTTCCTTCATCTTTTAATTCAACATCTTTTATCTTATCAACATCATCCATTAATGTTTTCAATTGAACTCTATATTTCTCTATTTCTTCATCAGTTAAATAAATTCTTGCAAGTCTAGCAACATGTTCTACTTCTTCTTTCGATAATTTATCTGCCATAATTTCCTCCAATATCTAACTTATTTTATCATAAATAATTATTATTTTAAACAAAAGCATAAAAAAAGTAGATATTTCTATCTACTTCTTTTAAATGTTCTAATTAATGATTTAACTGTTGTTTTATTAATTGCTTGTCCTATTTCACTTTCATCAATTCTTCCCATTGGGTGGAAAGGATCTGGATCATATTCATCAAAGTAGATTTCTCCACTTTCTTTCATTTCTTTTCTCTTATCTTCTCCAAGTTGTAAAACATCTTTAATTGAACAAGGATAATCTTCTTCTAATCCAGCAGTTCTCTCTAATGATTCTTTTGCAGTTGTTACAAATTCAACTGGTGAACTATATCCATTTCTTTTTAAAAATCTAACCATACCCCTATCAAATAACAAATTATTATTTGGATCTATTCTATCTAACATTTCTCCTCTTACTTGATCATATCTAACCATACAAGCAATTGGATTAGTTCCTAATGAACGATTTTTAACCAATTTTAAACTATCTCTTAACTCAGATACTGTTTTTCCTCTTAATAAAACTCTTCCTGTATTTAAGAATACTTCTAAATCACTAGCATATACATTTTTTCTTGCCATTATATATTCCTCCCTTTAAATGACGAGTTATATAATAACATAAAAATTGCATTTATGCCAATATAGACACTTTTTTGTTCATTTTTATGCTTTAATAGAGCATTTTAACTAAGTCCAACAACTTCAAAATTATCATTTAAGTCAATATGTTCATAATTAGGTACTTTAGGTAAACCAGGCATTGTTACTGTTTTTCCCATGAATGCAACAATAAATCCTGCACCATTATAAACCTCTAAATCTCTAATATGCATTGTATGATCTATTGAATATCCTAATTTATGTGGATCATCTGTAATTGAATATTGAGTCTTAGATATACATATTGGCATATTATTTAATTCTAATTTATTAAATAATTCTATTTTTTCTTTAGCTAATTCACTATATTCTACATCTTTTGCTCTATATACTTCCTTGCAAAGTTTTTCTATCTTATTAGTTATACTATCATCTACATCATATAGGTATTTAAATTCATTTTCTTTATTTAAAGAATTAATAACTTCATCTGCAAGGACAATTGAACCTACTCCACCTTTTATATAACTATCAGATATTACAAAAGGTACATTGTAACATTGCACTGATTTTCTTACTACATCTATTTCTTCCAAACTATCTGTTTTATATTTATTTAAACAAACTATAACATTTGAATTAAACTTAAGCATATTTTCGATATGAACATTAAGATTAGGTAATCCTTTATGAACAGCATCTACATTTACTTGATCAAGGTTCTCTTGTGTTACTCCACCATTATATTTTAATGCTTTAATAGTACATACAAGAACTACACAATCAGGTTTAATACCAGCTTTACGGCATTTTATATCAAAGAATTTTTCTGCTCCCAAATCACTTCCAAAACCTGCTTCAGTCACAACATAATCAGAAAGTCTTCTACCAAGTTTTGTAGCAATAATAGAATTACATCCAATTGAAATATTTGCAAATGGTCCACCATGTATTAAAACAGGATTATTCTCTAATGTTTGAACTATATTTGGATTAATTGCATCTTTTAATATAACAGCTAAACTACCTACTATATTTAAATCTCTTACATAAACAGGATTTCCATCTAAGTTATAAGCAGCTATTATATTACCAAGATTTTCTTTTAAATCATCTAAATCATTTGATAAACAAAAGATACTCATTACTTCACTTGCAGCAGTAATATTAAATTTATCACGCAAAGATCTATCATTAACGTCTAAACATCTTTTAAAAGCAATTCTATTTTGGTCGATTCTTAATTCATTTCCTTGATAAATATGATTATCAATTGCAGCACTAATTAAATTGTTAGCGCTAGTTATTGCGTGAAGATCACCAGTAAAATGAAGATTAATATCTTCCATTGGTACAACTTGTGCATAACCTCCACCAGTTGCTCCTCCTTTTAATCCAAACACAGGTCCTAAAGAAGGTTCTCTTAAAACACCTAAAGCATTTTTCTTCATATATCTTAAAGCATCTAAAAGGCCTATGCTGATAGTGGTTTTTCCTTCACCAAATGGAGTTGGATTAATAGCTGTTACAAGTATTACTTTTCCGTTTTTATTTTTCATTACATCATTAAATTTTATCTTAGCTTTATAATCTCCATATTGATCTATTAGATTTCTATCTATTTCTAATTCATCACAAATTTCTAAGATATTTTTCTTACTAACAGATTTTGCAATTTCTATATCATTCATACTATCACCACCATAATTATACAAAAATTAGCCTTATTTTCCAAGAAAATGTCAAATATTACTAATATTTTTATTATATTTAAATAAATAATGCTATAATTATTATAATAGAGGGTGATTAAATGGCTAGTAACAATGAGGCTCTAGTAATCAGTGCAGCAAATTTAGACGTAATTGAAAGAAATTTAGGTAATCTTGCTAACAATGTAGGTCAAGTAAGCTCTAATATAGAACACGTTGATTCTAAAGTTAACAAAGTCACTGATTCAGTAAAAACTATTGAAGAAGAAATTAAAAATTTTATGGTTGAAATAAGAGGTAGTACGGTTGTTGCTAACGCAAAACAATCAATTACTTTAGACCAAGATGAGATCAATAAACAATATGGTCATTATGATAATGTTAGAAGAAAAATAAATGGAATATTTCAAGCTACTGATATTAATTCAATAAAAAAATCAACAATTGAAAATATTAGTGAACAAGTTATAATTGATACTCCTAACTACTGGCTTGCTCCGGCATTAGTTGCTATTTGTGCTTGGTTTAATGATAATAAAGACTTAGCTAATAGAGCATTAAAAGAAGCAATGACAAGAGACGATGAAAAAACTAGTTTATTATTTTGTTTAATTCATTTAAGAGCTGGAAGAAATGATACCGCTCTTCGTTGGTTAAGAAGATATTTAGAAATGCAAGATCCAACTAAAATGGAAAATAAAATTGTAACTATAATTGATGCAATTACAAACGGTACATTTGATGTAGATGCTAGAACTATGTGTCTAGACAAAATAAATACATGGCTTCAAGAATTAAATAATCAACCTGAATATAGAAATATTCAAGTAGATAGATGGACAACTTGTTTAAATAGTTGGATTAAAGAAACTGAACCACAAAACTTTTATCATTTAAAAAATTATACTAACCAACATGATCAAATTCAAAAGATATTAGCTGTTACTACTTCCGAAAGGAATATATTAGAAGAACTTAAAAATATTCTCAAAGAAGATAGTGGTCCAAAGATATCAAGAGAAGCTGAAATAGATAAAATTATTAATTTGTTAGTGTTCAACTATGAAGATGAGGAATTAGAACTTAGAAAAGATATTGCTAAAAATAAATTAATTGTTGAAGAAAATGGAAATGTTAATAAAGCATTAGAAAGATTTAAAGAAACCGAGTTTGCATTTCAAAAGAATACTGATTTCTATTCACAACTAACTAATATAGTTTTAGAGAACAAATCAGTAAAACCTACAGTTAATACTAGAAAACTTGCATTTGCACTATCTAAAGATTGGATTCTAGAAGCATACAATAAGAACATTAATAATGATGAAAATAATAACTTAAATATAAATATTAAAATTGGTAATTGGAATGGTAATACAATAAACGGATCAAATGAAAAAGAATTAGTACAAGATCTACATAATCACATAAATAATGATACTAACCAAGATATTTATGGAAATAAATTATTTGATACTAAAATGATGATTGCAACAGTTATTGGCGTAATACTTACTATTATTTGTTTTATTATTAAGCAACCTCTAATTGCTCTTGTTGTATTAATTGGTGTATTAATAGTAGATGGATACTTCTTATTCTTAAATTATACTGAAAGAGAAAATAAAATTAAGAAAAGAGAAGAAAGAAAGAAAAATGAAACTTTAATACTTATGAATACTATTGCAGAAGTAGTAGATTTTAGATTCCTATATAAAGATGGAAAAGATACAGAAAATGAAATTATAGCGTTTATAAATTCATTAGATTATAACAATTATGTTAAAGCTGAAAGAAATCAAAGAAATATTCAGGTAGGTGATTTAAATGCTAGAAGATAATACAGATTTTTTAGAAAAGAAAACTGAGTTATTTGATCAAGTTGATCAAGAAAGAAAAATTAAAGAACAAGAAAATAGAAAAAGTATAAATCCTAATGATGAAAAGTTTATTAATGCTTTACCAGATTGGGATTTACCACCACTTTATGAAGGAGTAAGGAGAGTGGTTAGAAGATGACTTATTATGAATGGATTGATTATTTAGATAAGTTAAAACATAACGCTATAACCGATAATGATGTTAACAAAATTGATCAAGCCAATTTAACCTATACTGGTGATATTAAAATAAGATTTCTAAATCACATCGTAGATTTAATAAACTATAGACTTAATGCATCAGTAGATAACTTTGTTTTAAAATTAGACAGAGTTAAACAAGATCAAAATACTTTACTTTTAGAATTAGGATATATTAAAAATGAAATGGTATTTGCAAAGAAATTAGCTTCAGTAAGACATTTTGATGAAAATACCAAAAACTCATTACTTCAAAATATACATAAGTTTGGTGAAGATATAAATGGTCAAATAAGAAATGCATTTATGAATGATACAAATCCAGAAATAGCAATGATCATAAATAATTTGGATTTAAATAGTTAGGAGGATTTATGAACTATAAAGAAACAAAAGAAACTTTAATAAAATACATATTGGCAAGAATTCCTTTTATAGGAATAGACACTATTGAAAAAACTAGAACTTTAAATTTATTAAGAGAAATTAGTAAAGAAACTAATACTATGATTAAAGTTCATTCTATGTCTAATGGATTTACTAATATATTAACTGGAGAAGTATATAATAACGATAAACTATTGATGGGTGCTTTAGATTATATAGCAAAAGAATTACAAACGAGTGAAAATCAAATATATATATTAAGTGATGTACAAGAATTAGACACAGAAAATGTTACATCCAGATACCTAGCAGATTTAACTACATTAGCTGAAGAAAAATCATCAATTATTATGGTTATTACAGCTAATCCTTTATGGGTATTCTTACAAAGACAAGGAATGGTAATAGATTTTGAATTACCTGATGAAGATGAAATATTTAATTTAATAATTGAAGAAATTAGACCATATCAAAATCAAATTAAAATTGAATGGGATAAAGACGACGTAAAAGAGATTGCAAATATATTAGTTGGTGTTAGTTCAATTGAAATTAAAAATGTAATAGCTACTCTACTTGCTAGAGGTGAATTATTAAAAGATGATAAAATTGAACTTAGATTTGCTAAAGATAGTTTATTTTCTAATATTAATGGATTAGAAAAAATTAATGTAGAAGATGACTTAGCATTTGGAGGACTTCAAAATCTTAAACAATGGTTAGATGATAAACAAAAATTATTAGTTCCCGAAAAAAGAGAAGAAATGAAAAAAAGAGGTATAAAACCTCCACGTGGAATATTATTAATGGGTGTTCCTGGATGTGGAAAGAGTTTATCTTCTAAAGCAATAGCTCAAAGATGGAAAAGACCTTTATATAGACTAGACTTTGCAACTATTCAAGGTAGATATGTAGGACAAAGTGAACAACAATTAAAAGAAGCTTTTGAAACAGCAGAACATGTATCTCCATGTATATTATGGATTGATGAAATTGAAAAAGGATTAGCTGCTGGATCAAGTGATTCATCTGGAGTAACTCAAAGATTAATAGGTCAATTTCTATTCTGGTTACAAGAATGTAATAAAGATGTATTCGTAGTTGCCACTGCCAATAATGTTAATGAACTCCCTCCTGAATTATTAAGAAAAGGAAGATTTGATGAATTATTCTTTATAGATTTACCTAACTCTACAGAAAGAAAAGAAATACTTGAATTATATTTAAATAAATATTTTGAATTCCCTGGAGATGATAATTTAATTGCTCAATTAGTTAAAATAACAGAGAATTATACTGGATCTGATATAGAAGCAATTCTAAGAGATTTAGCATATCAAAACATAGCAGGACTTATTGAAGTAAATGCAAATACTGTAATAAATGCATTTAATGGTTCTGTATCTATGTATAATACAAATAAAGAGAAAATTGAAAAAATTAGAAACTGGGCAAAAGATAGAACAATTAATGCATCTATCCCTGATCAAGTACAACCTCAAAACACACCAGTTCAAAGTGCACCAGTTACACCACAAGAACAAATTGAAGTATTATAAAAAGCAACTTAGTTGCTTTTTTTATTATATAAAAATTAAACTAAAGAGATTTACAAATACTATTAAACTTATTTGAGTTATAAGTATAGAAAATATTGCAAAGCCTACTTTAATTGATACTTCTTTTTTAGATTTTCTAGCTAAATGAATCATTGCAATAGAAAATATTATTACAAGAATCATATCTGTCCATAGTAACCAAGTAAAAAACTTAGAAGTCATAAAATTATTAATTAATGATATATCTTTATTAATATTTATAAAATAAGTTTCATACATAGTTAAGATTAAAAAATTAATAATATCTAATATATATAATGTTCTTCTAACAATCATTTCTTGATGCCAAACTGGTTCTTTTTCTTTCTTTTTCATAAATCCTCCTATAAAAAAAGAGAATTACTCTTCTCTTGCTTTTACAACTACAAATATTGTACCAACTATTATAACAATAGCTACAATACCTATAATTAAATCAGATGTTTTTGATTCTTTTTTTGATGTATTTGTAGCACCATCAGGTTCTCCACCACCATTTTTTTCAATTACATCTTTTACTTTAGTTGATCTGTTATCATTTTTATATTCATCATCTATTGCTTTAAGAATTTCTTCTCCATCACCTTCACCATATCCAGAGAAAACTTTTTCTCCAATAATCATAAAAGGAACTCCTGATGCTTGTTGACCTAATGCTTCTCCAACTTTATTCATTAGTTCAGCATTCTTTTCATTTTCCCAAACTTCAAATTTAATTAAATTATATTTAGCTTTTTCTTCTTGATCAACTGTTTCAAACCATTCATGTAATTCTTGGCAATGTGGACAAGTACTTCCATAGAATAAATATACATCTACTGGTTCTTCTCCTTCAGCATTTACTCCAAAAGGGATAAATAACATTATTGCAACTAATAAAATACTTAATATCTTTTTCATTTTAAACCTCCATACTAATTATACATTTATTTTTCATTATTTTTCAACTTATAAATGAAAAATGTAGCTATACCAACAACTATTAAAACAACAAATACTATTATATATCTTAAAGATTCACTAATATTTTTTTCGTTTTTATTCTTTTTAATACTATCCGTTTTACTAACTTGAATATTTATATCTTTATCTAATTTATTCCAAGTAAGAACATTATCATTTATACTATCAGCATTACTATTAATAATATTTTTATCTGTTTTAAAATTTACTTTTATATCATAATTCTTACAATACTTTTCTCCACCAGTTTGTATTGTAAAATAATTAGACTCATTAATTAAATATATATCTTCATAGCAATAATTAAGTAATTTAGTAACAACTAAATCTTCTCCAATATCAAGTGTAATAGTTTTAGTTTTACCATTATCAATATACTTATATTCTAAATTATTTTCTTCGTCTTTAAAATTATCAGAAGCTTTTAATTTATCGAATTTGCTAAGTTCCTCATCATTAATATTTTCAATAATTACTTCTTCATTAAAATTATTATTTTCATAAGTCAAAGTATAATTAGCAGTACATCCAGTTAATATAATAGGAACAATTAATAATAGATATTTTTTCATTTTATCACCTCTATAAATTTTTATCATTTTTATATTTTTCTGCTGTAGATGTATAGAAGAATATATTACCATCATTTCCAGATACTGTAATACAATAATACTTACCTGATGAACCATAAACATTATTTAATTGAGTAACATGAGGTGTATAAGACTTATAAGATTCCCAACTAGCGCCTCTTATATCATTTGGATACCAGTCAAATTCATCTATATATAGTGGTAAAGTTCTCTTTCCTTCTACTAAAACGGATCTAACTACTTGTTGAGCTTGACTATTATCGTAACTAGAATCTCCTAATTTCCTTGCACAAGCATACCAACCACATGTTGTTATATATTGATATAAACTTTTCCCTCCAGTTTGATTATTATGAGTTCTCAGTTCATATAAATTTGCCATATGTGATGCAACAGCACTCATACCATTAGCGTCAGTTCCATATTCGCATGTAACCATCCTTGCAAGTCCTATTACTTCATCATTTGATAAATTATATTTAGTTCCATTGTAGTTACCTTTGCAATCATTTTCTCCTCCACTACCACTACCATTTTGTTTCTCTTGTTTTTTTCTTGCTTCTTCAGCCTTTTTTTCATTTTTCTTTCTTGCTTCTTCTCTAACTTTTTCAACTCTTTTTCTATTTTCTTCAGCTTTTTCTTGTTCCTTCTTTTCTTTTTCATCCTGTATCTTTTGATTACTCTTTTCTATCTCTTTATACATTGCAACAGTAGTCATATTAGCATTATCCCAACACTTTGTTTCAGTATATGGAGTTTCATTAAGCATTGATAGAAATAGATTGGTAAATGTCGGCATAAAAAAAACTAAAGAAGTAGCAATTATTTTAAGAATAATACTTTTAACATGTTTTTTAAAATTCTCTTCACTACCAAAAACTATTTTAGCTAATTCTATAGCTAAAAATACTACTAAAAGTATAGGTACTAGTATACTAATAATATTTATTACTGCTTTTGCATAAACTAAAACACCTAAGAACCCTGATTCTTCACAAATATCTATGAACATATATTATCACCTATTTTAAGTATAACAAAAAAAGAAATAGATTACTATTTCTTTATAAGACATTTATTCAACTTTTCAATAATACCATCTTTATCCATGTTTTTACCAATGAATACTATTTTATCCATTCTATCTCCATATTCAGGATCCCAATCAGCTTCAAGTTTTGGTTCTGCTTTTCTTAATTTATCTTGTTCTTCTTTTGGTAGCATTACAAACCATTCTCCAGCTTCCATTAAAGATTTTTGAGTTCCAGCTTGTTCAAACATATAACTCATATTATCTTCATCATCAAAATAAAGTATACCTTTACATCTAATTATTGTATTATCGAATTCTTTTTCTACAAACTCTTTAAATTTTTTCCTATCAAATGGATCTCTTTGAAAATAAACAAATGTACTTATTCCATATTCTAATGCTTCACCTTCAGCTTCTTCCTCTTCTTCTTTTTCTAGTTCTTCTATCCATCCAGCTGAAGATAATGCTTTTTCAAAATCAAATAAATTAACATCTATTATTTCATTTAGATTTACTTTTGAATAATCAGTTTCAATTATTTTGGCGTGTGGTTGTAACTTTCTAATTACTGTTTTAACTTCAGCTAACTCATCATTAGTAACGTCTGATACTTTATTAAGTACAACAATATCACAGAATTCTAGTTGTTGAATAATAAGATTTTCTATATCATCATCTTCTATTTTTTCTTTTAAAAGATTATCTCCTTTATTAAACTCTTTGCTAAGTCTTAAAGCATCTGTTACTGTTATTATTGAATCTAATCTAACAATATCGTCTAGTCCACTTTCATTAACCATTTGATTAATTGCCATAATACTTTGAGCAATAGGTATTGGTTCACATATTCCACTTGCTTCAATTAATAAATAATCATATTTTCCAGTGTCATATAATCCAGCTATTTGTTCAATCAAATTAGTTTTTAATGTACAACAAATACATCCATTTGATAAAGGTACTAAACTATCATCTTGTTCTGTTACTAATCCATTTTTTTCAATTAAATTAGCATCTATATTTACCTCTCCAATATCATTTACTATAACTGCAACTTTATATCCTTCTTGGTTTCTTAATATATGATTAATTAAAGTTGTTTTACCACTTCCTAAATATCCTGTTAATACAGTAATAGGCATAATTCTTCCCATAATATCACCTTCCGATGTATATTATAACATATTAAAAATCTTTAATAAATAAAATAAATATGATAAAATTGTTATATAAAAAGGAGGAGAAATGAATAATAGTTTTATATCTAAGGTATACCAATGGTTATGCATAGGACTAGTTATTACTTTTGGTTGTGGATATTTATTATCTATTAATACAAGTTTACTTACAACTCTATTTAATATATATCATTTATTAGCAATTGCTGAAGTAGTTGTGGGTTTTGTATTTATATTAGCAATTAATAAATTAAGTGATACTCTAGCCAAAATATTATATTGTTCTTATGCAGCATTAACTGGGGTTACGTTTGGTGCAGTATTTTTAGTATATGATGTAGCTTCAATAATGTATGTATTTCTAGCAACTGCTATAATATTTGCTATTATGTCTTTTGTTGGTAAGAATATAAAAGCCAATTTAAATGGTATTGCTACTTTCTTAGCAGTAGCTTTACTAGGTATGATTGTATTATCAATTATAAATATATTCGTAGCTAATCAAGCACTTGATTTAACTATAGCATTCGTAGTATTAATAATATTTATTGCTTATATTATGATTGATATAAATAGAATATATAAAAAAGATACAAATGGTCTTAGTGAAAAACATGCAGTATATTGGGCATTCCAATTATACTTAGATATCATCAATATTATATTAGAATTACTTAGATTATTTGGTAAAAGTAGAGACTAAAAAAACATCTCATAAGAGATGTTTTATTTTGTCTTTTTAGGTACTGGATCATATCCACTACCACCCCAAGGAGCACATCTAAGTATTCTTTTAAATCCCATAAAACTTCCTTTAATTGCTCCATACTCTTCTATTGCTTCTTTTGTATATTCAGAGCAAGTAGGAGTATATCTACATAAACTATGACTATGAAAAGAAATTGACTGATACATTTCTATTAGTTTTATCAAAATTCTTTTCATATTTCCTCCATTATTTTATATTATTAACTGTCTTTTTAATATTATTTAATTCATCTACAATATTATTAAGATTTTCATTTATTTCATTAATAATAAAGAAATTACCAAATTCATTAAAATAATTAATATTATTTTGAAACTTAGCAATCGTTTTATCTAATTTTTCGTTATATTCTTTTAATTTCTCATCCATTAGTTTCACCCTTTATAATTATCCCAATCTTCTTTTACTCTTTCAAATAATAATCTAATATTATCATAGCTTTCTTGCATATTATTTTTTGCTTCTGCTATGGCAATATTTATTTCTTTTTCATATTCTTTAGCTCTTTCAGGATCTTCTTTTTCTAGTTCTTCTATTATGCCTTTATAATCAGACATATTATTTAATGCTTCCTTAGTAGCTGATGCAATATCACTCATTAATTTAGTAATTCCATCTATAGACATACCATAAGTTAACATTTTAGCTAATTTTTTATCTTCTTCATTCATCTTTTTATCCTCTTTCCATATTTTAAATATACCTTTAAAACTATTTTAAGTCAATTAATTCTCCAGAATAGATCTAGCAACTCTAATGCCATCTATTGCGGCACTCATTATTCCTCCTGCATAACCTGGTCCTTCTCCACATGGATATATTCCTTTTATGCTAGATTCAAATTTATCATCTCTAACAATTCTAAGTGGAGAACTACTTCTAGTTTCAACTCCCGTTAAAATTGCATCATTATCATTAAATCCTTTTATTTTTCTATCAAAGTATATAAGCGCTTCTTTTAAAGTTTGTGAGACAAAGTTCGGTAGTATTATATTTAAATCTGTCATGGTAACACCAGGCTTATAAGTAGGTTTAACTTTTCCTAAATATGTTGTTTTTATATTTTTGTGAAAATCTTCTGCTCTTTGAATTGGTGCATAGTAATTGTTTCCACCTAACTTAAATGCTTTATTCTCTAATTCTTCTTGAAAGATAATACCAGATAATGGAGAATCATCTTTATAATCACTAGGAATAACATTTACTAATAACGCACTATTAGAATTTACTCCATCTCTTTTATATTTACTCATTCCATTAGTTACAATTTCATTTTCCGAGCTTGATGAGGCTATTACCTCTCCTCCAGGACACATGCAGAATGTATAAGCAGATCTATCCTTACCATGATATACAAGTTTGTATTCAGCTGGAGGTAAGTTCAATTTAGTTTTATCTCCATATTGAGATTTATTTATATCTTCTTGTAAATGTTCAATTCTAACTCCTACTGAGAATGCTTTTTGTTCCATATTAATATTATAACTATATAAAGTTCTAAATGTATCTCTAGCACTATGACCAACAGCTAGAATAACTATGTCACTCTTATACTCTTTATTACCAATTACTCCAACTAATTTATTATTTTCTATTATAAAATCACTTATTCTTTCATTAAAATGATATTCTCCTCCATTTTCTATAACATATTCTCTTATATTTTTAATAATGTTTATTAAATTATCTGTACCAATATGTGGTTTACTCTCATATGTAATTTCAATCGGAGCACCAAATCTATAGAAAGTATCTAAAACTTTCTTACATAGTTTACTATTTAAACCGGTAGTTAATTTACCATCAGAAAAAGTTCCTGCTCCTCCTTCTCCAAATTGAACATTACATTCTGTATCTAATTTACCTTCATTCCTAAATCTTTCTACTTTTTCAGCTCTTTCTAAAACATCTGAACCTCTTTCAAAAATAATAGGTTTAATACCATTCTCAATAAAAGTTAAAGCAGCAAACAATCCTGCTGGTCCAGCACCAATTATAATAGGTCTAAAATCTTTATCTTTATTAACTACAATACTTTCTAGTTCTTCCTCATCAACATGAATACAATCTTCAACATCATATTCTAAATCATATTCAATATCAAAAGAGTAATTATAATATATATCATCTTTATTTCTTGCATCAATTGATTTTTTTCTTATATAAAATTTAGTAACATGTTCTTTAAATAATTTTTTTTCTTCACATAATAAATCTAATAATTCATCATTATTTAAGTCTTTTCTAACTTTTATATTATTAAATCTAATCATAATATCACCAACATATTTATTATATCATTAATACATATAAAAACTCGAGATATACTCTCGAGTTAACATGATTTTAAAATTTTATATTTTTTGTTTTTAGTTAGATAGGGGGTTGTTTATATATATTTAAAACTTTTAGTTTATGTTCATTTTTATTATATTATTTTTATCTTATTACACATCATCTCCTTTGATAATTTAATAATACTATTAAAATATGAAAAATATGTGATATATTTATGAAAAAAAACAAAAAGTAGTTTATCTATGTAAACTACTTACTATTATCAGTTACAATCCAAGCATTAGGTAAATATCTAAATGTTGGTTTTTTACCATTCCATGGAGAATTAATGTATTTATTATTTAAAGTTAATGAAGTCGATGTTCCTCCATCTAAATTAGCAGCGTTAATAGCTCCATATTTCTCCATTATAGCTGCTTCATCTGCAAATGATGCTCCAGCTGAAAAACTTTGTAATCCATCTATAACAAGTAATAAAACAACTCTATCTGCTCTTTGGCCAATTGCAGTCCTTGATGTTGCCCAGCTATATTTTGTTACCTTTTTATATCTATTTTTACCATCAACTATTAAAAATGGCCCAAAATCTACTGCATCTCTATAATTAAAATTCTTTGCCTCTTCATATCCCATATTCTTTTTAAGCACTAATTTATTATCAGTAGTAAAACCTATCATTCCTTCAGAATAATTAGGAGATACTTTATATCCTTTATATACTTGTCCGTTAGCAACCACAACTCCATGTGGAATACCGCCATTACTTCTAAATCTTGGATCGTGGAACCCTCCAGCATTCATTGCTAGAATCGCATTATAATTTTTGGATATCTTCTTTAATTGTTCACCATATGCATAGACATTATTCTTACCATTTTTTTCCATTCCAGTACTTAAACCTAATGTTACATTAGCTGGATCATATACAACAACCATTATACCTTCATAGTGACGTTTAGAACCAATTACTGTTCCACTAACTTTTATTATTTTATATAACTCATCTTCATTATGATCTAATATTTCTCTTTCAAATTCATCTGCATATATTTCATTTTCTACTTTAATATCATCTAACGAAATAATATCTTTTGATAAATCTACTTCATTTTTAACTAAATATTTAGATATTTCTTCATCTTTATATATATACTTAGTTATATTTTGATAATTAATTGATTTTAGACTAGTATTAATAATCCAAGATTTAAAATCATTATTATAATAAACAATACTTACTATACCTAATCCTTCTAATAGAAAGAATATTGAAAACATTGCAAGAGATATTTTCTTAAGTACATATTTTCTATTTTTCAACTTATCATTTTTAAATAACATGATTAAAGAGATTATAAATAGCACTATAAAAACTATTAATAATACTATTAATAACATATTTATACTATTAGAAAATAAGGGATTATTATTGCTAATCAATAATAATATAAATAAAAAAGGAAGTATGAAAATACTTAATGATAATATTATTGAAAATATATTCATTTTATTTTTCATACTTACCTCCTGTTTAATAACTACTTAATTATTGTTTCCTTTTTTAAATTATGTAATAATGCATAATCATTATATTGAATTACTATTTTATTATATTCCTCATATATTTTATTTTTAGAATTAATAACTGTATTATAATTTATTATATAAGTATCGCACTTACTTTTTACATTATCTCTTGATATTCCATAACTACATAACTTATCAAGTTCTTTTTTATTATTATCTAATTTTGTTATGTCATTATTTATTATATCAATCTTTGCAAGTATATCACTTTTTTTATTTGGAAATGTTGATAAATAAATACCATCAAATGACTCATAAGCGGATTCTAGATCATATTTAAACAAACCAACTTTTGAATTAAAAGCTGCATAGTTTTTATCAACGTCTTCACTTATTCTATCACTAAGTTCTACATCTTTATTAAAGTCTTCAATATATGCTGATGTTATATCTACTGATTGAATACATAGACCTAAAGCTATTAAAAAAACACCTAGCTTTATAAAAATCTTTCCGCTCATATTATCACCTACTTTTATCATACAATATATAGTAAAAACGATGTAAAACTAAATACATTTTTTATGTAAACTTTACGAATTTTCTTTTAAACAGTATATTTCTAATTAATTTGTAAAAAAGCAATAATTTAGTTATTATAAAAAAGAAGGTGTACGTATGAAATATATTATTAAAAGTGTTAACGATTATAAAGAAAACGAATTATATGAATTTTATAAAATAATACATAAAGAAAAAAGGAAAAAAATAGATAAATATAAAAATATTGATGATAAAAAAAGATCTATAATAGGTGAAATGATTCTAAAAGAATTATTATCTAAAGAAGACATTGATTACAACGAAACAAAATTTACATATAATGAATATGGAAAACCATTTATGAATAATAATATTTATTTTAATATAAGTCATTCAGATCAATATATAATAGTTGCTATTTCTAATAAAGAGATTGGAATAGATATAGAAAGAATAAAAAAGACACAAATAAATGTTATAGATCAATTTGCAAGTGATAAAGAAAAAGAGTATATTCTAAAATCACCAAATAATATAGAAGAAAGATTATTTCAAATATATACACTAAAAGAATCATATTTAAAGATGAAGGGAACTAATTTAAATGATATATCAAACGTAGAGTTCATAATTAATAATGATAATATTACTTGTAGTGATAATAATGTTAATATTGGATTTATAAAAGATATATCAGATTATATTATTTCTTATTGTGAAAAAAGATAGCAAAAAAAGATGTGAAGATATAATAAATTTATAATGACGATAAAAGGAGTAAGTATATGAAGTTATGTTACCATTTTACAAATAAAGATCAATTAGAATCAATATTAAGTGAAGGTTTAAAACCACAATGCGGCATTAATAGTCAATTAATATCAGATTCTAGGAAAGAAAAAGTATATTATTCAGTAGGTGAAGAAGCAACTATAAAGATATTTACAGCATTTAATGAAATACTATTGAGAGCACTTGATGGAAAAATAAGTCCTGAGTTATATGAAACTTATAGTGATGAAATAAAGCAAAAATTAGAAACTTCCCATGATGTAGAATCTTGGATGGGTGATGGAATATATTTAGCTTTTGATGGAGATACACTTAATAATTTTAACGAAGAACAGTTAAAAGATGCATATACAACTGACACTATTCCACCAGAAAACTTATATGTATGTGTATTAAAAGATGAAACTTCAGGTGAAATTGTATCAACAAAACCATCAGATATAGTTACTTACTTTATAGCTAAAAGAACAAATAACTTTAGTGAAGCATTAAATATTGCAGGATTTTTTGCTCTTGATATAGAAGAAAAAGTAGAAGAGTATAGAAATACACCTTTAACAGTTGATTATATACCATTGTCAAAATATTATAAATCACCTCAAAGTGACATCAATGATAAAAGAACTCATTTGTAGTTCTTTTTTATTTATAATAAAAAATACATATACTACATTTTGAACTTTTGATTTTAATATGAAGTTACATTTATTAATATTATTATGTCATTAATTACAAAATTTTTACCTATAAAATAAAAACTCTAACTAAATAGTTAGAGCAAATATTCTAATGGCACGTGTCAAAATTGTGTAGAACGACTCGTACGCATAAATACTAAGTAGTAATAAGATTACTAACTAAAATAATTTTATAATGAAAACGTTAAAAACAAATATTAATATTTGTTGGAATTCGTACAAAAGTTTGTAATATTGTTAGCATTTTACTAAGATGTATGTTATAATCTAAGAGGAAAAATTTAATTGGACACAAAAAAACCATGTGTTCACATGATTTTTCTAAGAACTAGGTAGCTACCAACTACCTCAATAAAGCAATAGAATAAAAACAAGCAAGACTATAGTGCTTAAAAGTGATTCTACCAAAATCACCTATCTTATTCTACATTTTAATGATACAGCAAATTTCTTTCTGTGTCAATGACGATTATGATAGCATAAGTAAAGCACGTTAGTCAAGTTCTAATGGAAGGGGGTAACGTGTTTTTTATTGTAATTTGTGTAGTTGGTACTCCTAAAAAATATAATGAAAGGAGTAATAATATGCATAATTTATTAGATTTAATCAAAACAACAGACGAGTACATAACTTATTTAAAAAAACATAATTTCAAATTTGATGAAAACGGTTTTCCAATATTTAAAGAAGATATGTTCTTAAAAGAAACACCTGAGTTAATTGTTCCCTACTCTAATAGAAATGATAAAAGAGTAAAGAATAAAGAGAAAACATTGTTATGTACATTTGCCCCAGATCAAAGAATATATCCAAGAATTAAAAATATATTTAAAGAAATTGATGTATATAAGCAATATCTTGGAGTTGCTACTGCAGACATAACTGTTACAGATGATATGGATAAAGAGTGGCAAGAATTAATAATATTATTAAATCAGTTATATGGTGCAGTATTAGCGGTAAACGGAATAAAAATAGTACTTAACACTCGTATTGGTAGTTCGATTAATATTAGACTATATAAATATTTACCTAAAAATATAATATGTATTTCAAGTTTCTTAGGATGTAAAAAAGAAAATAAATATGACTACTCATATTTATCTAAAATCTTAAATTTCTTACCATCTAAGCTTTTAATTTATGGTAAAGAAGATAAAAATGTAAATGCTATGCTAGATAACACGGGAATCAATTATAAATATTACAACGATTTTCATAAATTAAGTAAAGGAGTGGTATAATAATGGCAGATAGCAAAGAAAAATATTCTGATAGTTCCAGTAATTATATAAACAAAACAGTTCCATATTCAGAAGAAGCAAAACATAATTATAATGTTAGCAAAAAGAAAGAGGAAAAATATAACGTTGAATGGAGTAAAAATAAAGTTAACATCAATGAGGTAGTAGATAAATTCGCTCCAAATTCAGAAGGTCATGTTGAAGGATATAAATATGTATTTGAAGGTGAAAGATACCAAATTATAGCAGATATGGTAGCAGGATCACTTAGAATAAAAGATAAAAAAACAAATCAACATGTCAAATTAGATGGAAAGCCTGGAAGTAGGAGTGAAACACATTTAAAAATTAAAAAGAGAGGTGAAATGTAAATTGTATTTAGCTTTATACTTAAAAAAACCAGAGATAGAACCTGGTTATTATCCAAAGATTGATAAAAAATATATTAAAGAATATAGAAATGGAACATTAGAGCAGTCTTTAAAATTAGGAGATTTTTTCTTAAATAATATTGATGAAGAATGCGATGTTTTAGTAGGTCCTTACGAATATGATTATTGGGATTCAAAGCAATGTAAAAAAATAGTCGATTGGATAGAAAAAAATCAAGATAAAATTAAAGAAGCAGAATTAGATGATTTCTTTAAAGTGATAACTGATTATTGTAAACAGGCTGTTGAATTAGATACTGGTGTAGAAATTGACTTATAATTGAAAAGTAGTTATAAACTATTAGGGGTGTTTTGGGATAATTTACAAACTACAAACACAGTATCTTATTTAGATAGCAATAATTTTATTAATGAATTAGATGATGATTATAATATATTTGATATGAATAAAATTAGAAAAATTAATATTTCAAATATCCTTCAAGTAGAAAATACAACTGATTTAGAAGCGCTTATTATTAAAATGAAAAAACATGAATCAATACTAATAAATATTGATTATATTCCATCTAACAATAATAAAATTTTAAATAAACTATATTATAAGAGAATTAATCAAATATATAATTATTTTTCTAATCGTTTAAAAAATACAAAAATTTATTTATCAAGCAATTATAAATTTTATTTAGAAAATCAAGATGCATGATATTGAAATCATGCATCTTTTATTTGTCCATATATATCTAATTTTATTTTTTTAAATTTAAGCATAAAAAATCTAACTCCTTTCTTGAAGTTAGAAATAATATTAAGTTCGAAAAGTTCGAACAGAATTACTCATGGCAGGGGATGAGAGAATCGAACTCCCAACTAAAGTTTTGGAGACTCCTATTATACCATTTAACTAATCCCCTAAAAATGTACATAAATATTATATCATAAATATATTTATGTACAAGTCATATTTTATTTATTTTCTTCTTCTAATTTTCTGTAGTCTACTTTACCTATTAATGTTTTTGGTAAACTTTCTCTAAATTCAAATTCTTTTGGTATCATATATTTAGCTAAATTCTTTTCACAATATTCTTTAATTTCACGTTTGATCTTAGAATTAACTTTTACACCATCTTTTAATACTATATATGCTTTAGGTACTTGTACTTTATATGGATGAGGTATTCCTACTACACAACAATTAAGTACATATTCATTTTTATTAATTACATCTTCTAAATGTGATGGGAATACATTGTATCCAGATACGATTATTAATCTTTTTAATCTTTGGACAAAGAATAATACTCCATCTTCATTAATATAACCTAAATCACCTGTATGAACCCAAATATTACCTTTTTTATCTTTTTCTAATATATCATTAGTTTCTTTTTCATTATTTAAATATCCAAGCATTACAGATGGTCCACTTACAAGAATCTCACCTGTTTCATTAGGTTTTAACTCTTTATGAGTATTTGGATCAATTATTTTTAAATCATTACCAACAAGCGGAATTCCAACACTACCTAAAACATCTGACCCAAGTGCTGCAAATATTACTCCTCCTGATGCTTCAGTAAGTCCATATCCTTGTACAATATTATGCTTACAGTTATGTGCTTTTAAGAACTCATTAACTGCTTTATTTCTTTCTGGTGTTAAAGTATCTCCACCTGAAACTATATATTTAACTTTTGAAAAATCAACTTTATCCATGTGTTTATTACTTATTAATGCTTCAAATAAAGTAGGCACTCCTGGAATGATAGTTGGCTTATATTTTGTTAGTAATTTATCAAATCTACCAGCATCAAACTTAGGAACTAAAATAACAGTTGCACCAACACATAATGGATAATGGATACATTCTACTAATCCAAATGCATGGAAAAGAGGTAGGATGGATAACATTGAATCTGTTCTATCAACTTCAGGTAAAGATATTTTAGCTTGACCAACAACTACATTAATATTTCCATTTGATAATAATATATGTTTTGGTGTACCACTAGTTCCACCACTATGCATAATTACTGCAGGTTGATCTTTTGTAGTATTAACTATAACTTGAGTATCATAATCTTTTCCTTGTTCAATAAAATCATTCCAATAAATAAACTTTTCACTACTTTTTGGTATTTTTGTTTTTCTATCTTCTAAAATATAATATCCAAGTCCCATTATTCCTGGCATAGAATCTTTTGCAGAGACTATAACAGTTTTATATACATTTGTTTCTTCAACTACATGTTTTACTTTAGAATAAGTTATATTCATTGTTATTAATAAAACACTTTTAGTTTCATTTAATGAATATCTTATTTCCTCTTCTGCAGATAATGGATGGATAAGATTTGCAATAGCCCCTATTTTACTAACAGCATACAATGATACAACAGCTTCTGGAGTATTTGCCATACATATACTTACAACATCACCAGGTCTTATTCCGTTAGTTCTTAATGCTTTCGCACAATTATCTATTTCAGAGAAGAAATCTCTATATGTTATTTTGTTTCCAAAATAGTTTATAGCAATACTATCCATATTACCAATATTATTCTTTTTCAAGAACTCATATAATGACATATTTGGATAGTCTATTTTTCTTTTATCTTTGGGATAGAACTTCATCCATCTTTTATTATTGTCATTAAAACTTAATCTATCTTTAATTTCATCTATTATTTTCATATGTTCTCCTTTTTAAACAATTGTTGAATAAAATACACTTATATTATATAATTTGCTTATAAGCATAATCAATATGCAATTATTTAAATTATGTTAGTTATTAAACAAAAATTTTAATTTTGTTTAAAAAAGGAGTATTTATGGATAGAAGAGTTAAATATACAAAGAAAGTTATCGAAGATACATTTTTGAGTCTACTAGAAAAAAAAGATATATCTAAGATAAGTATTACTGAAATATGTGAAATAGCAGATGTTAACAGAGCTACATTTTATAGATACTATTTAGATATTAATGATTTATTAAAAAAAATAGAAGAAGAATTTGCATATGAATTAAAGACTTCTGATCCATTAGAGAACTTATCTGATCAATCAGTATTTTCGTTTACAAAAGGAATCCTTTCTATTTTAAAAAAGAATAAAAAATTAGTAAGAATACTATTCAATACTAATCATAATTTATATTTTTTGAATGATGTATTAGAAATAGCTTATGATAAATGTATTGAAAAATGGGAATTAGATTTAGAGATAGAAGATCAAGATGAAGTAACTTATGCTGTTATATTTGTATTTAATGGTGCTTTAGGGATTATTAATTATTGGGTAAAAGAAGACTTTAATGAAGATGTTGAAGAACTTGCTAAAAGAATAGAAAAATTAACTATATATGGTGCCAAGAAGTTTGTACATAATAAAGGAAATGTTTAATCCACATTCCCTATTATTTCTTCAATATTATCATATTCATTATCTTCATTAATTATTCTTAATCTATACAAATCACATTCATCATAATTACAATTAAATACTTTACTCATATCATAATTATCTAATAAAGAAATATTAAATACTTTATATTCTTCATTTCTTATTATTAATATATTTAAGTCATAATCAGATATTAAATAATCTTTTAAATCTTTATTATTATCATCAATATTTTTAAGTATTTCTTCATCATTTATATTTATATTATTACAATCAACATAATAATATGAGTATTGGCTATATTTATTCATCCATGATATAAATATAGGAATAAAGTTATATGAATTAACAGACATATTTTTATTTAATATTAAGACTATAGCATTTTTATCATTCATTTTTAAATTGATATATTCATCGATTGATAATTGATTTATAGCAGTTAATTTACTTATTTGAGCACTCTTATAATCAACATCACTTATCTTATTCTTTATATTAATTATTTTATCTATCTCATCTTCTGATATGTCTTTTAATTTATTTTCCTTCATATAATCTATTATTTCTTTATATTTATAATATTTTTTAGTTACAGTAGTTTTAGAATTATCATAAGAAATAATCATTCTATATGAATTTATATCTAATACTTTATAATCAATATTTAAACATTTTAAATATATTTTATTACTATCAAGAATATAATTATAATCACAATTATCTAACTTTTTATCTGAGCTTTTTATTTTACCATTAACAAACTCTAAAGTTGAACCATCTTCCTCACTATACCAAACTAATCCATTTATTTTTGATGGAAGATCATTATTAACATTTATTTGTTCATCTATTATATATATTTTTACGTAAGTTATTATAGATATAATAAATAATATATATAAAATTATTCTAAAAGCTCTACTTTCTCTAATCATTCAAGTCACCTAACTGTATTATACTACAAATAAAAATAATGACCAATATTAGCCATTATTTTTTGTTAATGTTACTTCAGTAGTTTTAATCTTACCATCTCTTATATATGTTACTTTAATTTTATCTCCTACTTTATAACTATATAATACATATTTTAAATAAGCTTGATTCTCTATTTTTTCTTGTCCAATCATTGTTATTACGTCACCTTTTTGAAGTCCTGAATTAGCAGCTCCACTATCTTTAATAACAGACATAACAACAACACCATATTCGATACTATCATCTACATCTATTCCATACATTTTTAAATAACCTTTATCACTTACATTAACTAATGTTATTCCAAGTAATGGTCTCTCAATAGATTCTCCTTTTTCAAATGTAGAAATATATGCCATTGCATCTTCTATTTTTATACAGAATCCCATATTTTCAATACTATTATCAACTAATTTCATTGAAGTAATACCTACTACTTGTCCATTACTATTTACAAGTGGTCCTCCACTATTACCAGAATTTATAGCTGTATCTACTTGGATAGCTTTCATTACCCAATCACTATTTGACTCTACACTTACAGTTATTTTTCTATCTAGGCCTGAAACAATACCTCTAGTTATAGTATTAAAATATTCTTCTCCAATAGGAGATCCAACTGCGAATATTGTATCTCCTAATTTTAAATCTGAACTTGAACCTAATTCAGCTACTTCAAGAACTGAATTCTTATCAACTCTTACTACAGCTACATCTAAATACTTATCTCCACCAAGTACTTTAGCTTCAACTTCACTTTCATCACTATAGTGTACAACTACCTTTTTTGCATTTTCAACAACGTGATAGTTAGTTAAAATATATCCATATTTATTATCTACTTTATATACAAATCCACTTCCAGAACCATAATAAGTATCATTTTTATAAAGTTTAATCATTACAACTGAATTATATATCTTATTAACAGCTTCTGATATTCCACTATTATCTGTAATAGTTACATTTCTATTTTCTATTACTCCAGTTTCAGCATCAAATTTGTATTTACTTGAAAAATAATACATTGATCCAGCACCTAATGCAAACACTACTATTATTAATAATATATTTATTGCTTTACTTCTCATCTTTTTATTCCACCTCTATACTTGCAATATCTTTCCAATTTTCAGGGAATCCCATTCTGTCTAGGACATCACTTATATCAATAGAATGAAGATTATATTCTAAATTATCTAGTCTGTTTTGAATTTCAATAATTAAATTCTTTACTTCATCTTGAGTTAACATTTGTTTTAAAATAATTATTAACGCAAATAAATCATTTTTACCATATATGTACTCATCATCCATCTTATCTATACCTAAAATTTTATGATAAATAGTATCATCTATAGATCTTTTAGTTCTATTTTCAAACAATATATCTTCGTGTGCACAAAGATTTCGATAATTTGCAAGAATTGGTAAATAATTAACAAGCTCTTCATGATCTATCCCATATATACTTGCAATACTTAATCTATCTTCTAATTTTAAAATAGAATACATTTCGCTAACAATACCAAATGATAGTACTTTAACTAAAACCCATAATGGTATATAACCATAGTTAGTTATATAGTGACTAGTAGCCGAATGCTGTGTAGCATTAACTCTTATTTGTCTTTTCATTTTCTTAAGTAAATCATTGATTTGTTTTTGTTTACCAGGATCATTATCGAAGTTTTTGTTCTTTAAATAATCACTTTCTTTATATCCATATTTTTTAGATAATTGATAAGATATTATTGATTTAATATTATTTTCAATTATAAGTAAATTTTTAAAGATTATGTTACGAATTTGTCTATCAAATAAAAACAAACTATATAACTCTTCAAATGTTGAACCAGGTATATACATTTTATTGTTTTTTGATTTCATGAACAAATGTCTATAACCACTTAAAAAGAAATAATTTTCTCTTAATAGAACATTTTTAGCATATTCTTCATTTTCTATAGTGAGACCTTTAAATCTAAAGATTTCTATTTGTTCATCCAAGTTTACAAAGTGTTTTTCCCTCATTATTCTCACCTATTAGAATTATAACACAGAGTAAATCCTTTTGTATGAAATTTTAGTGAAATAATGTGAATTTAAATAAAAAAAATAAGTTAAATACAAACTTATTTTTTATTTATCTGTAAAGTTAAAATCCATATAAATATATCTATCAAATGTATAATTTAAGCATGAATCTATATATTCTTTTGCCTTTAATGATATATCAGATATTCTTTTAATACCATCTTCAGTTTTAACTAATGGATCAATATATCTTTTCTTAGCTTTGACATTAACACAGTACTTATCCTTTATCTCTTTATCACTAATTTTAACATCAGTTCCATTTTGCCATTTTTCAAAACATTTAGATATATTATATTTATCACATTTTTTAATCTTTTCTATAATTTCTAATTCTGATAATTCATATAAATCAGATATTGATATTATACCTAGTTCTGACATTTTTTTCATAATATCAGCAAGAAATTGCATTCCAAATCTTCTTTTATCATCCATATATAAACGAGATAACTCACTCATTACTTCTACAAATCTTAAAGCTATATCTTTATCTTTAAAACACATTTCTTGTATTCCATTTTCTTTTTCCACAATAATTATATTATCATATATTCTTTTTATTTCATCTAATCCCCATATTTTCTTAGTTTGACCTAAAGCATTAGATAAAGTATATTCAAGTCTATCAGCAGACAACATAGGTGTATCATTATCAGCAATGGGATACATGTGATAGTCTGCTACTTCATCTACTTTTATATTATCTCTAGTTAGTAAATTCATTATCTCAGTTGATTCTAAAATCATATTCTTTGTAAGATACTCAGTTGATTCTTGGGTTTCATGATCATTATTCATAAAATCAATACAATGTTTAAATGAAGGAGTAGAAATATCGTGGAACAAACCAGATAAAGTTTGTTTCTTATCGTGGGTAAAATGCCATATGATAAGAGCTACTGCAATACTGTGATCTAAACTTGAAAACCAAAATTCAATATCATACATCTTGGAATAATATGTACCACAAGAACAACTTATTCTATTTTGTTTCAACATTCTAGGTGTTTCTATATAATCTATTAAAAATTCTGGGAAATCATCTGATAGAATTTTATAATAGTCTTTAATAATTGGATTAATAATATCTATGTATTTACTCATGTTAAATTCACCTAAAATAATTATACAACAAAACATCACTTTTTATAATCTACTTATAGCACAAAAAAAGCCCGAATAATCGGACTTTCAAATTTTTATCTCTTACTAAATTGTGGAGCACGACGTGCTTTCTTTAATCCTGGTTTCTTACGTTCTTTAATTCTAGAATCTCTTGTAATAAATCCAGCTGGTTTTAAAATCTTTCTAAAACTATCTTCATTTCCTTCATTTGGTTTATCATATTCAAGAAGTGCTCTAGTAATTCCTAATCTAATAGCACCAGTTTGTCCTGAGAAACCTCCACCTTTAACTTGAACTTCTACATCAAAAATTTCTTTTGTATTAGTTAATTCAAGTGGTTGAACTAAATCCATAACTAATGTTTCATAAGGTAGATATTCATGAACATCTTTACCATTAACAGTTATTTTTCCTTTTCCAGGAACTAATTTAACTTTTGCAATACTAGTTTTTCTTTTTCCAGTACCATAGTATACTTTATCATTCTTTGCCATTACAACCTACCTCCTATTTAATTTCCATCTTTTCTGGTTTTTGAGCAATGTGTGGATGTTCACTACCAGTATAAACAAATAATTTTTTATACATTTGTCTTCCTAATCTATTATGAGGAAGCATTCCTTTTACAGCTCTTTCTACCATTTCAACTGGATATTTTTCTTTCATAGTTTTAGCGTTTCTTACTCTTAATCCTCCTGGATACATTGAGTGATTATAATACATTTTATCTTCTAGTTTATTACCAGTTAATGCAACTTTATCAGCGTTAATGATAATAACATAATCACCACAATCTAAATGTGGAGTATAAGTAGGTTTATTCTTTCCACGTAAGATATGTGCTGCTTTAGTAGCAACTCTACCTAAAATTTGATCTTCTGCATCGATAACGTACCATTTACGTTCGATTGTTTCCTTTTTTTGCATATAGCTATTCATAATTATTTTCTCCTTAATATATATGACTTTCCGGCCAAAGTCTTATATGGGATTCAATGTACCAGTTTGAATTATACTAAAATGCTCCTAAAATGTCAATAATTTCAAGCAAAATAAAAGGAATTAGTAATTTACTTTAAATAAATACAATCCCTCACTTTTAGCAGTATATACATACTTATCATATTTTTTATCTTCAAATATTTTATCGATGATATCAACATCCAGTTTACCAGCACCAATTTTTATTAATGTACCTACCATATTCCTAATTTGGTACTTCATAAATCCATTACCAGTAAAAGAAATAGTAATTATATCTTTATCTTTAGCTATATTTACTTTATATATTTCTCTAACATAATTATCTTTTTTTGCATTCTTAGAAACAAAAGATTCGAAATTATGTATACCAATATATTTCTTTATCGCTAAATTCATTTTATCAATATCTAATTCCCTATTGTATTGATAAACATAATTTCTATCTAACGGATTATATTCACCTACGTTAATTTTATAGATATACTCTTTTTCTTTAACCATATATCTTGGATGAAAATCATCATCAATTCTATTTACCTCAAAAACATGTATATCATCTGGTAAAAATGTATTCAAAGCTCTTTTCAATTTATAATCAGTTATTGATATATCTAATGTAAAAGAAACAACTTGATCCAATGCATGAACTCCTCTATCAGTTCTACCAGATGCTGTTACCTTACTATAAATATTATTATTAATCTCTTTAACTGCTCTTTCTAATTCACTTTCAACACATCTTTTATTAGGTTGTTTTTCATACCCATAAAAATTGGTTCCATCATAAGATAATCTAACAATATATCTCATATTACATACCAAATACTATAACTATAACAAAGAATAGTAATGTAACTGCTATATAAAAATTGTCATAATTATTCCAAGAGAAAGACAACTTACTCTTCTTATTAGTAAAGAATCTATCAAATCTCATCTTATCTAATAAATATAAATCATCAATTCTTACTTCAGCTTTCTTCTCAGCTTCTTCTTTTAAGAATTTTTTATATTTATCTTTTTCAAATAAGTATTTATTAACACTTTCATTATAATCATCAATTTCATTAATAATATCTTTGTAATAGTATCTTCTCATATATCTTTTTAATTGTTTTGTAGTTCTATTTCTATAAAATAATTTATCATATAGATATCTCTTTTCTAGAGATAATAAACTTGACTCTATTATTAAAGCATATAAAATGACTAAACATACTCTTAACGCTATAAACGTTGGTAAATTATAAGGTACTAAATATGTTACTAAAAACAATAAAAGAGAGATAAAAAACAAAATCTTATTTTTATTTAAAAAACTAACAATAAAAATCATACCACATATCAATAAGAAAATATTGTAATTTTTAATAATAACCATTGATATAACTAAAAGGATAAAACTAACTAACTTACCATAAAAACTTAAACCCTTATACATGTTTATAAATATCCTTTATTATATCTCTTGTATCTTTGTGATAAGATAATTTAACAGATTTTTTAGTCTTAGCTAGGTAAGTTACTTTAGTTATACTTGGCATTGGTATGATGCCCCCTTTCATAATCTCAGGTGATGTAAATATTTTATCAGTTTGTCCATTCTTATATACTTGATTATTATCTAATAATAATGTTTCATCTGTATATTGATATAAAATATTAGTATCGTTTGATGTAATAATTACTAATTTATGATCCTCTTTTAAATTATTTATAATTGTTGCAAGAATTTTCATATTTTTATGATCTAGTCCTAAAGCATAATTCTTAAATAAAATTACTTCAGGTCCAAATGATAAATTAACAGCAATTGTTAATAAATATTTTTCACTTCTAGATAAAGTATTAATACTTCTTCCTAATATATTTTCTTTTAAATTAACTAAACCAATAAACTTTTTAATTATTTTGTCATAATCTCCAGATACTTTTCTAAGTTGTAAATTAAATCTAAATTCTTCTTCTACTTTATTTGTATAAAATCTAGGCATACTATCTATAAGTGCAATTGAACTCGAATTATTTTTATAAAATGATTCATTTATTTCATTTTTATCATATTGAATATTACCTGAATAATCACTTATATCTCCATTAATAATATCTAATATATATTTTGAATTATCTCCATATATACCAAATATTCTATTATTTCCTATTCTAAAAGATATGTCATCTAAATAGTCTTTATATTTTAAATTATTTACTACTAATCCCATAATGTATCAACCATCTCTTCTTCATTTAATATTACTTTATCTAATAAATTATAAAATTTTAATTTTAAAGACATATCCATCATCACAGGTATTTCAATTCCAATTTTAGTTAACGTATTATCATGTTCTAATATATCTTTAAGTCTACCACTATATACTATTGTTCCTTCATTAAGAATTAATAAAGCATCACTATATATTGCCTCTTCTAAATCAGAAGTAGTCATAATAACAATAAGTTTTAGCTCTTTTATTATTTTTCTAAGCATTAATAATACTCTTTCTTTATCTTCGGTAGATAATGTTGTTAATATATCATCTAATAATAATACCTTTGGTTCATATATTATAGTAGTAGCAAGTAATACTTTTATTTTCTCAAATTCAGTTAAATCAGAAATACTCTTATTCAATATATCTTGTAAGAATAATAGTTTTTTAATCTTATTAACTTGTTGTTTTATTTTCTTCTTACTATAGTTCAAATTATATAAAGGAAATGATACTTCATCTATTACTTTACCAAATAGGAATTGTTTATTATCCAATGAAAATATAGTCCCAATACTTCTAGAATACTTTCTAATAGTCTTCTTATTTAATGTATCTTCATCTATACTTATTTCCCCATCAGTTGGAACAACTCCAGATAAGCATTTGATAAAAGTAGTTTTTCCTCCATTATTCGGAGCAATAAAAGATATTAAAGATGGAACTTTTACTTTAAAATTAATATCTTTTAAAATTTCCTTATCACCATATTTAAAACTTAAATCATTAATAGAAATCACACTCATAGAATCACCTTGTCTCATTATTATATTATAAAAAAGTTAAAAGGTCTACTTACCTTTTCGACTTTTTAACTTTTGTTTTTGTATTTTATATGTAAATTTAGCTAGTTTCTTAGTTGATAAGAATCTAGAACCAAAAATAGCTAGTTTCATTTTTACTCCAGGAATTATAATTAATTTATTTTTAAACATTTTATCGATAGCATATCTAGCTACTTTTTCACTAGACAAAGCTTTAACTCCAAATTCAACATTTGCTACATTGTTAAAGTTAGTATTAACTGGTCCAGGACATAAACATGAAACATGTACATTTGATTTTTCTCTTCTTAATTCTTCATATAAGGATGTAGTAAATCTTAGTACATAAGCTTTTGTACTATAATAAGTAGTCATTAAAGGCCCCGGCATAAATGCTGCTGATGAGGCAACATTTAAAATATAACCTTTATTTTTCTTTTTCATCTCTTTAAGAAATAATTTAGTTAATACATGAACAGCAATAATATTTGTATTAATCATTTCTATTTCTTTACTCAAATCTAATTCATCAAAATTACCACACAAACCAAAACCTGCATTGTTTATTAATACATCTACATCTTCGTTTTTGCACAAAACAAATATATCTTTTAATTTACTTTCAATAGATAAATCAGCAACTATTATTTTTACATTTGTTTTTATATCTTTTTGCATAAACTGTAGTTTTTCCTTATCTCTTGCAACTAGAATTAAATCATAACCAAGTTCAGCAAGATAATAAGACATATCTTTTCCAATACCAGATGATGCGCCAGTTATTAATGCTTTCATACAATCATCTCCATTACCATTATATCATACTATTTAAATATCAAAGAAATCTCTTATTAATTCTATATCTTTTTTACTTATATCTTTTACATCTTTAGATTTACTAATATCTACTGATGGCATAGTTTTATTTATTTCTTCAATAGTTAATGTATAATTTAATTTTAAACTATCTAAGTTAGTAGATAATTCTAAATTAATTTTTTTATCTTTTAATGTATATTTTAATGTACCAATAGAATTATTTTTTAAATTCATAAATTCTATATTAAAAATATTATCCTTGTATGTTCCTTTTCCTTTAAATAAGGAATCAACATATAAATCAATTTTGTTATTATTAAAATCAATATATGAATTTTTCTTATTATTAATATATGTAATTCTTAAATGATTTTTATAATTAAATAATTGAAACGAGATATTCTCTTTAGAATCTATCTCTAATTCTGTTACTATCGGATTATTTTTATATACATAAACAGATAACACACAATTATATTTATTATCTTTTATTTGATCCGTAAAACTATTTGATATATTAAAATTATTAAAGAATTTAATTAATGTATCATTATTAATTTTTAATGAATACTTTTTAGTTTTAAATTTATCATTATTAATATTAATTGTTTCATTAGTTTTTGTATAATCTTTTTTATATGTATTATTTTTTAAAAAATCTATATAATCTTTATAATTCATTTTTAAATTTTCGTAATTAGTATAATAATAACTATCTTGTATTTTAAAATATAATTTATTATCACGATTAAATGCTTTTAAATTATTTTTATCCCTATTTAATGATAGATAGATTATATTATCTTTGTAGTAGACATCTCCAGTTAGATTAACTAGATTATCATTATAATTTAATTTTTGTTCTATATTTACACTATAATCATCGTCTAAAAATGTTGCATACTTATTAATTATTTCATTATATGTTTTTTGTGTTATATCAGCGCTATTATCAATGTATTTGTAAAACTTATTTTTAGGATGATTAAAATAGAATAAAAAAGCTAGAAATAGTATGACAATTATTAGAAAAATAAAGAAACTTTTCTTAACTCTTAATTTTTTCTTTTTTCTTTTTTTGTTCATACTATCACCTGTATAAATTATAACACAAAAAAAGAAGTTTAATATTAAACTTCTAATTATTCTTCTACTAACTCTAAAATTGCCATTAGAGAATTATCTCCTCTTCTTTCTGACAATTTAATTATTCTAGTATATCCACCATTTCTTTTTGCGTATTTAGTTGCAAGTTCATCAAATACTTTCTTAACAGCTGCTTCATCATTTTGTAAAAATGCAAGAGCTTTTCTTCTAGAAACTAAGTTTCCATTTTTACCATAAGTAATCATTTTGTCGACAAACTTACGAACTTCTTTAGCTCTAGTCTCAGTTGTTTCAATTCTACCGTTCATAATAACATCTTTAGTAAGATTAGCAAGCATACTTCTTCTATGCTTATTATCAACACCTAATTTTCTATATGCCATATTAATTCCTCCTTACTAGTCTTCGTCTTTTAATACTAAACCTAGTTCTTTAACTTTGTCTAATACTTCTTTTAAAGACTTCTTTCCTAAATTATGAATTTTCATAATATCACTTTCAGTCATATTAACTAAATCATGAAGTGTATGAATATTTGCTCTCTTTAAACAATTATATGCACGAGCAGAGAAATCTAAATCTTCAATAGTTACTTCTAAAGCTTTGACTTTTGAATCTTCAGTTTTTTCAATCATCATACCAGTAACATCTGCTATTTCAGATAGATCTGTTAATAGTTCAAAATGTTCAATTAAGATTCTTGCAGCTAATGCTACAGCTTCTTCTGGTTTAATTGATCCATTAGTCCAAACTTGAAGAACTAATTTATCATAACTTTCATCTTGCCCTACACGAGCACTCTCAACATCATAAGAAACTCTTTCAATTGGAGAAAATAAAGAATCTACTGGAATAATTCCAACTTTTTTAATATCTAATAACTTCTTATTTTCTTCACTTCTAACATATCCACGACCATTTGATACAGTCATTTCCATAACTAAACTTCCACCTTTAGCAACATTAGCTATTACTAAATCTGGATTAAGTATTTCAATGTCACTGTCATGATCTATATCTCCAGCAGTAACTGGACCTTCTTTAGATACATTGATTCTTACAGTTTTCATTTCTTCTGAATAATTTTTTATTACTATTTTCTTTAAATTAAGAATAATTGTAGTAACATCTTCAACAATTCCTTCAATTGTTTGGAATTCATGAAGTGCTCCTTCAATTTTAACACTACTTATTGCGCTACCAGGAAGTGAAGATAACATTACTCTTCTTAGTGCATTTCCTAAAGTAGTACCAAATCCTCTCTCTAATGGTTCTAATTCAAACTTACCATAGAAATTATTTTCTACATAATCAGTTATTTTATAACTTGGTTTTTTAAATTCAATCATGAAACTACCTCCCTTTTATTATTAACCACGTGGACGTTTTGGTGGACGACATCCGTTATGTGGAATTGGTGTCACGTCTGTAATTGCAGTTATTTCAAGTCCTGCAGTTTGAAGTGATCTAATAGCTGTTTCACGTCCAGGACCTAGTCCTTTTACAAATACTTCAACTTTTCTCATTCCTAAATCAAATGCAGCTTTTCCTGCAGCTTCTGCAGCTTGTCCAGCAGCAAATGGTGTAGATTTCTTACTTCCTTTGAAACCTATAGCTCCACTACTAGCCCAAGAAATTACATTTCCTTCTTTATCACTGATAGTTGTTATTGTATTATTAAATGTTGCATGAATATGTGCTACACCTTCAGGAACATTTTTCTTAACTTTTCTTTTTCTTGTCTTATAAGCCATAATCCGTAGACCTCCTTTTTAACTAACTAGCTTTCTTCTTATTTGCTACTGTTTTTCCTCTACCTTTACGAGTACGAGCGTTACTTCTAGTTGATTGTCCTCTTACAGGTAAACCTCTTTTATGACGAACTCCTTGATAACAGTTAATTTCCATTTTAGTTTTAATGTTCATATTAACTTCTCTTCTTAAATCTCCTTCAACTAAATGTTTAGAGATTTCTTCTCTTATTTTATCAAGTTCTTCATCACTTAAATCTTTTACTCTTCTTGTTGGATCAATTTTAACATTATCTAAAATAGTCAATGCTAAATTCTTTCCTATTCCATAAATATAAGTTAATGATGTACCAACTTGTTTATCATTTGGTATATCTACTCCTTTTATACGAGCCATCTAAATGCACTTCCTTTCATTAACCTTGTACTTGTTTGTGCTTTGGGTTTTCACAAATTACCATAACTTTTCCATTACGTTTGATAACTTTGCATTTAGCACACATTTTCTTTACTGATGATCTTACTTTCATATTTTTCCCTCCTATTATTTCCTATAGGTAATTCGCCCACGTGTTAAGTCATAAGGCGATAGTTCTAACATTACGGTATCCCCCGGTAAAATGCGAATGTAATTCATACGGATTTTACCAGAAACGTGAGCTTCCACAATGTAACCATTCTCAAGTTCTACTTTAAACTTACCACCGGGTAATATTTCAAGAACTTTTCCTTCAACTTCAATTGTATCATCTTTTGCCATACAATCACTCCTTTGTTAGGATTTCATACCCGTCATCTGTGATGACTACAGTATGTTCAAAATGACCAGATAAACTACCGTCGTCTGTCTTTATAGTCCATCCATCTTCCAACATATATATATCTGGACTTCCAATTGTTAACATAGGTTCAACTGCTATTACCATACCAGTTCTTAGGATAGGTCCACTTCCTGCTTTACCATAATTTGGAACATATGGTTCTTCATGTAAATTTCTTCCTATTCCATGCCCAGTTAACTCTTTGATAACACCTAAATGATATCTATTAGCATATTCTTCAACTGCATGAGAAATATCTCCTACACGGCATCCATTTTTTATAACAGATAATCCTGCATATAAAGCTTCCTCAGTATGTTCAAGTATATATTGTGCATCACTTGATACTTTCCCAACAGGATAACTCCAACCAGAGTCACCATGATATCCTTTATAACAAGCACATATATCAAGAGTTACAATATCTCCTTCCTTCAATTTTCTTTTGGAAGAAGCGATTCCATGTACTACTTCATCATTAATACTAATACATATATTAGCAGGATATCCTTCATATCCTTTACATGATGGAGTAGCACCTTTACTAATTATGAAATCTCTTGCTAAATCATCTATCTCTTTAGTTGTTATTCCTGGTTTAATAAATGGTTTTAAATATTGATGCGTTTCATATACTATATGTCCAGCTTCTCTCATTAATTCTATTTCTCTTGAACTTTTAACTTCTACCATTTACTATACTTCCTTAATAATCTCAGAAACTTGATTTAAAGTATCATCTGGATTATTTCCAGCATCAACTCTACTTAAACAATTTTTATTTTCATAAAAATCTATTAATGGTTTTGTTTGTTCTACAAATGTTTTATATCTAACTTTTAATGATTCTTCATTATCATCATTTCTTTGATATAAATCAGATCCACACTTATCACAAACACCTTCATTTTTAGGCATCATTTCTGGATTATTGATATTGTATATTTCACCACATTTAGAACAAATTCTTCTACCTGTGATTCTATTTATTAATATACTTTCATCAACATCAAGTAAAATAGCTTCACCTAAATCTATATTTAATTCTGAAATTATTTCATCATATTTTTTTGCTTGTTCTATATTTCTAGGAAAACCATCTAAAATAATTCCATTTTTCACATCAGGTTTTTCTAATCTATTTTTTAATACTTCATATACAAGTTCATCATCTACAAGCAAACCTTTTTCTTGTATACCTTTTATTTTTTCTCCTAAGGGAGTACCACTTTTAACAATATCCCTTAGTAAATCTCCTGTTGATATATGAATATAATTGTATTTTTCTACTAAAGCATTTGCTAAAGTTCCTTTTCCTGCTCCTGGAGCAGCAATCAATATCAAATTCTTCATACTATCTTCTTGAATAACCTCTTTTATAATTTCTACTAACTAAACTTGCTTCCAATTGTTTATATGTTTCAAGTAAAACTCCAACAACGATTAACAAACTTGTACCACCAATTGATACAGTAGTTGGCATCTTTGTTACAGCACTGAATACAATTGGAATAGCAGCTAAGAATGCAATAGCAAAACCTCCAACTAATGTAAGTCTTACTAATACTCTACTTAAATAATTTTCAGTTGCTTTTCCTGGTCTTACTCCTGGTATATATCCACCAGCTTCATTAATATTTTTTGCAAATTCATCTGGTCTAATTTGAATAAATGTATATACATATGAGAATAAATAAATTAATAATACATAAATTATAAATCCTACTGGTTGTGTATATGTTAAATATTTATTTGCAAATGAAGTAAATGCTTCATTTTTAGCAAAATTTGCAATTGTTGCAGGTATTGCAAGTAAACTTGATGCAAATATTACTGGTATAACTCCAGCTACATTTATTTTAATAGGCATATATGATCTATTATTAGCATAAGCAATTGTTGTTTTATTAGCGTATTGAATTTTAATTTTTCTATGAGCTTCTTCAACAAAAATAACACCTATAATAACTAATAAATAAATAACTATAAATCCTATAAATAATGCTGGTCCAACAATATCATTATAAGTTCCTTTAGAAATTAATTCTTGGAATGCTGTTGAGAATGTTTGAGGCATCTCAATTATAATTCCAGCCATGATTATCAAAGACACTCCGTTACCTAAACCTTTTTGAGTAACTTGATCTCCTAACCATAATAAGAATGCTGTACCTGCTGTTAATATTAGTGATATATAAAGATATTCAAATGTGCTTTTTCCACTTCCTAACATAAGAAATGAATAAGCAAAACCTTGAATAAATGCAAAAGCAATTCCTGTATATCTCGTTATTTTAGTAATTTTTTGTCTTCCTGTAGGTCCTTCCTTACGCAACTCACTGAAATATGGAACTATATCCATTTGAAGTAATTGCATAACGATTGATGCACTAATATATGGCATAACACCTAATGCAAATATTGAAAAGTTTCTAAGAGCTCCTCCACTCATTGCATTAACTATTTCCATAAATCCAAGTGAACCAGTATAATCTGTAGTTCCTGGAACACGTACATTAACACCTATAACAAAAATTAATAATACTAATAAAGTAAAATAAATTCTATGTCTTATATCTTTATTAGATGGTGAAAATATAAGTTTCAAATTACGAAACATATTAGATCACCTCGTATTTACTTCCTGCTGCATTTATCTTTTCTATTGCAATTTTTGAAAATTTATTAGCTTGAATTGTAACTTTTTTAGTTAATTCACCATTTCCTAATACTTTAACTCCGTCTTTTTGATTCTTTAAAAGACCACTTTCTTTTAATAGTGCTGGTGTAATTAAAGTATTGTCATCAAAAACATTTAAATCACTAACATTAATAACTGAATAAGTTGTTTTAAATTTGGCATTAGAGAATCCTCTTTTTGGTAATCTTCTATATAGTGGTAATTGTCCACCTTCGAAGTTAACTCTAACTCCTCCACCGCTTCTTGAATTTTGTCCTTTTTGTCCTCTTCCAGCTGTTTTTCCGTTTCCTGTTCCTCTACCTAAACCTTTTCTTTTAGCACGATGAGTAGCACCGATATTTTTTTCTAATTCATGTAATTTCATTATCCTAAAATCTCCTCTACTGTTTTTCCTCTTAATTCTGCAACATGTTCAGGTGTTTTTAATTGTTTTAATGCATTTAATGTAGCATTAGCCATATTATTTTTAGTTCTTGAACCTAATGATTTTGATAAAATATCATGAATTCCAGCAAGTTCAAGTACAGAACGAACAGCTCCACCAGCGATAACTCCAGTACCAGCTGATGCAGGTCTTAATACAACTTTAGCTGCTCCACTTACACCTAATAATTCATGTGCAATTGTTCTATTATCTGTTATAGGTACTTTAATAACATTTTTATTTGCAGCTTGAATAGCTTTCTTTATAGCATCAGGTACTTCAGCGGCTTTTCCAATACCTAATCCAACGCGACCTTTTCTATCTCCAACAACTACAGTAGCAGAAAATCTTCTTTGTCTACCACCTTTATTAACTTTAGTAACACTTTTGATTTCAATTACTTGTTCTTCAAAAATCTTATTAGCCTTTGGGTCTTTCTTTTCTCTTTGCATAATTACCCTCCTTTTAGAATTCTAAACCTTGTTCACGTGCTGCTTCAGCTAATGCTTCAACACGTCCATGATAAAGATAACCACCTCTATCAAATACAACTTTTTTAATGTTAGCTTTTAATGCTTTTTTAGCAATGTCTTCACCAACTATTTTAGCTGCTTCAACATTACTTCCATTTGTTATCTTTAAACTCTTATCTGTTGAAGTAGAACTAACTAAAGTTTTTCCACTTTCATCATCAATGATTTGAGCAGATATATTAGAGTTTGATCTATAAACGTTTAATCTTGGAACAGCACTAGTACCAAAGATTACATTTCTTTCACGATCATGTCTAGCTTTACGCATAACATTTCTTGATTCTTTTTTAATCATAAGTAACTCTCCTTATCTTAATTTTTAAGCAGCCTTTTTACCTTCTTTAGTATGAACGACTTCGTCTTTATAACGAATTCCTTTACCTTTATAAGGTTCTGGTTGTCTTACTTTTCTTACTTGTGCTGCAAATTCTCCTACTAAAACTTTATCAATTCCACTAATACTTAATTCAGTATTACTTGGAACTTCAACTTTTAATCCTTCTGGTATATCTAATTCTACAGGATGAGAATATCCAGCATTAATTACAATTTTATTTCCTTTTAATGCAAATCTATATCCAACACCAATTATTTCTAATCCTTTTGTGTAACCATTAGTTACTCCGATCATCATATTATTGATGTTAGCATTAATAGTTCCTTGCATAACATTAGTTGTATCGTTATCTTTTACTTTATGAACTTCTAAAGTGTCTCCTTCTACTTTAATCTCTATACCTTTTACAAGATGAGTAGTAAGTTCTCCTTTAGGTCCTTTAACAGTTACAACGTTGTTATCTACATTAATAGTAACTCCTGCAGGAATTACCAATTTTCTATCTCCTATACGACTCATAATAGACCTCCTTACACTTTATCCATTCTACCAAATATACGCAAGTACTTCTCCACCAAGATGTTGTTTTCTTGCTTCTTTATCTGTCATTATACCTTTAGAAGTAGAAATAATAGCTATTCCAAGTCCATTTAATACTTTTGGTATTTCTTCTGACTTAGCATATACTCTTAATCCTGGTTTTGATATACGTTTTAATTCAGTAATAACTCTTTCTTTATTAACATATTTTAAAGTTAATATAATATTACTTTGGTTTTTGTCTTTTTCAATTTTATAATCTTTTATAAATCCTTCTTCTTTTAAAATTCTAGCAATTTCTTCTTTAAGTTTAGAAGCAGGTACTGAAACTTCTTCATAACGCATTGCATTTGCATTTCTAATACGAGTAAGCATATCAGCGATTGTATCAGTTACTACAGCCATTTTTATTTCCTCCTTCCCAATTACCAGCTTGATTTTTTAACGCCTGGTATTTGTCCTTTACTAGCTAATTCTCTAAAGCAAATACGGCATATTCCAAATTCACTCATAACTGCATGTGGTCTTCCACATCTTTTGCAACGAGAATATTCTCTAACTTTGAATTTTTGCTTTCTATTAGCTTTTACTATCATACTTTTTCTTGCCATAATTTACCTCCGATTACTTTCTAAATGGAATTCCAAGTTCATCTAGTAAGTCAAATGCTTCTTCATTAGTTTTAGCAGTTGTAACTAAAACAATATCCATTCCTCTTACTTTAACTACTTTATCAAATTCTATTTCTCCAAAAATTAATTGTTCTTTAATTCCTAAAGTATAGTTTCCTCTTCCATCAAATGCTTTAGGAGAAACTCCTCTAAAATCACGAACACGAGGTAATGATATAGATATAAGTTTATCTAAGAAGTTATACATATTTTCTCCTCTTAGAGTAACTTTACATCCAATAGCTTGACCTTCTCTAACTTTAAATCCAGCTATTGATTTTTTAGCTTTAGTAATTATTGGTTTTTGTCCAGAAATTAAAGCTAAATCTTCTACTGCTGCTTCTAACATTTTAGAATTAGTAGTAGCGTCTCCTACACCCATATTTATTACTATCTTATCAAGTTTTGGTACTTCCATAACTGATTTGTAATTATATTTTTTCTTTAAACTTGGTACTATTTCCTTTAGATATTTTTCTTTTAGGCGGTTCATTTTAACACCTTCCTTTACTTATCTATCTTTTCGCCAGATTTTTTAGCGACTCTAATTTTTTTATCTTTGTTGATAGTATGACCTATTCTAGTAGGTTTCTTAGTTTTTGGATCAACTAACATAACGTTTGATGCATCAATCTTAGCTTCCTTTTCTATAATTCCACCAGTTGATGTAGCGCTTTGTCTTTCATGTTTTTTTACGATATTAACACCTTCAACAATTACTTTATTTTCATTCTTGAAAGTTCTAAGTATTTTTCCTTGTTTACCCTTACTAGCTCCAGTTATTACTTCAACATTATCTCCAACTTTTAACTTCATAATGTCCTCCTATAATACTTCCTTAGCTAAAGACACAATTTTCATGAAATCTTTTTCACGAAGTTCACGTGCTACAGGTCCGAAAATACGAGTTCCGATTGGGCTCTTATCATCTCTGATAATTACACATGCATTATCATCAAATTTAATATAAGATCCATCTTCTCTTCTTATTCCGAATGTTGTTCTTACTATAACAGCTTTAACTACAGCTCCCTTTTTTACAGCTCCATTAGGTGTTGTATTCTTAACTGTACCAACAACTATGTCTCCTATGTTTCCTGTTTTAACTTTACTTCCACCAAGGACTTTAATAACTAAAAGTTCTTTAGCTCCTGTATTATCAGCAACTTTTAAACGACTTTCTTGTTGAATCATAATTAATCCTCCTTCACCTAATTATAATATAACTGCTTCTTTAACAATCTCTGCTAAATAGAAACGTTTAGTAGCTGAAATTGGTTTAGTTTCAACTATTTTAACTACATCTCCTTCTTTAGCTTTGTTTGTTTCATCATGAACAGCATATTTTTTTGAATATTTAACTCTTTTTCCATATTTTGGATGTTTTTTATATGTTTCTACTAAAACAGTGATAGTTTTATTATTTTTAGCACTAACAACTGTTCCAATTAATTCTTTCTTAACCTTTTCCATACTTTAACCTCCTACTTTTCCAACTCACGTTCGCGTAGAACTGTTTTCATTCTAGCTATTTGATGTCTTAATTCTCTAATTTTTGAAGGCTTTTCTAAATTACCTGTTGCTTGTTGGAAACGAAGATTAAATAGTTCTTCTTTAGATTCCTTAATTTTATTTAAGATATCTTCAGTGGATAATTCTCTTATTTCATTAATCTTCATTTGTATCACCACCATCTTCTTTTCTAATAAACTTAGTCTTAATAGGTAATTTGTGTGAAGCAAGTCTTAAAGCTTCTTTAGCTATTTCTTCACTTACACCTGATACTTCAAAAAGGATCTTTCCTTCTTTAACTACAGCTACCCATCCTTCAACTGAACCTTTACCTTTTCCCATACGAGTTCCGATTGGTTTCTTTGTTAAAGGCATATGAGGGAAAATATTAATATATACTTTTCCACCACGTTTCATATAACGAGTCATTGCTACACGAGCTGCTTCGATTTGATTTGCAGTAATCCAAGCACCTTCTTTTGCAGCTATACCATATTCACCTTGTGTTAATTTAGTATTACCTTTTGCACGACCTTCATAAGGTAATCTATGAACACGACGATATTTAGTTCTTGCAGGTATTAACATTCTTAATTACCTCCTTCAGTCTTATTTTCTTCTTTTGCTTCTACATTTGCTCTAGGTTTTCTATTACCATTATTTCTTCCGTTGTTTCTTCTATTATTCTTTTCTTGTCTATTATCATTATTTAAATCTTTTCCAAGGATTTCTCCTTTATAGATCCAAACTTTTACTCCGATTTTTCCGAAAGTTGTATCAGCTTCATCTTGAGCATAATCAATATTAGCTCTTAATGTATGAAGTGGAATAGTTCCTTCAGTATATCCTTCACTACGAGCAATATCAGCTCCTCCTAAACGTCCAGATACTAAAGTTTTAATTCCTTTTGCTCCAGCTTTCATAGCACTTTGAATAGCTCTTTTTTGAGCAATTCTAAATGATACTCTTCCTTCAATTTGAGTAGCAATATTATGAGCAACTAATGTAGCATCAAGTTCAGTTCTTTTAACATCAACTATTGAGATTTGTACATTTTCATCAACTAGTTTTTTAAGATCTTTCTTGATATTTTCAATTCCTTCTCCACCTTTTCCAATAATTACACCAGGTTTTGAAGTATGAACTATAAGTTCAGTTCTTTTATTATTTCTTTCAATTTCGACTTTACTAATTCCAGCATTTGCTAAGTTCTTTTCAACATATTTACGAATTTTTATGTCTTTTTCTAAGTAATCAGCAACTTTAGAACTATTAGCATACCATTTAGCTTCCCAGTCTTTATTAATTCCTATTCTAAATCCGATTGGACTAACTTTTTGACCCATACTTTCCTCCTTCTCAGATTATTTATCTGCCACTACTATAACTATATGGCTTGTTCTTTTATCATTGTGTCCTATACGACCTCTTGAATCAAACATATGTCTTTTCATTACAGGACCAGCGTCAACTCTAGCTTCTTTAACAAATAAAGCATTAACATCCATGTTATAGTTATTTGTTGCATTAGCTACAGCTGAATCTAAAACCTTTTTAGTTAATCTAGCTGATTTTTTATTTGTATTATTTAAAATATTTAAGGCATCTTTTACACTTTTACCACGAATTAAATCAACAACTAAGCGTGCTTTAATAGGTGATACTCTAAGAGTTTTTGCTATTGCTTTTGCTTCCATTCTCATTTACCTCCTAGTTCTTATTTCCGCCATGACCACTAAATTTACGTGTTAAAGCGAATTCTCCAAGTTTGTGTCCTACCATATCTTCAGTAACATAAACAGGTATAAATTCTTTACCATTATGTACTGCAAAAGTGTGTCCAATAAAATCAGGATAAATTGTAGAACGGCGTGACCATGTTTTAATAACTTCTTTTTTTCCACTTTTGTTTAGTTCTTTTACCCTATTAAGTAATCTTTCGAAAACATAAGGTCCTTTTTTTAAACTTCTTGCCATGTTTAATTTCCTCCTTATTTACTACGACGACGTACGATTAATTTATCAGACGCTTTTTTCTTTCTTGTCTTAACTCCAAGAGCAGGTTTACCCCAAGGTGTCATTGGTTGTTTACGACCAACTGGAGCTCTTCCTTCACCACCACCATGTGGGTGATCGTTAGGGTTCATAACAGATCCACGAACTGTAGGTCTGATTCCCATATGACGTTTACGACCAGCTTTTCCTAATTTAACTAGTCCGTAGTCTTCATTACCAACTACACCAATAGTTGCATAACATGTACTTAGTATTTTTCTTTGTTCACCACTTCTTAGACGAACCATTACATAATTACCTTCTCTACCAAGAATTTGAGCAGATGCTGCAGCAGATCTACAAAGTTCTCCTCCTTTACCTGGACGTAATTCAATATTATGAATAACAGTTCCAACTGGGATATTTCCAATAGGTAAAGCGTTTCCAACTTTAATATCTACATTTTCTCCTGCAACTACTTGATCTCCAACCTTGATATCTTTTGGTGCAAGTATGTATCTTTTTTCTCCATCCATGTAATTGATTAATGCAATATTTGCACTTCTATTTGGATCATATTCTATTGATGCTACAACACCAACTACATCTCTTTTATTTCTTTTGAAATCTATAATTCTATATTTTCTTTTTGCTCCTCCACCTTGATGTCTTGTAGTGATACGTCCTTGATTATTACGTCCACCATTACTCTTCTTATTAACTAGTAAACTTTTTGATGCTGGTTTCTTTGCAGTTATTTCTTCATTTACTAATGTACTTTTCTTACGTTGTCCAGGAGTTGTTGGTTTATAATTTCTTATTGCCATTATTATTCCTCCTCACCAAGAGAGATTGTTTGTCCTTCAGCTAACTTAACGATTGCTTTTTTGCAACGATTAGTCATTCCGCTGTAACGACCAACTCTTTTCTTTTTAGGTACAACGTTAATAGTTGAAATGCTTTCAACTTTAACATTGAATATTTTTTCAATTGCTTGTTTAATTTCAGTTTTATTAGCACGATGATCAACTTTGAAAACATATTTTCCTTCTTGTGCTAATGCTCTAGATTTTTCAGTTATAACTGGTGCTTTAATTATTTCTAAATATTTAGTATTCATACTATTTTAGCACCTCCTCAATTTTTCTAATTGCAGATTCAGTAGTTAAAATTTTATCTGCTGCTATTAAATCATAAGTATTTATTTCAGCTGCAGAAATTAAAACTACATTGTAAAGATTTCTACTAGCTAAAATTAAGTTTTCTTCTAATTCATCAACTATTATTAATACTTTACTCTTATCTAATTTTAATCCTTCAAGAATTGATTTAAATTCTTTTGTTTTTGGAGTTTTAACATTTAATTCATCTACAACAACCATATCATTTGCTTTATCAGTTAAAGCACTTAATAAAGCTAAACGACGTTCTTTACGATTCATTTTAATGCTGTAATCTCTTGGAGTAGGTCCAAATGGAACTCCACCACCTACCCATTGAGTAGATCTAATTGATCCTTGTCTTGCATGACCAGTTCCTTTTTGACGCCATGGTTTTCTTCCACCACCACTAACTTCAGAAACGTTCTTTGTGTCATGTGTTCCTTGTCTTAATGATGCTCTAGTTAAAATAATTGCATCATGTAAAACTTTATTATTAACTTCTATTCCAAATATGTCTTTATCTAATTTAATATCTTTAAGTTTTTCACCTTTTATATTTAAAAGCGCGATTTTTTCCATCTTCATTTTCCTCCTTTCATCACATTTAGTCTTTTATCTTCTTGTGATGACTATTAAGCAGTTTCTTTTTCTTCTTCAGCAGCTTCAACTTCTACAGTTTCTTCTTCAACTGGAGTTTCAGCTTCGTTTGAAGTTTCAGGAGTTTCTTCAATTACTTCATAAGAAATTAATTCTTCTGTTTCGTTAATTTTTTCTCCTTTTTTAACTGAAGTTTTAATCATAACTAAAGATTTTTTTGGACCTGGAATATTTCCTTTAATTAGAATAATATTATTTTCTAAATCTACTGAAACAACTTCAAGGTTTTGAATAGTTGTTTTTTCATTTCCCATGTGTCCAGCCATTTTTTTACCTTTAAGAACGTGCATTGGTAGCATTGTTCCTAATGATCCAACACCTCTATGATATTGAGATCCATGTCCCATTGGCCCACGAGATTGATTCCAACGTTTAATAACACCTTGTGTTCCTTTTCCTTTACTTGTTCCAGTTACATCAACTACTTCTCCTTCTTTGAAGATTGAAGCATCGATAACTTGACCTAATGTATAATCCTCAACATTAACTCCTCTTATTTCTTTTAAGAAGCGCTTAGGAGCAGTATTAGCTTTGTTTGTATGACCAATTTTTGCTTTGTTAGAACTTTTTTCCTTAACTGTCATAGTTCCAAGTTGAATTGCATCATATCCGTCTTTCTCAACAGTTTTAATTTGAGTAACAACGTTAGGTTCAATTTCAACTACAGTTACAGGAATTAGTTTTCCACTCTTAGTAAAAACTTGAGTCATCCCTATTTTTTTACCTAAGATTCCTTTTTTCATTTCAATTTCCTCCTACTATAATTTAATTTGAATATCTACACCGCTAGGTATATCTAAATGAGTTAATGCATCAACAGTTTCCTTGCTTGGATTTTTGATGTCGATTAATCTCTTATGTGTACGTCTTTCGAATTGTTCACGTGAATCTTTGTACTTATGAACAGCTCTTAAAATTGTATACTTTTGAATTTCTGTTGGAAGTGGTACTGGTCCACTTATTTCTCCTCCAGTTCTTTTAATAGTTTCAACTATTTTTTGAGCAGCATTATCAAGTACTCTGTGATCGTACGCTTTTAATTTAATACGAACTACATTTGACATTTCATGTCCTCCCTTCGCCTATATCATTAGTATAGACTTGCTCCGTGTAAAAAACCTGAATTAACTAGACAACTTTGCCTGGTGTATCAGCAACCTCACACATCTAAGCAGCCACACAATTAGAATTATAACACTAAATTCCCTTTAAAATCAAGGTTTTTTTTAATTTTACAAAAAAAGAAAAAAAGAATAAAAATGCTTTATTCTTTCAAAAAAGTTAAAATTAGATATTTATTTTTATATTTTTGACTACAAGTTATTAAAATAAGGTTATTATTTCCTTCTGTTACAAGACTATTTTTCTCTATTTTATCTATATATTCAATCTTATTTAACTTATATAAATACTTATTTTTTTTATAATATAGTATTACTTTATCTTTTATTTTAAGCTTCGTTAAATTATTAAAATAAGAATGTTTACCTCTACCAGAATGTGCTGCTATAAAAATATTACCATTTTGATCTGGATATTTTGATTCGTTTAATATAGTTACGTTTTTATCTACATTATTATTAATATCATTTTTCTTATAAATTCCTTTTTTTAAATTTATTTTAGGTATTTCTATTACAATTTCATAATTAATTATTTTTTTAACCTTAACTTTTTCTTTCAATTCTTTCTTCTTATTATTATTCTCAATAATATATTCAATACTTTCTCTTTTTGTTTTCTCTTCTTCTTTATATTTTTTAATATCAATATTATTCTTTATAAATAAGGAAATACTAATAACAAATACTAAACTAATTATTATTCTTTTTCTCATCATAAATTGCATATAAAGAGAAGATTATTAATATAACAACTACGATTATATCTTTTATCTCAATATTTTCATTAGTATCTGGTATTTTTAAATCATATAAAATATATTCTATTTCTTCATTTTTTTCTTGAGTCACATCTATTTCAAAACTCTTTACTTTATTAAATCCTTTTGTAGTATTTACTTGCTCTACTTTGTATTTACCATATTCTAATTCAAACTCTACTATTCCTTGATTATTAGTCTCTACTTCTTTATATATTTTTTTATTTGAATCATAAATCCTAAATTTAATATTTTTTTCATTTTTTAGAGAATTATCATCTCCATATTTTTTTATTATTTTAATCTTATTTCTTATTATTTCATCTTCTAAAATAAGTTCAATATTTTTATTAGTCTCACTTATTTCAACTTCATATTCATTATTATCTAACTTGTAACCTATTCCCGCTATTTTTTCTTTTAACTTATATTTTCCATACTTAATTTTTTCTAAATTAGCCGTATTATGTTCATCTATTTTTAATTCTCCTACTACAGTATTATTGGAATCAATTAATTCATAGACAGTTCCAATTAATTTTCCACTACCTTGTGGATAAATATCTTTAGTATCTTTATCTACTTTTTTAATAGTAAGAGATCCGCTTCCAACTTCAATTGATAATTGAGTTTTAATTAAATCGTAACTTCCAATAGAAAAAACATTTTGAGAACTATCACTAACATATATAATAGGTATTTCTTTATACATATTGTCTTCTTTAATTAGATCAATAGTATACCTGCCTTCTACACTATTAGTATTAATTTCAAGTACATTATTATTTTTATTTATTTTAATATTTTTATCATTAGTTTTTAAATCATATAAATCCAATACTTTATTGTCATCATTTAATTTTATATTAGTATTTATACTTGATTTAATTTCTTTTTTTGAAAAAGAAGGAAGTACATCATGTTCTCTTACCAATTTATTTAATTCATTTATTTCATCTTTATACTTATCAACTTTTTTTCCTTTTAAAGTATCCGTCCAGTAAAAAGTAGCCTCAGGATCAATCTCTTTCCATATTAATATTTGAGTTATTGAATACCACTTTGGATCAGTATGATTTTTATATCCATAACCATAATATGAAAGTAATTTTACTTTTTTCCATACTTTGTCAGATATCTTAGATAATTTTTCTATATTTTCATCATAACCTTTATATGTAACAGTTTTATCTAAAGTAACAAAAGGTTCAATACAATAAACTATTTTTTTATCAGATGACCTACGTTTAAACTTAGCTTGTCTATAACTTGTTTTTCCATCCTTTACTTTTGCAAAATATACATTATCAATAGGTGTAGAGATGTAAAACTTATCACTATTTGTTGCTGCATAACATTTAAAATTTATCCCTATTATTATAGATAATATCGTAATTAACAATATTATCTTTTTCATTTTCCCTCCTTTATTACCATCAATAATATAATTACTAGTAAATTATTTAATTCCTACAAAAAAAGAAAAATATTATTGATTATATATTATTAACTCATGTTGTGCTCTAGTACATGCTACATAATTCAAATATTTTTCTTCATTAGTATATTTATTATCTTCTTTTGTATAAACAATTACTGATTCAAATTCTAATCCCTTAGCTACATAAACAGGAATAACAACTATATCTTTACTAAATCTAACTGAATTATAATTTAGTAATGAAACATCAATATCATCTTTAATTTTCTCATAAATATAATTTGCTTCATCATCAGTTTTTGTAATTATTGCTACTTTATATTTTTCTTTTCTTAAATTATTAATATCTTCGATTAATTGTTCTTTAATATTATTTTCTTTCTTAATAACAACTGGAATATTATTACTTCTTCTAATAGCTGATACATAGTTAAGATCTAGAATTTTATTAGTATAATCAATTATTTCAGGAGAAGATCTATATGTCTTTGTTAATTCTAAATATTTTGATTCATCAAATAAATCTTCTAATACTTTTAAAGATTCATATTTATAATATGGATTAATAGTTTGATTAATATCTCCAAGAATAGTAAAGTTTGCTTTCTTAAAGATATTTTTTAATATTATATATTGTATCAATGAATAATCTTGAGCTTCATCAATAACAACTTGTTTTATTTCGCCTCTATAATCAAACCCAACTAGTTTAGATTTTAAGTATGCATATAAACAAGCATCTTCATAACTTATTGTTTTACTATTTTCTATTCTTTTTATTTCATTGGTATCTAATTTAGAACCATAACTATTAGCAAAAGATTTACTCAAATAAAATGAACTATACAAATTTTTAAAATCAATTTTAATATTTAATAATCCGTTAATTGTCTTTTTAATAGTATTTACTCTACTCTTACTTCCATCATAATAATTATCTATTACTTTTTCTATTATTAATTCTATTCTCTCATTTAATAACATTTTACTATATCTATCTTTTAATAAATTATTAAGTTCATCTTTACTAATAACTATATCTCTATCTTGATAGTCTTCTGCAAAAGAAACTTCATCAAGAATTTCATCAACATAATTATCAATATCTTCTATCGCTTTATCACTTTGCTTATAATAGATTAATTTATCATTACTATTATTCTTTTTATAATGTCTTTCAATGAAAGAAGTAAATGGTTCTACCTCGTTATAATCTACATAACTTGCTAAAAAATCATTGAATGTTGTTTGAATCGCATTTTCTTCACCCAACTCTGGAAGCACGTTTGATATATACTCAGAAAAAATTTGGTTAGGAGAAAAAATTAAAATATTATTTGATGAAAGATTCTTGATTTTATATAACAAGAATGCAATTCTATGTAATGCAACAGAAGTTTTTCCTGATCCAGCAATTCCTTGTACTATTAAATGTTTATGTTCAATATCTCTAATAATATTATTTTGTTCTTTTTGAATAGTGTTAACTATATTCTTCATCGTGTCGCCTTGTGAATCTGACAAAACTTCTTGTAATAGTTCATCGTCTATATTTAAGTTATTATCAAAAACTCTTACTATCTCACCATTCTTAATATTAAATTGTCTTTTTTGGAGTATTTCTCCTTTAACTACTCCTCCAGGTGATGTGTACTCAGCTGGTCCTTGTTCATAATCATAATACATTGTACAAATTGGACTTCTCCAATCATTTACTAAATACACGTCATTTTCTTCATCTTCAACATGTGTAATACCAAGATATATTTTATTTTGAACATCGTTTTGTTTAAAAATCATTGCTCCAAAATAAGGACTATCTTGAACCCTATATAATTTTGTTAAATATTTTGCTTTATTTTGCATTAATGCTATTTCTGTATCATTTTGACTTATTATACTTTTCATTTCAGTTGAGTCCATATCTGCTTTACTATCCCATATGAACTTCTGAAATTCTTTTACTTTATCTTCTCGCTCATATAATTCTTGACCTAATTCTGATATTTTTTCTCGGATGACATCAATTGTAATACCTAAGTAGATTTTTTCTTGATTTAACTCTTTCTCAGTTATTTTCATTTTATCCTCCTCAAAATAAAAAGAACCAATTATTTATTGATTCATATAACTCAAGTTGTAAACATAATATGAAAGATACACCATTTTTATTTTATTGTCAACTATATAAAAAAACGAGATTTAATTAATCTCGTTTTTATTATTTATTAAATTTATTATTATAAAGAATCAATCCACTACCAGATCCTACTAGAACTAATCCTAACATAGCAGCTAGTGTATATCCTGTAGATGATAATCCTGTATCAGGAACTTTAACACATTGTTCTTTATAAACTTCTGCAGATACTTCTATACCATCTACTCCATAATATTTATCTCCAACTTTTTTACAAATGTTTGTTGTACATTCTTGTTGGAATACTAATTGACTAACTTCTTCTCCGTTTTTTCCATAATATGTATCGTCAATCATTTCACATATATGTTTGAAACATACTTTATTGTAATTTTCTTCAGTTGTTTCATTTCCTTCTTTGTCGTAGTATTTATCTCCTACTTTTTTACAAATGTTAGTAGTACATTGTTGTTGATATTCTACTTCACTAACTTCTTCTCCGTCTTTTCCATAATGTGTATCATCAATTATTTCACATATATGTTTGAAACATACTTTATTATAATTTGCTTCAGTTGTTTCATTTCCTTCTTTGTCGTAGTATTTATCTCCTACTTTTTCACATACATGTTTGAAACAATCTTGTTTATATTTTGTTTCAGTAACTTCT
>CAZOBH010000003.1:84407-91873 GCA_964578175.1 uncultured Clostridium sp.
TCCATCTTTTCCGTAGTATTTATCTCCTACTTTTTCACATACGTGTTTGAAACATTCTTGTTTATATTTTGTTTCAGTTACTACTGATCCATCTCTTCCATAATATTTACCATTAAACTTTTCACAAACTCTTTTAATAGGTGTAACAGTTAAAGTAGTAGTTGCAGTTACAACTTTACTTTCAGGATAAAGAACTACTATATCTTGTAGATTTGAATTACCAGTTGTATATCTCTTTAATACTTTATAAGTTCCTGTTGCACTATATTTAACAGTTATTTTTCCACTAGCTGTAACATTTTCAGCTGGAACTGAAATACGGAATTTTTCTCCACTTTTTAAAGTAGAAACTACTTTTCCATTAGCATCAAGAATTTTAACACCTTTTACTCCAGATGCTGCAACTGTATATTTTGTTGCTCCTGTTAATTTAGCATATAAATATCCAGATACATATGATTTCTTATCACTAGTAATACTTAATTTACCAGTTTTTGCAGAAACAGTAATTGATGGCTTTGTAACTGAATAGTTACTATGACTTTTTGCTTCATTAGCATAACTAATGGCATTCTTATAATAACTTGATCCTGTTTGATTCTTTACTGCTGCAGGTAAAAAGTTATCTTTATACTTCCAAATACCATATTGAACTGAGAAATATCCTAAAGTTGAACTTTGTGATTTAGTATTCATTAAGTAAAGAATACCACCATTATTATAATCCCCTTTTAAAGTATAAGTTGTTCCACTTGGAGCACCAACTTTATCAGGTGTAATACAGAATCCGTAATGTCCATCAGCAGTTACGAATTTTGCTTCTTTTCTACCACTAACAGTAGAAACTAATGTTTTTGTTACTTTAACTGTCTTTGGTGCTGCATTAACAGCTGGTACAAATCCAATTGCCATAACAATTAAAATAGCAAATAAATATTTTAAAACCTTTTTCATACTAATCCCCCTAAAACGTTTTGTATTATAACACAAGTTATAAAAAAAGTCAAACAATCAAGATTTTATTAGCTGACGACCTTTAGTATTTAGTTTATCCATTTCTTCTTGACTAACAATTCTTTTAGCTCTAAATTTTATTTCACTATGTCCTTTATCTGCTTCCAACATTTCTACTTCAACATAGTCACCTAAATTATATAGATTTCTACCTTTACTAATATTCATATAAGTACTACTATATCTAACTTTTCCATCACCCTCGATATCTCTATTACAAACAACACCTTCTATACAATCATTTATTAGTATTTGCATACCATTTCTATCTGTTCCTATTATTTGTGCTATATAACTATTTCCAATTCTTTCACCCATATAATCAACTAAAGCAAGTTTTAACCCTTCTTTTTCAGCAGACTCTGATTCATATTCTCTAGCTGTCGCTTGTTCAGCATCTATTCTTACTAAATTAGCTAGATTATCAACAAAGTCTTTATCATTTAATTTTTCTTTATGATCTATGTACAAATCAATTAAACTATGTACTACCAAATCTGAAAATCTTCTAATTGGAGAAGTAAAATGAGTATAATATAGCAATCCTAAACCAAAATGGCCATCGTTATTATCAGAATATACTGCTTTTTTCATTGCTCTTAATATCAAAAAAGAAATTGGTTTATACTCTTTTCTATCTCTAATAGATTCTAAAAACTCTTCTATTTTTTTACCTGTTATTTCTCTTGGCGTCCTTATGCTAGGTATTAAGTTTTTAACTATATCAAATACATTAAATACTCTTATATCATCAGGTTCTTTATGACATCTATAAATAAATGGTAGTTGATGAAACTTTTTAGCCACTTGTTCATTGGCAGCAACCATAAAATTTTCAATTAATGATTCTGCAGTTCTTTGATAATTTGGTTTAATTTCAACTAGCCTACCAAATTCATCTGTTTTTGTTTTAACATCATTAGATCCTATATTTATCTTTCCTCTTTTTATACTTTTCTTTTCTAATATACTAGCAAGTTCAGCCATTTCTATAAGTATATCTTTATAATCTTCATATCCTTCTGGAACAATTCCGTCTTCAAGAATCGAATTAACGTCATCATAATTCATTTTCTTTCTTGATCTAATTACACTTCTATATACTTCCGAATTAATAACTCTTCCGTTTTCATCAAACTCTATTTCACAAGTTTTTGTAAGTCTATCTTTTCCTGGATTCAAAGAACAAATTCCATTTGATAATTTATGAGGCAACATTGCTACTACTTTATCTAATATATAAAGTGATGTACCCCTTCTTCTAGCTTCGTTAAATAATGGAGAATTTGGTTTAACATAATGTGATACATCCGCAATATGAACACGAAGAATTTTATGTCCATTATCTAATAGTTCTATCTCTACAGCATCGTCCATATCTTTAGTATCTTTTCCATCAATTGTAAAAGTAATATGGCTTCTTAAATCACGCCTTCCAACCATCTCTTCTTCCGTTACTTCATTAGGAATAGACTTTAGTTCTTCTTCAACATCTTCTGGATAAGTTGAATAAAAACCATGTTTTATAGCAACAGTTTTTATTTGTTGATCAGGATCATCTCTATGTCCTTCTTTTCTAAGAACAGTACCTTCGTGTACAGGTTCTAATTCTTCTGGGGTATATTTTCCTTTTTTTATTTTTCTTTGAGAAACTTTTTTAAATACTTTATCCGATTCTTTTAATTTAACTATTATTCTATCTCCATCAACAAAATCATCTAATTCTTCAGGAGAAACATTAACTTTTATAGTTTCATTAGATGATATTGGTTTAAGATATTTAACTCCATCTTCTTCTATAACTTCACAAGTAATCAAATCTTGGGTACGACTTAAAATTTTGGCAACATATCGTTGATCTTTACTTCCTTTTATTAATACTCTATCTCCAGAAAGAGCACCATTTAAACCTTCTCTTTTTATAGTTACACCAGAACCAATAAGAGATGCTTTTCCTCTCATATTAATTGATATAGTACCAACTATAGGTCCTGTTGTTTCAGGTAAAGCTTGATATAATCCTCTTTTACCAACTACAACTCTATTTTCATTTATTAATTCATTTAATGCATCGCAAAGAAGTTCTTCTTCTCTTTCATCTTTAATGTCAAAAAGAACAGTTAGTTTTTTTAAAGACACTGCTCTTGTTTGTCTAATTAAATAATTATATAAAGATTCTTTTAACTTATCTTGATCAACCATAATTACCCCCATAATTTTAGATTAATTCATCATTTGATTTTGCATTAACTATTAAATCTGAAAATCTATTATTTTGATAATAATAATATCCAGCTGCCGCAATCATTGCTCCATTATCTGTACAGTATTTTATATCAGGGAATGAATAATCAACTCCTTTTTCTTCACATAACTTTGATAATGTGTCTCTAATAGCTTTATTAGCTGCAACTCCTCCAGCTGTAACAAAATACTTGACTCCTTTTTCTTCAATTGCTTTTTTTACTTTTGTTTCAAATATCTTAGTAACAACAGATTGAAATGATGCTGCTAAATTTTCTTTATTTATTTCATTACCTTTTTGTTTTTCATTATGTGCTAAATTAATAACTGCACTCTTTAGTCCACTAAAACTAAAATTATATGTATTATCATTTAATGGTAATGGTAATTGATATTCTTCTTTTCCAACTAATGCTAATCTATCAATTGATGGACCACCGGGATATGGAATTCCAACTACCCTTGCAACTTTATCATAGCATTCACCAACTGCATCATCTAAAGTACTACCTAATATTTCAAAATTTAAATGATCCTTCATATAAACAAGTTCTGTATGTCCTCCACTTATTACTAAACATAATAATGGAAATTTCATAGGTTTAACTAAATTATTTGCATATATATGTCCAGCTATATGATGAACAGGAATTAATGGTTTATTATAGATGAAACTCAATGTTTTAGCAGCTTCTAGCCCAATCAATAGAGAACCTATAAGTCCTGGTCCATAAGTAACTGCTATAGCTGTAATATCATCCATTTTCATATTAGCTTTTGTTAAGCACTCTTCAATTACCATAGTTATATTTTTTACATGTTCTCTACTTGCAATCTCAGGTACTACTCCACCATAGTTTTTATGTATATCTATTTGACTTGATATAACAGTTGCAATTTCTACTTCACCATTCTTAACAATTGAACAACTTGTTTCATCACAACTACTTTCTATTCCTAATATATAAACATCTTTCATTAAATCATCTCTTTTTCCATAAGAATTCCATCAATTCCTTTATAATAACCTTTTCTAGTTGCAATTTCAATAAATCCTTCTTTTTTATAAAGTTCGATAGCCGGATTATTATTTTTATTAACCTCCAATGTAATATTCTTTATGTTATCTTTTTTTCCATCTTCAATTACTTTATTAATTAATTTCGTTCCTATTTTATTTTTTCTATATTTCTCTAAAACATATACATAATCAATTTCATATCTGTCATATATTTTAGATACTTCTACAAAACCAATTATCTTATTATCTAATTTATAGATATAAATAGTTAAAAAAGGGTTATTAACATTTTTTAAATCTTTTTTTTGTTCTATCAACTCATTATATATAACTTGAAGTTCATTTATTAATTTATTATCGTCAAAATTAACAATTTCAATCATTTCCATTATTAAGTTTTTCCTCAGCTTCAGTTAGTTTCAAATAGTTAGCATCTATTCCGTGAGGATTAACATTTTCTCTTTCTTTATATCTATTAACAATCTCTAATATATCAGGATCATATTTAACAATATCTCCATCTAAATCTATATCATCATTTGTAATATAAATAAAATTATCAGACATATTATTTATTGCAGTTTCTATAACTGACTTTTTAACATATTGATCTTTAAGTATAGAGTTTCCTTTATTATCATAGATTCCCGAATATACATATTCTCTTCTAGCATCTATAATTGGTACAACAAAATCACAATCAGTTTTAATTGTTGACATAGCTTCTAAGCTAGAAATTAAAGAAATTGGTATATTTAATGCCCATGAATATACTTTAGCAATAGTAATACCAATTCTACACCCAGTAAAACTTCCTGGACCATTTACTAATATAATTTTTTCGATATCATTTGGTTTCACATCGATATCATTTAACATATCTACTATTGTTGCTAAAGCCATAGTTGATAATTCATGATCGAATCTTTTTTTTACTTGACCTAATATTTCATTATTTTCAACAACACCTGTGTATAAATAATTTGATGTAGTATCTACATATAAAATTTTCATACTATAACTCCACAAATATCTTCGTACTTTTTACCTCTAGGTATAATCTTAATTATTCTTGTATCTTCATCTGTAATTTTAAACTTAATATCCAATCTTTCTTCTGGTAGATCATCTTCTATCATATCTGCCCATTCAATGATTGTTACTCCTCCCTTAGTGAAATATTCATCTATTCCAATTCCATCTACTTTACCATCTAATCTATATACATCCATATGGTATAAAGGAAGTTCTCCTGATGTATATTCTTTAATAATTGTAAAAGTAGGTGAAGTTACATCTTCTTTAATACCTAATGCTTGAGCAAAACCTTTTGCAAATACAGTCTTACCACTACCTAGATCTCCATACAAACAAATAACCATATTTGGGAATTTTTCAGATTCAATGTTTTGAGCTAACTCTATTGTATCGTTAATATCATATGAATTTATCTTTTCTACCATCTCAATCACCTATTCCATTATAGCAAATAAAAAAGAGACTAGACAATCTCTTTTAAAAGTTTTAAAACGTTTTCTCAATTTTATGACAATTAGGTGTCATTGTTAATATTTTTTCTCTTGTTTCTCTAATTGTTGACTCATCTCTTTTTTCAATTTGAGCACTAGCCATCTTTGTGCTACCACCACCGCCAAATCTTTCCATTATTTGACCAGCATCATATTTTCCATTAGATCTACAATGAATGCTTATAATATCATCATCAATTTCACCAATTGAAAAAGTTAATCCAGCATATTCTCTTAAAGCATTAGCTACTTTAGAAAGTTTTACTTTAGATGTTCTTTCTTCATCAATTACAATTGCCAATGTATCTCTAACTGATATTGGGTCCAATTTATCAACTTCTGGTATTTCATCTTCTATACTGAAATCATAAACAACACCTAAAGCTGGAACCATGTTCTTAAGTATAACTCTATATATATCCATGTCAGTAAAAAAATCTGATCTAGAAATGCTTGAAACATAAGCAGAATCAGCTTTATATTGTTTCATTAAATTAGCTACAGCAATCATTAAATTATCAGTTCTTAACGATGGAGCTAAATTATCAGTATCCAAAATTATTCCAGATAAAAGAGCTGTTGCTATATCAGGTGAAATTCTCAATTTTAGACTTTCTAATAGATTAAATACTATTTCAGAAGCACTTGATCTAGATGGGTCAATAAAGTGCATAGCTTCCTCTTGAGGTATAGTATTAGAATTAACATTGTGATGATCAATTACTAATACTTTTTTAAATGATTCTAGATCGCCACCTAAAGAAATTCTATATTTTTGGTTAACATCTGTAACAATTAATGAATCATTTCCTGTTAAAAGTTCAAGACATTTTCTCTTATTTATAAAACGAATGTGTACATCACCATGTTCAGTAGAAAATTTATCATCTATTAATCTTCTAACACTTGAATCTAGTCTAAAGTCTGGATCATTTTGAACTATATAGACACCACCTGGTATTTGAAGACGAGGTATTAAACCTCCATTACGAATCATTGAAGCAGCATAAGATAAACCTACTGCAGAACCAATAGAATCAAGATCGGGTTCATTATGTCCCACAATAAAAACATTATCAGATTTTAAAACAACTGATTTGAAATATACTCTTAGATTAGAAATAAAATTTTCAGGAACATAAACTTCAGGTTTAACGAAAGTAGTAAATTCAGTATCTGTTGTTCTTTCGTACTCAGAAATATATGTATCCGATATTCTTCTTGCGCTCATAATACCCCCTCACAATGAGCATATTATAACATAAAAAAGAAAAAAAATCCATATACATGGATTTTATTGCAAAAAAAAATATTGGCAATGACCTATTTTCGCATAAACTATCTTCGGCACTAGAGGGCTTAACTTCTGTGTTCGGAATGGGAACAGGTGTACCACCTCTGTCATAATCACCAATATATTTTGATAAATTTATATAGAATAATTCTTTGAAAACTAAGATAATGTGTTGACCTAATCAAATTAAACAAATATGATTAAATCCTCGATCTATTAGTACTGGTCAACTCAACATATCACTATGCTTCCATCTCCAGCCTATCAACCACGTTGTATACATGGGATCTTACTTTATAAAAAATGGGAAAACTCATCTTGAAGTTGGCTTCCCGCTTAGATGCTTTCAGCGGTTATCCATTCC
>CAZOBH010000004.1:0-77215 GCA_964578175.1 uncultured Clostridium sp.
ACAGCTGACTCTGGATACTTAACAAGACGTTTAGTTGATGTATCTCAAAACATTATTGTTCGTGAAGAAGATTGTGGAACTGAAAATGGTGTAGTTGTTCGTGATTTCGTTAATGATAAAACAGGAGAAGTTATTGAAAAACTATATGACCGTATAGTAGGAAGATATTGTAATAAGAAAGTAATTAATCCTGAAACTAAACAAGTTATTTGTGAAAAATTAGATTATATTACTGAATCTTTAGCTGATAAGATTATCGATGCCGGAGTTACTGAAGTAGAAATTAGAACATGCTTAACTTGTAATACAGTTAATGGAGTATGTCAAAAATGTTATGGACGTAATTTAGCAACAGGTAATATAGCAGAAATTGGTGAAGCAGTAGGTGTTATGGCAGCTCAAGCAATTGGAGAACCAGGAACACAACTTACAATGCGTACATTCCACAATGGTGGAGTTGCAGGTGGAGAAGATATTACTCAAGGTTTACCTCGTGTTCAAGAATTGTTTGAAGCTCGTATACCAAAAGGAAAATCTACTATTGCTGAAATAGATGGAAAAGTTACTAAGATTGATGAAGCTCATGGTAAATATAAAATTACTATTAAAAATGCCAATGAAACTAAAGAACATTCTACAAATTATGGAGTTAAATTAAGAGTAGAAGTTGGAAATGAAGTACACGCAGGAGATAAGTTAACTGAGGGAGCTATAAGTCCTAAAGAATTACTTGCTGTAACAGATCCATTAACTACTCAAGAATATATCTTAAAAGAAGTTCAAGGTGTATATCGTAGTCAAGGTGTTGATATTTCTGATAAACACGTTGAAATTATAGCTAGACGTATGATTTCTAAGATTAGAATAAGTACTTCTGGAGATACATTATTCTTACCAGGATTATTAGTTAATTATCGTGACTTCATTGAAGGAAATAAAGAAGTAATAATTAAAGGTAAGAAACCAGCTACAGGAGTTCCAGTATTACTTGGAATTACAAAGGCATCTCTAGGAACTGATTCCTTCCTTGCTGCAGCTTCATTCCAAGAAACTACAAGAATTCTTACTGAAGCATCAATTAAAGGTAAAACAGATAATCTAGAAGGATTAAAAGAAAATGTTATTATTGGTAAATTGATACCAGCAGGAACTGGAATTAAGAAATATAGAAATGTAGAATATGAACTTGCATCTCAATTTGTAGATGAAGAACCATTAGACAAATTAGAAGATGAATTTATGGAATAAAAGGTAAAAATATTTACCTTTTTTTCTTTTATATTGTATAATGAATACAAGGTGATGTTATGAAACTTAATAATAAAGGTTGGGGTATGATTCAATTCTTGATCTTTTTAGCTATATTTTTCCTTTTCATATTAATAGTTGGTTATGGTATGAGTCGGTTAAATTCAAGTTTTATAGCATAAAAAAAAGAAGTATTCTACTTCTTTTTTTGTTTTTGGTCTTTTAAAAGGTCTCTAATTTCTTCTAATAATTGAGTGTTTTCTGGTTTAATAGTCTCTGTAGCTTCTTCTTCTTTGTTCTTTCTAATTACTTTATTTATTACTTTAATAAAGATAAAGATACATAAAGCAATTACAAGGAAATCAAATACTGCTTGGATAAATAATCCGTAGTTAACTGTTAATTTACCAACAGTGAAACTTAATCCTTTGAAATTAATTCCTCCAAGAATAGCTCCTAGTAAATCAGTTAATATAGAAGTAAATGCTGTAACGATATTACTGAAGGCACCACCTATAATAACTCCAACTGCTAAGTCAAGAACATTTCCTCTTGAGATAAATTCTTTAAATTCACTTATTAGACCTTTAGATTTTTCTTTTAATTCCTTTTTTTCCATAAATTCACCTCTTGCCCAATATTATATCACAATTTTTCTTTTTTGTATTGACTTATAAATATCTTAATGATATATTATTCATGTTTGTTAAATGGGATTTTGCTATGCAAAATTTATATTTAATATATATTATGACACACCCGGAAGTGTGTAGAGAAAGGAGAACTTATTTTATATGACTACAATTAATCAATTAGTTAAAAAAGGTAGAGGTAATAAAGTTAGAAAACCAAAATCACCAGTTTTAAGATTTGGATTAAATAGTGTACAAAAGAAAAGAACAATACAAATTTCACCACAAAAACGTGGAGTATGTACTCGTGTTGGAACTATGACACCTAAGAAACCAAACTCAGCACTTCGTAAATATGCTCGTGTACGTTTAAGTAATGGTACAGAAGTAACTTGCTATATACCTGGAATTGGACATAACTTACAAGAACATAGCGTTGTTTTAATTCGTGGTGGACGTGTTAAGGACTTAATCGGAGTACGTTATCATATCATTCGTGGTACATTAGATACTGCTGGTGTTAAAGATAGAAAAAAAGCTCGTAGTAAATATGGTGCTAAAAAACCTAAAAAATAAAAATATAATAATTTAAGAAAGGAGGATATATTATGCGTAAAAGACGTGCAGTAAAAAGAGACGTTTTACCAGATCCAATATATAATTCAAAAGTTATAACTAAATTAGTTAATACAATTATGTTAGATGGTAAAAAAGGTGTTGCTCAAACTATTCTATATAAATCATTCGATATGATTAAAGAGAAAACTGGAAAAGATCCAATGGAAGTTTTCACTCAAGCTATGGAAAATATTACACCACAACTTGAAGTTAAATCTCGTAGAGTAGGTGGATCAAACTATCAAGTACCAATCGAAGTTACACCTGCTAGAGGACAAGCTTTAGCTCTTCGTTGGTTAGTACAATATTCAAGATCTAGAGGAGGTCATGGTATGGCTGAAAATCTAGCTAATGAATTAATAGATGCTTCAAACGGAACAGGTGGAGCAGTTAAAAAACGTGAAGATACACATAGAATGGCAGAAGCTAATAAAGCATTTGCTCACTATCGTTGGTAGAAAGGAGAGATAGTATATGGCACGTGATACATCTTTATTAAATACAAGAAATATTGGTATTATGGCTCATATCGATGCAGGTAAGACAACTTGTACTGAACGTATCTTATTCCTTACTCATAAAATTCATAAAATTGGTGAAACTCATGAAGGTGAGTCACAAATGGACTGGATGGAGCAAGAAAAAGAACGTGGAATTACAATTACATCAGCTGCAACTACTGCTTACTGGAAAGGATATCGTTATAACATTATCGATACTCCAGGTCACGTAGATTTCACAGTTGAAGTTAGTCGTAGTTTAAGAGTACTAGATGGAGCAATTGCATTGTTAGATGCTCAAGCTGGAGTTGAACCTCAAACAGAAACTGTTTGGAGACAAGCTACAGAATTTAAAGTACCTAGATTAATCTTTGCAAATAAGATGGATAAAATGGGGGCTAATTTTGAATATACATTAAAGACTATTGATTCTCGTCTTGGAGTTAATGCTAAACCAATTCAATGGCCAATCGGAGCTGAAAATGAATTCCATGGTGTTGTTGATTTAGTAACCAACAAGGCTTATGAATTTGATGGAACTGAACAAGAAGAAGCAACAGAGATTGAAATACCTGAAGATTTAAAAGCAATCGTTGAAGAAAAAAGAAACGATTTAATTGAAACAGTTTCTATGTTTGATGAAGAATTAATGAACAAATATCTAGAAGGACAAGAAGTTACAGCTGAAGAAATTAAAAAAGCTATAAGAAAAGGAACTCTAGATGTAGAATTCTTCCCAGTTATGTGCGGAACTGCTTTAGGAAATATGGGAATTAAACCATTACTAGATGCTATTATTGATTATTTACCATCACCACTTGATGTTGAATCAATTAAAGGAACTAATCCTAAAACAGGTGAAGAAGAAGATAGAAAACCTTCTGATGATCAACCATTTAGTTCTTTAGCATTTAAAGTTATGACAGATCCATTCGTTGGACGTTTAACTTTCTTCAGAGTTTATTCAGGACACTTAAGTAGTGGATCTTATGTATTAAATTCTACTAAAGATGCAAAAGAAAGAATTGGACGTATCTTATTAATGCATGCTAATGATCGTACTGAAATATCTGATGTATATACAGGAGATATAGCTGCTGCAGTAGGACTTAAAAATACTACTACTGGAGACACTTTATGTGACGAGAAGAAACCAGTTATTCTTGAATCTATGGAATTCCCAGAACCAGTTATTCAATTAGCTGTTGAACCTAAATCTAAAGCTGATCAAGATAAGATGGGTGTTGCTCTTCAAAAGCTTGCTGAAGAAGATCCAACATTTAGAGTATCAACAGATCATGAAACTGGACAAACAGTTATTGCTGGAATGGGTGAACTACACCTAGACGTATTAGTAGATAGAATGAGAAGAGAATTTGGAGTTGAAGCTAATATTGGTCAACCACAAGTTGCTTATCGTGAAACTATTAAACAAGCAGGAGACTGTGAAGGAAAATATATCAAACAATCTGGTGGACGTGGACAATATGGACATGTTTGGGTTAAATTTGAACCAAATCCAGGTAAAGGATATGAATTCGTTGATGAAGTTGTTGGTGGAGTTGTTCCAAGAGAATATATTCCAGTTGTAGATAAAGGATTACAAGATGCTATGGAAAGTGGAATCGTTGCTGGATATCCAATGATCGATATTAAAGCAACATTACATGATGGTTCTTACCATGAAGTAGACTCTAATGAAAACTCATTTAAGGTTGCTGCTAGTTATGCCCTTAAAGAAGCTAAAAATAAATGTAATCCAGTATTACTTGAACCAATAATGAAAGTTGATGTTACTGTACCAGATGAATATTTTGGTAATGTAATGGGAGACTTAACTAGTAGAAGAGGAAAACCTCTTGGTCAAGAAAACGTTGGAAATGCTGTTAGACTTTCAGCTATGGTACCTTTAGCAGAAATGTTTGGATATGCTACTTCATTAAGAAGTAACAGCCAAGGAAGAGGAAACTTTATTATGACATTTGATCATTATGAAGAAGTTCCTAAGAATATTGCTGAAGATATTATTAAAAAAAGTGGAAATTAATATAAAATAAGTTTGCCTTTTATTTAAAATAAAATAGTTGATAATTATTCAATTATTAGATAAAATAAAGTAGTAATGAAAAAAGGAGGAAATAAAAATGGCAAAAGAAAAATTTAATAGAAGTAAACCACATGTTAACATTGGTACTATCGGACACGTAGACCATGGTAAAACAACATTAACTGCTGCTATTACTAAAAGATTAGCAGAAAAAGGTGGAGCTGAATTCGTTGATTATGCAAATATCGACAAAGCACCAGAAGAAAGAGAACGTGGAATTACAATTAACACTGCTCACGTTGAATATGAAACTGACAAACGTCACTATGCACACGTTGACTGTCCAGGACATGCTGACTATGTTAAAAACATGATCACTGGAGCTGCTCAAATGGATGGAGCTATCTTAGTTATTGCTGCTACAGATGGACCAATGCAACAAACTCGTGAACATATCTTATTATCTCGTCAAGTTGGAGTACCAAGAATGGTTGTATTCTTAAACAAATGTGACCAAGTTGATGACCCAGAAATGATCGAATTAGTTGAAGAAGAAGTTCGTGAATTATTAAACGAATACGGATACGAAGGAGACAAAACTCCAATCATCAAAGGATCTGCTCTTAAAGCTCTTGAAGGTGATGAAAAATATGTTCCAGCTATCGATGAATTAATGGATGCTGTAGATGAATGGATTCCAACTCCAGAACGTGATACTGACAAACCATTCTTAATGAGTATTGAAGATGTATTCACAATCACTGGACGTGGAACTGTTGTTACTGGACGTGTTGAAAGAGGAAAGATTGGACTTAACGAAGAAGTTGAAATCGTTGGTATCAAAGATACTCAAAAGAGTGTTGTTACTGGAATCGAAATGTTCAGAAAACAATTAGACTATGCTGAAGCAGGAGATAATGCTGGTATCTTATTACGTGGTATTTCTCGTGAACAAGTTGAACGTGGACAAGTTCTTGCTAAACCAGGAAGTGTTACACCTCACAAAAAATTCAGCGCTCAAGTATACGTTTTAACTAAAGAAGAAGGTGGACGTCATACTCCATTCTTTGCAAATTACAGACCACAATTCTATTTCAGAACAACTGATATTACAGGTGTAATTGAATTACCAGCAGGAACTGACATGGTTATGCCAGGAGATAATGTTGAACTTACTGTTGAATTAATTCACCCAATTGCTCTTGAAAATGGAACTAAGTTCTCTATCCGTGAAGGTGGAAGAACAGTTGGTGCTGGAAACGTAACTAACATTATTGAATAATTAAAATAAAAAGCTTCTAATGAAGCTTTTTTATTTATATTAAAAGAAGAACAATTTTGTTCTTCTTATTTTTTAACATTTTTATAAATTGTATATATAGCATTGTTAACAACTAAGTTAAATTCTCCAATATATTCATATGCATATGCATTATAACTAAATTTCATTTCATTTAAACCTTTATATTTATTTTGATTTCTATCAAATACCCCTGCTATAGCGTTTAAGTTAAAGTAATGAACATTTGATCCAGCATATTTTTCTATAATTTTCCATTTAGTTAAATATGTTGCACAAAGATTTGGATATCTACTATCATATCCTTCTACTATTAAGAATATTTTGTTTTTAAATTTTAAAGTTACAGTTACTCCAACTATTAATCCATCTGGATAATCTCTTAATAAAGCAGTTGCTTCTACCATATGTTTTTTATATGAACTTAATAGTTTATCTGATTCCATTTTTTTGTTAAGAATTATACTTAAGTTTTTACCTTTATATCCATCGTTTTGAATTATATTAGTTAAATAATCATTTAATTCCATTTCTTTTTCATAAGCATGTTTTGTACTTTCAACATATTGTGCAGTGTTTAATCTTGCGTAATACAATTCGCAGTTATCTCCAAATATTTTTCTTAATGATTCATAATATTGAAGATTAACAGTATCTTTATCTTTAATTAGATCATAAATTGATTCAAAACTAGTACTTTTATCATTATATACTTCTACACCATTTCTAGTTGCTTTTCTTAGTTTGTTCCTTGTTTGTTTTGATAAGTTTTTAAATAAAGTTTGGGCATTATTTCTTAAATCGAGTTCTGCTTCCCATCTAGGCTTAACTGCTTCAAAATAATAATTGAATCCACAATGAGTAAATCCACAATCTGTAAGTGTTTTTAAAACTACGTTTATATTATTATTTTTAGCTAAGACATTACCATGTCTATCTCTTTTTGATGATATTATTAATGGATCCATTTTAAATAATAAATATTTATCTTTTGATAAGAAAGATTTTAATTCTTTCATAGCGTCTCTTACTAATTGTTGATTACCATAATTTAGAATTACTCCACGAGGAGCATAACCGTATTTAAATCCCATAAACATAGGTTTACTGAAAATCAGTAGAGCACCTAATAGTTGTCCATTGTGTTCAAAACCCAAGTAATCTTCTTTTAATCCAAACATAGATAAAAGTTTACCATAACCAGCACATTGATAGTAGCAATTGTAATTTATACTTGCAATATATCTATCGAAAGATTCAGGGTTTAAACGCACTACCTTCATATCTACCCCTCCATATATTAGTATTATAACATATAATTTTAACTTTGATATACAATTTACTTATTATTATTTGCATTTTTTATTTAAATATGTTAGATTATTAGAAGTGGAGGAGGGATATTATGAAGGTATTTATGATTCTTATTTCAATAGCCCTAATAGCAATAGTATTATTACAAAGTAACAAAGCAGAAGATGCTTCACAATTACTATCTGGAGAAGCAGATTTATTTAGTCAAAGAAAAGAAAGAGGAACAGAATTATTTATTAGTAGATTAACTCTTGCTCTTGGAATTATTTTCTTCGCTGTTAGTTTAATAATGGAATTTATGTAGACTTTAAAAAGTCTTTTTTTTTACATTAAATAGATATTTAAAGGTATTTATTATATAATATAATAGAGGTGCGATATGGAAAATAAGATACTAGCAATATTAAATGAATCAAATAAAGCTTTAACAGTAGATGAAATTAACCAAAAATTAAATCTTAAAACTATAGAAGAAACAAAAGAGTTCTTAGATGTATTAAGAGAATTAGAAGAAAATGGAGATATATATTGTTCTAATAAAAATAGATATATGTTATTTGACAAAAGTCCATTAAAAAAGGGAGTTTTAGAAGTTAATAAAAAGGGATTTGGTTTTGTTTCTGTTAAAGATATGGAAGATGTATATATTTCATCTAAAGATATGAACGGAGCCATTCAAGGAGATACTGTTGTTATAGAAGTATCAGATAGAGATAATGATGGAAGACTTGAAGGTAGAGTGGTTAGAGTTATAAAGAGAGATTTAAACACTTTTGTAGGTGAAGTTTTAATAAAAAATGATGGAATACATGTAATTCCAGATGATAAAAAAGTTAAATTAGATCTAATTATTAAAAGTGACAAAGATAATTTAGGTGTAGTAGATGGACATAAAGTTTTAGTTACTTTAAAAGATAAAATTGCTGAAGATAAATATTATGTAGAATTAGATAAAATAATAGGTCATAAAAATGATCCAGGAGTAGATATATTATCTATAGTATATAATTATAATATTAGAGATACATTCTATGATGAAACATTAGCTGAACTTCCAGATATACCTGAAGAAATATCTGAAAAAGATAAAGTTGGAAGAAGAGATTTAACTGGAGAAATGATATTTACAATAGATGGAGATGACACTAAAGATATAGATGATGCAATTTCACTTGATAAACTTCCAAATGGTAATTATAGATTGGGTGTACATATTGCAGATGTATCTTATTATGTTAAAGAAGGTAGTGCATTAGATAAAGAAGCATATGAAAGAGGTACTAGTGTTTATCTAGTAGATAGAGTTATACCAATGTATCCACATAAGTTATCAAATGGAATTTGTTCGTTAAATCCTAATGTAGAAAGACTTGCTATATCATGTGTAATGGAAATAGATAAGAACGGAAAAACGGTTGATTATGAAATATTTGAAAGTGTAATAAAATCACGTATTCAAATGACTTATAAAAAAGTTAATAAAGTAATTGAAGATAATGAAATTCCAGAAGGATATGAAGAGTTTGCAAAAAAACTTAAAGAAATGGATAAGTTATCTCAAATAATCAGGAAAGATAAAGATAGAAGAGGTTATATTAATTTTGATGTAGATGAAGTTAAGATATTGGTAGATGAGAATTGTCATCCGACTGATTTAGTTCTAAGAGAACGTGGTCGTGGAGAAAATATGATAGAAGATTTTATGATTTGCGCTAATGAATGTGTAGCTACCCATATCTTCTATATGAATTTACCATTTATATATCGTATACATGAAAAACCTAAAGAAGAAAAAATTAAAGCATATTTGGATTATTTATCAGGACTTGGAATACAAGTTAACGCTAATATAAGAGATGTAAGTCCTAAAGCAATGCAAAATCTATTATATAGTCTTAAGGATAATGAAAACTACAAGATTTTAGCAACTCAATTATTAAGAAGTATGCAAAAAGCTGTTTATTATCCAGAAAACTTAGGGCATTATGGATTAGCTAGTAAATGTTATACTCATTTTACATCGCCTATTAGACGTTATCCTGATACAACTGTTCATAGATTATTAAGAACATATTTATTTAAAAATCAAATAGATCCTGAAACAGTCGGAAAGTGGGAAGCAATACTTCCAGAACTTGCGGATCATGCTTCAGAAATGGAAAGAGAATCAGTAGACTGTGAAAGAGATGTTGAAGATATGAAGATGGCTGAATATATGATGGATCATATTGGTGAAGAATTTGAAGGTATTATTACTGGACTTGCTAATTTTGGTATGTTTGTACAATTACCTAATTTAGTTGAAGGATTAGTACATATAACAGAACTTGATGGTTATTTTATATATGATGAGAAATTACAAATTCTTATAGATAAAAAAACGAAAAAGAGATATTCTTTAGGTGAAAAAGTAAATGTTAAATGTATAGCAGCATCTAAAGAAGATAGATCAATTGATTTTGAATTAGTTAAAGGTGGGGACAAAAATGGCGAGAAGAAAGAGAAGAGTAAAGAAAACAGCAATTAAATATTTGTATTTATTTATATTTTTGGTTGTTTTAGTAGTAAGTACTGCATTATTTAGTAAAAATAAAATAACTGTTGCAGATAAAGCATCACTTAATGTTAGTGGAGAAGTTTACCCAATTAAAACTAGCAAGTTATCTATTGCTATGGTAGGTGACTGTTTAATTCATTCAGCTGTATATAAAGATGCATATAGTGGAGGAAAATATAATTTCTATCCAAAGCTATCTAGTATGAAACCAGTTATTTCTAAATTTGACTTAGCTTATTATAATCAAGAAAGTATTCTAGGTGGTACTGAAATAGGTGTTTCAACTTATCCTAGATTTAATTCTCCACAAGAAGTAGGAGATGCAATGATAGATACAGGATTTAATATTGTAAGTCTTGCCAATAACCATACTTTAGACAGAGGTAAAAATGCCATTGTAAATTCTCGTAAATATTGGAATAGTCATAAAGATATCATGGTAAATGGAAGTGCGACTTCTCAAAAAGAAAAAGATGATATTCAAATCTTTGAAAAGAATGGAATTAAATATACAATGCTTTCATATACTACAACTACTAATGGAATACCTATGCCTAATGATTATTATGTTAATTGGTATAGTGAAGCTAATGTAAAAAAAGATATTGATAAAGTAAAAGATAAAACAGATGTAATAATGGTTGCAATGCACTGGGGTGTTGAATATAATACTGGTGTTACTCAAGAACAAAAAAATATTGCTAAATACTTAGCGTCTTTAGGAGTAAATATCGTAATAGGTGCTCATCCTCACGTAATAGAACCAGCAGAATATATAGATAATACATTAGTTATATATTCATTGGGTAATTTCATTTCAGCTCAAAGAACTGATGAACAATTAAGTGGCTTATTAATGAGTGCTGATATTGTTAAAAAAGTAGATACAAAAACAGGTGAATCTACTATAAGTATTGAAAATGCTACAGCGGATTTTACTTATACTTATAGAAATAAGTCTACTTTAAAAGGATATAAAGTATATCCATATAAAGATTTAAATGCTAATATTTTCCCTAATTATAAAAAGACGTATAATACTTTGAAAGAAAGAATGACAAGTATGGATAGCAAAATTAAAGTAAAAAGTTTGGAGAAATAATATGGAAATTTTAAACAGAAAAGCAAGACATGATTATTTTATAGAAGAAGAATATGAATGTGGTATAGTTTTAACTGGAACAGAAATAAAATCAATAAGATCAGGTAGTTGTAATATATCAGATAGCTATGCCATTGTAAGAAATGGAGAATTATTCTTACTTAACATGTTTATTTCTCATTATAAAGAAGGTAATATCTTTAATCATGATGAATCTAGAACAAGAAAACTATTAATGCATAAGAAAGAAATAAATAAAATAAATAATAAAATTAAATTAGAAGGTTATACATTAGTTCCTTTAAAAGTATATTTTAAAAATAGTTATGCTAAAGTTTTACTTGGACTTGCAAAAGGTAAGAAGAATTATGATAAAAGAGAAACTATAAAAGAAAGAGATATAAAGAGAAAAATAGAAAAAGAATTAAAAAGATAAGACATCGTTAAGATGTCTTTTTAAGTGCATATATTTGATTTTATTAATAAAATATGGTAATATTCATGTACATGGGGTCGTTCTGGTTTCGACGGGATTGGACCGATGTAAGTAGCAAGTAGATGGCAATCTTTAAATGCATTCCTAAATATAAACGGAAACAAAGTAAAAACTGTACTAGCTAACATGTTTGGTTCTCGCCAAGCTGTTGCTTTTGCCTAATAATATAACGGCGTACACTCTACTATTTCTTGCTTGTTGGAAATAAATAGGGTTCATTTAAACAAGATATATTATTATTTTGTTTAGGAGTAATAATGAATATTACTAAACTAGTTATAAGATAATTCGTTAATTAGTTTTTCTTATAATGAAATATATTAGTTAACTAAACTTGTAGAAGCTTATAATTGATTGATTTCGGACGGGAGTTCAATTCTCCCCGGCTCCACCATTAAAAAATATAAAGAACATCAGTTCTTTTTTTATTGTAAAAAAAGTAAAAATATGAGATAAATATAATAGGTGAGTAGAATGAAAAAATTATTAATACTTATTATTTTTTTATGTTCTTTTTCGGTATTAAAAGTAAATGCTGAAAGTCAAAAATTGTATGATGTTTTAAAAAATTCAAGTGTATCAGATAGTGGAATAAACTTTAATATACCATCTAGTAATATGCCGGGTGAAAGCATTAATACTAATGGAAAAGGTATATATATGATTAATGATACTAAGAACAATGAATATCCAATTATATACTTTAGAGGGAATATAGATAATAACTTTGTTGTTTTAAATAATAATTGTTTTCAAATAATTAGAAGTACTACTAAAGGTGGATTATATTTATTGTATGCTGGAGTATCTACTAATGGTAAATGTAGTGCTGATAAATCAACATATCATGTATTAAAAAGTAAATTTGGTAAAGCTAATGAAGAATTATATTTAGGTTATACATATCTGGAAAATGGTGAAAGACATGATTCAGTTATTAAAGAACAAGTTGATTTATGGTTTGAAAATAATTTTTCTGCATTTGAAAATCAATTAGAAGATGCTGTTTTTTGTAACGACATAGAAAAAGATGAAACTAATACTTATGTTGCAAGATATAGATTGAATACTGGAGGAACAGGTCCAAGTATTAATTGTAAGAAAGAATATAGTTATACTGTAGATAATCCTGATGGTAATGGATATTTAAAATATCCTGTAGCGTTGATAAGTGCAGATGAATTAACTTATGCTGGTGGAAAGTTAAAAACAGAAAATTCCACTGAACATGAAAATTTACCATTTATTTATACTGGTGTTTCTTATTGGGCAATGACTCCATATGTTAGTTGGAAAATAATGTATCCAAATACTAAAGGAACTATTAATGAAAATACAATTTTATATAGTGCTGGTGTAAGACCATATTTAGCTGTTAAGAATAGTACGTTAATTAATTCTGGAAATGGTACTGTTAATAATCCATATATATTAACAACATTTCCTTCATATGATGTAACAAGTTTAAGTGAAGAAATAACATTAGAGAATAGTAAATATGAAGAAGGAGAACTTGTTAAATTTAAAACACAAGATAAAGAAGGATTAACTATTGATGAAATAATTATTACTGATAAGAATGGTAATAGACTTAATTATGAATTTGATTTGCCAGATAATAACTTTAGTTTTAAAATGCCAAACAAAGATATTAATATTAAAGTAACTTATAGAGAGAAATTAGAAGATTATAATGTTTATACAGAAAATGATGAAGTAGCAATAAAAAGAGAAGTAGTAGAAAGAAATCAAAAAGTTAAATTTGCAATTGATCCAAAAATAGGTTATGAAGTTGATACTATAACAATATTAAATAAGGATACTAATGAATTAATGGACATAGCAATTGTAAAAGAAGGAGATTATTATACATTTGAAATGCCTGCTAATGATGTTTTAATTAAAGTTAGTTTTTCAGAAATAAAGGATATTATTAACCCTGATACTGGTGTTAATACAATAAAAAGAGTTGCTATTTTTATAAATATTATTATGTTTTCATTGATTTTATTTATATTTATTAATACTAAGAGATTTATATAATCTCTTTTTTTTAGTTATGTGTTATTTACATATATGTTTATTTTTCTTATAATTATCTAGGTGATTAATGTGAAATACAAAGAAATACATTTAGGAAGCGTTTTAAGCCTATTAGGGAACGTTTTGCTTGCAATAATAAAAAGTATCGTGGGAATAATAACTGGCTCAAACGCTATGCTTTCTGACGCTTTTAACAGCCTTTCTGATTCGTTTAATAGTATTATGTCAATTATAGGAAATAAAATAAGTTCCCAACCAAGTGATGAAGATCACCATTTAGGTCATGGTAAAGCAGAATACATATTTTCTATGATAATGAGTCTTATTATGATTTTATGCTCTATAAAACTATTATCTAGTTCTTTTAAAGGTTTGTTTACTAATTATCAATATAGTTTTAATATCTCAATAACCATTATATGTATTATAAATATATTTATTAAATTCTTTCTTTATTTGTATACTAAAAAATTAGCTACTAAATATGATAATTTATTAATGAATTCTTTAAGTAGTGATCATAGAAACGACATATTATTAACTACACTAACTTTAATATCTAGTATTTTTGCTTTATTTAATGTTTTTGTAATAGATTCTATAGTAGGTCTAATTATATCATTTATTATATTTATAACTGGATATTCTATATTTAAAGAAGCATATGATGTATTAATGGATAAAAGAATAGATGATGAAAGTATTAAAGAAATTATTAAAATAGTTAATTCTAATAAAGATATAATTAAATATCAACATTTAAATACAACTCCAGTTGGTAATTTATTTCAAGTATCTATTACAATATTTGTAGATGGGAAACTATCTACGTTTAAATCTCATGAAATAGCTGATAAATTAGAAAACCAAATAACTAGTTTACCAAAAATTTACTTAACAATTGTACATGTTAATCCAATTGAAGTTAAAAAGTAGAAAAAGTGTGTTATATTTATAATAGAAGGAGTGTTGATTATGCCAAATAGAAAGAAAAATTATTATGATATGACAAAAGACCAAAGAAAAAAAGAACAAGCAAAGTTTAATAAAACTCATTTTGGAAAAGATATAAGAAATGAGATTACAGTTTCTTTAGTTATTCTTGTTACTTGCTTTTTCGGATTAGGATTTATAAGTGGATTTTATGGTAGTTTAAGTGAAATAGCTAAAACTGATTTTGCTTTTGTTTCAGATATTATTATTGCAATAATTGTTGTTGAATTAGCTTGGGCTGTAGTTAATTATATTATTTACTATATTAACTTTATTAACTGGTTAGATGTTAAAGATAATGATTATACATTATAAAAGAATAGACAAATGTCTATTCTTTTTTAGTCATATAAAGTTTCTTCTATTTTAATATTTTTATCTATTTTATTAAATAATTTACTAAATAGATAATTTAATACTCTATATATATAGATAGAATCTAACGCTAATACAAATGTAATCAATAGAGTAGTGTAATTAATACTTGTTAAGCTAAAGAAATCAGGAAGTGATAAGATACAAGTCATAAATCCAAATAACATACCAAAGAATACAATTCCTCTTAATTTAGTAAATGGAGTACATATCTTATATAAGTAGATAAGTCCTGTAATAGTTGTTATATATACACTGATAGTACTTTGTATTTCATATGATAAATTAAATAGATTTGAAAATGCTGTAACAAGAATTATATTAAATAATACAGTAAGTGAAGTAGGTAATGCTTTTGCAAGTATCTTTAATAAGAAATTACCTTTAACTAATTCATCATTGCTTTCAAGAGCAAGAATAAATGATGGGGTACCTATAGTAAATGTTGTTATAAAAGTTAATTGAATAGGTATAAAGAAATACTTTTGAGGTACTATAGTACTAAATAATATTAATAATATCGTATATATTGTTTTAACTAATAGAAGGGATGCACTTCTTTCTACATTATTAATTGTTTGTCTTCCTTCCTTAACAATATTAGGTATTGAATTAAAATCATCATTTAATAATATTAATTGAGATACATTTCTTGCAGCATCAGTTCCACTTTTAATAGTAATAGCGCAATCAGACTCTTTTAGAGCTAATACATCATTAACTCCATCACCAGTCATAGCAACAGTATGACCTTTTCTTTTTAAATAAGATACAATCCATTTTTTTTGTACTGGATTAACTCTACCAAAAATTTGATATTTATCAATAACTTGTTCTAATTCTTCTTGACTCATATCTGTTGTATTTATTCCTTCAGCATCATTTAATCCAACTTTTTTAGCTATTTTAGTAACTGTTTGAGCATTATCTCCAGATATTATCTTAACTTGTACATCATACTTTTTAAAATAAGCAAGAGTTTCTTTAGCAGATGGTCTAATTACATCTTCTAATAATGCATAACCAAGAATATCTATACCTTTTAAGTCGTGAGATAGTTTACCTTTTCTTTTACCGATTGCAACAACTCTATAATCTTCCAAATATTTTTCTATATCTTTTTTAGTACTTTCTCCACCAATAACTTCTGGAGCACCTAAATATAGTGAATAATCATCTATTTCAACAGCAGAATATTTTCTATCAGATGAGAATGGAATAGCGTTTGTTGCGTCCTTTTTACCTGATTTAAAATATTTTTTTAATGCCATCATAGTAGGATTATTATCTTGGCTTAAAGAACTAAATAATGATAAATAATTATTAAGATCAACACTCTTAACTTTAACTTTAGGTACAGTCTTTATAACTTCCATCTTACCTTCAGTAATAGTTCCTGTTTTATCTAAGCATATAACATCAACTCTAGCTAATGTTTCTATTGCGTATAATTGTTGAACTAAGACATTAACTCTATATAGTTTAATTACTCCTACTGCCATAACAGAAGATGTTAATAAAATAAGTCCTTCAGGTATCATACCAATTAAAGCAGCAACAGTTGTAAATATACTTTCAGATACATTATCAGTAATAGTATATTGACTTATAAAGAAAATAATACCAATCGGAATAATAAGTGCTGATAATACTTTTAATAATTTAGTAAATGAACCCATAATTAATGATTCTACAGGTTTATCATATTTTGCTTCTTTAGTTATTCTAACAGCGTAGTTATCATCACCTATATGTACAACTTTAGCTATAGCGTTACCTGATACTATAAATGAACCAGAAAGAAGTGTATCACCTTTTTTCTTTTGAATTATATCTGGTTCACCTGTAATTAAAGCTTCATTAACTTCTAAATTTCCTTCTAATATTTCAGAATCTACTATTACTTGATGACCTGGAGAAAGTTTAATTATGTCATCTAATACAATTTCATTATCTTCAAGTTCTATATCTTTCCCATCTCTAATAGTTGTTACTTTAACTTCTTGTAAAATCGATAATTTATCAGTAATTCTTTTAGATATAATTTCTTCAACTATACTAATTAATGAGTTAGTAATAATAACTCCCATAAATAAACAGTTTTTTAAACTGTTAAATAAATCTCCATTTAAAAGTCCTGCAGCAAATACAGCTATCCCTAAAGCTAAGTTAAGAAAATTAAAATAATTAAATATATTATCTGAAAGAATTTTATTAATAGATTTAGTCTTAGGCATATTATTAGTATTTTTTAAACCTTTTTCTATTCTATCTTTTACTTGTTTTTCACTTAGTCCTTTTATATATTCCTTTTCCATACGCATCACTATTATATATTATATCAAAGATATTTCTTTATAATTCAAAAAAGTTATATTTTAATGTAATATTTTACTTTATTATATTATTAGTAAAAAAACTGATTAAGTTAATTCTTAATCAGTTTCTATATGTATTTTTCTATTTCACTAAATACTTCTCCAATACTATCATGTATTACTAGATCACACATATAGTCATATGGAGTTTCATCTCTATTTATTAAAACTAAGTGTTTACCATGAAAATATCTTATAAATCCAGCAGCTGGATATACGTTTAAACTTGTACCACCTATTATTAATAGTTCAGCATTTGATATTTCGTTAATTGCGTCTATTATATTTTCTTCATTAAGTTGTTCTTCATATAAAACAACATCAGGTTTTATAATTCCACCACAACTACATTTAGGTATTTCTTCACTATTAAATACATATTCAGCATCATATGATTTATGACATTTAGTGCAATAGTTTCTCATAATAGACCCATGTAATTCTATTACTTTTTTAGATCCATCATGAAATCCATCTATATTTTGAGTAATTATTGCAGATAATAAATCTTTTTCTTCCATTTCTTTTAATACTTTATGAGTAATATTTGGTTTATATTTTAAAGAATTCATTTTATCTTTGTAAAATCTATAAAACTCTTCTGTATTATTGTTAAAAAATGTTAATGATAATATTTCTTCAGGAGGATAGTCATATTTTTCATTATAAAGACCATCTTTACTCCTAAAATCTTTTAATCCACTTTCAGTAGATACTCCAGCTCCTCCAAAAAAGACGGTATGTTTTGATTCTTTAATCCAATCAATTAAATCTTTATACTTGTTCATTTCTTTTAATATCTAATATTACTGGTAATACAATAGGTCTTCTTCCAGTTAATTCATAAATATATGGGAATAAATCAGACACTATTTGACTCTTAATAATATTAAAATTAGCACTTTTATCTTTTAATTTAGAATTAATTGATTTAGCAGCAGTATCTTCTATTTTATGAATTATTTCTTCATTTTCATTTATAAGTATAAATCCTCTAGTAGTAATATTAGGTTTTATTAATAATTCTCTTTTTTTCATATCCACATTTGCAATAACTACGACGATTCCATCACTTGCCATAATTTTTCTATCTCTTAAAACAGCACTATTTACTTCACCTAAATTATTACCGTCAACATATGTGTCATTATTAGGCACATTTTGTCCTTTAGTTATTACATGATCCTTTAATATTAAAGTATCTCCATTTCTAAGAATAAATGTATTTTCTTTTGGTATACCACATTCTTCTCCAACTGCTGCATGTTTTTTAAGCATTCTATAATCTCCATGGAATGGCATTAAGTATTTTGGTTTTATAAGTCTAATCATTAATTTAATTTCTTCTTCATTACCATGCCCTGAAGAGTGAATATTAGCAGTAGAGTTATTAGTAAATACTTTAACTCCTTGTAAATATAATTTATTTATAGTATTACCAATTGCTGATGCATTGCCAGGTATAGCAGATGATGAAAATACTACTATATCATCTGGTCTTAATTTTATTTGTTTATGAGTACCATTTGCTATTCTAGATAAAGCAGCAAGTGGTTCTCCTTGAGTACCTGTACAAAGTATAGCTACATCTTGTGGTTTTAATCTATTTGCTTCATCAGCTGTAACAAATATTTCTCCATGATCTATATATCCACCTTTTAAAGATATTTGTAGATTATTTTCCATACTTCTACCAAATGTACATATTTTTCTATTATGTTTAAAGCAAGTTTCAACTATATGTTTTAAACGATATATATTTGATGCAAAAGTTGCTATTATAATTCTTCTATTAGGGTATTTATCAAATATATCATTTAAAGCATCGTCTACTTTAGCTTCACTTAAACTAACGCCTTCACTAAGTACATTTGTTGATTCACCAATTAATAAATCAACTCCTGCTTCACCAATTCTAGCCATTTTATGTATATCAGCTACAGGTCCTATTGGTGTTAAATCAAATTTATAATCTCCAGTAGTAACAATATTACCATCTGGTGTTTTTATTAATATTCCATGAGAATCTGGAACAGAGTGTGTAACTCTAAAAAATTCTACTTGTATATTTTTAAATTTTATAATGGTATTTTCGTCATAGGTGATTAAATTGTCATATCTAATATTTCTATCTTCTAATTTTAATGATATTAATTCTTTTGCTTGATTAGGAGCATAAATAGTAGGTATATTCACGTTTTGTACAAGATATGGAATACCACCTATATGGTCTTCATGCCCATGAGTAATAATCAATGCTTTTATTTTATCTTCATTTTCCTTTAAAAAAGTATAATCTGGTAAGATATAATCGATTCCAAAAAGTCCCCATTCTGGAAATTCAATTCCCGAGTCAATAATAACAATTTCATCTCCATGCATTACACAATACATGTTTTTTCCTATAGATCCCAAACCACCTAAAACTATAATTTTAGTCTCTTGGTTCATAAAAACTCCTTTCTTTTTCTAATAGTAAGAACTATAACGTATAAATTATATTATGAAAACTAATATTTGTCAAAAATAAAAGACTTCGAAAAGTCTTTATATTTTATGGTGTTTCACCAGTACTTGGTTTATTATTATTATTTCCTGATCCATTTTCATTAGAACCAGTATTTTCTCCAGTATTGGATGAACCTGATCCTTCTTCATTTGTACTTTCCTCAGTACTTGAAGTAGTTGGTTTACTAATTGTTTGTTGTTTTGCAACTGTTATAGTTAAAGTTATATTCTTAGGAGAACATAAATCAACTCTCTTCTTTCTATGATAACTTTGATTAGTAATTATTCCAACTCCAGATGTAACTTTCTTTTCATTCCATGTAATAGTAAATCCATTATTGCTAGCCCAATTCTCAGCTCTACTTCTAGTATAAGTTGTAAAATCAGGTATTAATGTATAAAGTTCAGTAGGTCCACTTGGTTTTTTACCAATTATTTCTTCATCATATTCATCTTCTATAGAATAACTAAATTTCTTAGTTTTTTCTTCGGATTTTAGACCTAAATTTACTTTCATAGCATTAACTATAGCTGTTTTACTGTATTGATTAGGAATATATTCATATAATTCTAAACCACTACGTTCATCATATATTATTTGATCACTTCCAGCTAAATATAATTTTTGAATAGATACAAGTTCTGAATCTTTGTCTTTAGCAGAAGTCATTATATCTTTTACTACGTTATAGAATGATAATATTGTATCTTTTTTCATATTAGTATCCAAGTTATTACTTATAGCGTCTAAGATTTTATAAACTTTAGATATATTATCTAAATTTTTAGCTTTATTTATAATTGCTTTAATAACAAGTTGTTGATTTTGACCTCTTACAAAGTCATTTCTCGTTCCTTTTGCATATGCAGAACCACACTTTTTAGCATTATTCTTTCTATTACGAGCAAGAGCTAATGCTTGTTCTCCATTTAAATGTTGTTTTCCTTTTTTTACATAAATAGTATTTTTACCCCATTTTCTTTTACTATTTTGTTCACAGAAAGCATAAGGAACATCTACATCAATTCCACCTAAAGAATTAACAAGATCAACTAGTCCAGTAAAATTAATCTTGGCATAATAATCAATTTTTATACCAGTAAAATCTTGAACTGTTTTTATAACACAACTTGTTCCTCGAGAAGCAGCATGAGTTATTTTATTTTCTGGTTTACCAGAAAAACATGAAATAGGTACATAACTATCCCTTGGAATACTTAACATAGTTACATTTAAGGTCTTAGGATTAAATGTAATTAACATAATTGAGTCACCATTAAAAGAATTAGCGTTTTTTATTCCATTTGCTGTTGAATCAACTCCCATTAGTAGTACAGTAAATGGTTCAGTTATATCTTTAGAAGAACCCAATAGTTTATCTTCATCATTTTTCTTTTCATCTTTAGTCTTTTGAATTATAATTTTAGTTTTTTCACCAATATCTTCATATCCATCCATTGATTCATATATACTTACATAATTGGCTGGCAAGAAGATATAATCTACTTTTTTATTATATAAATCTCTTATCTCAGTAATATAATCTTCATAAGTAACTAATTCATTTTTTGATTTTAGTTTATATTCATCAACTATTTCCATTGGTAATACATATGACTCTGTATCATCTGATTCACTACCAATACCAATTTTAGCTTTATTAATTTCATCTACTTTAGTAACAGTATTAGATTTTAGTGTAACTAAAGCAGTACTGTTAGTTACTTCATTTTTATTCATATTAGATATAATTCCAACAGTTCTATTAATGTTATATCCTATAAAAATATAAATAGATATTAATATTACCAGAAATACTCTTTTAATCCATTTTCTTACTATTTTCTTCCTATTACCTCTAAATAGATTAATTATCATTATTAAATCTAATAATGAAACCAGTCCAATAATTATATATCTAATTAGATTTTCTATATTATTTAATTGCAATAAACTATATATAAAATATGCACTTGCAATACAAGTTAAGATAATAAAGAAGAGATCGGTAACTAAAGTGGACTTTTGTTTTTTCTTTTTAAGTTCTCTTTCTTGTTCTCTAGATCTCATATTTATTCCTCCGAAGATTTTTTCTTTCTTTTCTTTCTCTTTTTCTTAGTTGCTTTTTCATTAACTGTCTCATTTATTATATCAACAATTTCTGAAGTTTCACTAGTTTTTTCATTATTTATTCTTTCTAATTCTTCGGTAGTATCATTTAATAATTTTTCTTTTTCTTCTTCATCAATAGTATTATCTTCTACTTCTTCTTGTTCGTTTTCAGTATTTTCTTCTATTTCTTCTTTATTTATTTCTTCTTCAATTACTTTATTTTTCTTTTTACTTTTAATTGAATAAACAATTAACATAATAAAGTAGGTTAAGAATAATATACCAAGTAATGATACAATAACTATTTTATAAATATCTTCTTTATCATCTTTCTTTTCTTCAATTATTTTAATTTCTTTATTATCTACTTCTTGATATCTTTGTATAGTTTTTTCTTCATTATCATATCTATATATATTTTCTTTTCCGGTTTCTAAGTTAATTCCATAAAAGTATAAATAATTAGAATCATCTATTTTATATAATTCATAATCTTTTCCATTAATATTTATTGTTTCTTTACTCTTATAATTATCTATTTCTTTATCTAAGATATTTAAAACTAGAGTAGAGGAACTTATTTGATTATATGGTTTATAACTATTATCCTCTTCATTATATATAAATAAACTTACTTTTCCTTCATTATCTTTTAGACCAACTAATGTAATATTAGCTTGTTCATTTATAAAACATGGTACTTCATCATTGTTAATCTTTGTAGTACTTTCCTTAAATGTAGTATTAGGATTTTCTAATTGAGATGATTTTCTAACGACTGTATAATCTTTTTCATCTACATTTACTTTAATTGGGTCTAATTCTTTAACTATTGCTTTAATAGTATAAGTTCTAGTTGATCCGTTCTCTGCTGTAACTTCAACTTTAATTTTATTTTCTCCATCAGAAACAGAATGTTTTCCTAATCCTTCAATAGAAGCTTTTGAATCTTCTTTTTTACCTTTAATAACTATTGATTCTGTATTAGCAGGTAAATTTACTGTATAAGATGTTACTGTTTTTGAAAAAGCGGGACTAATAGATGCATTATCTATACTTAAACTTGACAAATAGTTGTTAGATGAAAAACTAGATTGATATTCTTGTTGATTAATTACTTTAACACTATTTGATCCTTTTTTTGTTATTACATTATCACCATCATAATAATATGCAGTAACATTTATTGATGCATTACCAGCTTTCTTTGTTTTCATTTTTATTGTTTTAGAAAAACCACATTTACCATTTAAATCATTTAATTCAGTAGTACTTCCACTTGATATAGAAAGCATAGATGAATCATATGAAACATTGTACTTGTAAGCATATGCATCACTACATGTGAATTTAATAGTAAATGTTACAGTGTTTCCCACTACAACTTTAGAAGTGTTTCTAGATACTGAAACACTTCCAGATAATGCTTTTACTTCATTTATTGGTGAAAACAAAAGAAGGATTGATAAGATAAAACTTAATATTATTTTCTTCTTCATATAATCCTCCTATGATTGTGAAATATTTGATTTCTTTAATAAATACATTTTTAACTTAGCTAAATCTGTCATATCTAATGTATCATTTCTATTTGCATTAGCTGCTTCTTTATAAGCTCCAGTTAAACTTGTTTTATTTAACATATATTTTTTAATTTTAGCAAGATCCATTAAATCTATACTTCCATCACCAGTGATATCTCCATATATTACAACAGTATAAGTCTTTTTAGATGTTCCTGAAGCCACTTCAACTTTATCTCCTGTTGCTAGTGAACCACTAGTTTTTGATTTACTACTACTATTATAAATATTTACATTAGCATATTTATTTTTGTTTTTAATATTATTAATTGTACTATCAACAGTTGAACCTAATGTTATGTTATACATATAATTTGACTTAATCTTATATCCTGCATTCTTAACTGAATTTTCGGCAGTTTCATAAGTATTATTACCTGTTGAATCAGAATTACTTGAATTACTGTTGTTATTATTATCATCATTTACTACTGGTGTATTATCAAGTGCAGTTACAACAAACTTGATAGTATAGTTTTTAGTATTTCCATTAGCTGCTTTTACAGTAATTGTTTTAGTTGTTGTTCCAACTTCTAATGAGAAATTACCAGTTCCAGTAATAGTTGATGTAGATGCAACTGCAGTAGCTCCAATAGTAACTTTTTGTTTACCTAATAAATTCATTGTATATGAAGTAGTAGTTCCATCAAATTTAGATACTGATTGATTGTTTACTGTTAATGTTTTTAAGTAATTATTTGGATTACCTTTATTTGGTAACGGACAACTACTTGGAATTCCAGAATAAATTGGTATTTGGAATACAATTGGATAATTAAGTATTCCCATCGTGTTATAAGAATTATAAGTTGATGTTGAACTTGATACTACAGCTGATATATTAGCCATATATTGATGATAATAATACTTATTTGTTGCATTACTTGATGTATTCCACTTTTGGAAATAAGGAGTATTTTGTCCTTTATTTATATATCCATTTGCAATCCATCCGGCTCCATCAATTATAGCTTTAGATTGACTGTTCCATCCTTTATTTTTAGCATATTTAAGTCCATCACAAACTCCTGTATATGCTCCGATATTGTAGAAATTATAATATCCATTATAGTCTCCACTACATGTAGAACCTTCATTACCTTTTGTTGCTGTACCACCATTTAGACCAACTTCTTGTCTTGATAAAGCTGCTAGATAAATTGGAGATACATTATATTTAACTGCAGCATCTATATAATATTTATTTAGATTCTTATAAAAGTCTGTATAAAGTATTTTATTTACTGCCTCTATAGTTTGATATTTACTGTAATAGTTTAAATCTTCAAACATAAATATATTTTTTTCATTTAAGAAGTTTCTTGGGTCCATATAATATTCAATAGTATCTTCATTTGCTTGATACCAACTAGATCCTTCTTTAACAGTAAATTTGTTTGTATACCAGTTATAATCACCATCAGCAGTTGATAGATAACCTTGATTAGAAGTTTGAATCAAACTTCTTCCACTTACTTTTTCATTTTTAAGAGTAGTGCTCCAGTTATCTCTTGATTTAACACCTACAAAAACCCAGTTAGGATGTTTTTTATGTAGTTCTAATAATTTAGTTTTATAACTTTCAGGGAAACCTTGTTCATTTAAATAAGCATTAAATTGTGTATCAGTCATAGTTGAAAAGTTATTTGTAGGTACATTAGTAGAAGGAGTAGATGTAGCATTCTCTTCTATATAACGAGAACATACATAACCTGTTTTACTACTATAAGATACTTGATACCAAAGTCCTGTAGAACATCCAGTTGAATTATCGTCAGTTTTTATATTTGATTTAAGTATAGTAACTGTAGCATTATGAGGAATTAAAGTACCTTTACTGTAATTAGTACCAGGACCTGTTCTCATATTCAAACCATCAGTTGCCATACATCTTCCTGTTAATGTTTGAGCAGAAATTGAATTAATACCGATAAAAAACGCACTTAATGCTAGTAAAGATGAATATAATACTTTTTTAGGTTTAATATTCATAGCCATATCTCCTTTCTACTCTAATATCTCAATATAATTTTACTAAATAATGGATATAAAGTCTATTTTAATGAATAAAATTTTGTCTTATATTAGGACTTTTATACATCTTTTTACATAAAATTGCATATTTCTACGTTTTGTGTTATAATCTTACTTGTCCTTGAAAAGGGGTTAAGGGAGAATTAATTATGGAAAAAGAAACAAATCAAACTAATGTAAGAAAACATGGTGGATGGGGAAAATGTTTAGCAGTAGGACTAACTCTAACACTTGTAGTAGGTGCTGGAGCTTATGCCTATGGACAAATGGAATTTAATGATGAAAGTGTTGTTGAATACGTAGAACTAAATTCAGCAAATACAGTATTTGATGAAGCATTAACTAGTTATAATCAAAATGTATTAGAGTTAGAACAATATTCAATAGAAGATTCAACAGAAGAGTCATTAAGATCTACTGCTATTAGAGAAGATATATCTACTTTAGGTTTAGCTGAAAGATTAGATTATTATGAAACTATTATAGATTTATCAGATGAATTATATGATCTAGATATAAGTTCTGAATTAGGGACTATTGAACCAACTAATGTTAGTGAAATGAACTACTCTATAGAACAAATTTATTCAATGATAGAAACATATAGAGATTATAAAAGAAATGGAGTTAGTGCCAATCAATTATCTGATCAATCAGAAGAATTTATATTTCTTGCAAAGACTTTAGCAGGATATGAGATTGAAATTAATAATATTATTAAAACTGATGCATTAAGAGATATTGCTAATTATAAAATATTAAGATTTAAATCAGCTGTTGCTGATTGTGTTGGTTGCGATGTAGAAGAAATAAATAATATGACTATTAGTAATGGAGATACTAATGGATATCATTTAAGTTGGAATGCTCCATCTGGACAAACATATACAGTTACTTTTAATGAAGAATCATTCCCATTATATTTCTTAACATCAGGAAATATAGTTAATAGAGAAATTAATTCAATATTTAATGATCAAAGTTATGCAAATGGTATTGCAACTATTCCAGGAAGCGATACAGAAATACGTTCTCGTTATGGACATAGTAATATAACTAATAATTATGTTAGAAGTGAAATAAATGGAGCTAAAACATTAACAAGAGTTGAATTTGAAATTAATGATAACAACTTAGAATTAAATGGTTCACTTGCTATACAAAAAGCAGGTAAAGTATTTAAAAAAACTAAAACTGAAAGTACAGAGACTGAATAATTCAGTCTTTTTTTGTTTTATAAAAAAAGTTATAATATTATCAGGATGATAATATGAAGAAGAATATAAAATATATAATATTAACTATCTTTATAGTAGTTTTATCAATATTTGGTTTTACAGAAGATGATATAAAAGATTATTTAGATAGTATAAGTAATAGTACAGATAAAAAGATAGAAGCTGTTGAAACTTTTGATGTATCTACTGATTTAAAAATATATTTCTTAGATGTAGGTGAAGCAGATTCTATTTTAATTCAAAATAATGGTGAAAATATGTTGATTGATGCTGGCAATAATGAAGATGGTCCAAAGTTAGTTAAATATTTTAAAAGTCTTGGAATTGAAAAAATAAAATATGTAGTAGGAACACATCCTCATGAAGATCATATAGGTGGTATTGATAATATATTAAAAGAATTTAAAGTTACTAAGTTATTTATGCCAGATGTAACAACTAATACAACAACTTTTGAATCAGTTTTGGATGTTGCTAAAGATAAAGGATTAAATGTTACAATTCCTAAAATAAATAGTACATATAAATTAGGAGAAGCTAAATTTAAATTTTTATATTCCGGTAATAATAAAGAGGATTTAAATAGTTGTTCAATAATAGTTAAACTATATTTTGGTAAAAAATCATTTTTATTTATGGCAGATCTTCCAAGTACTATTGAAGAAAAACTATTAGATAAAGATATTAAATCAGATGTATTAAAAGTAGGACATCATGGATCAAGTTCAAGTAGTTCAAAAGAATTTTTAAATATAGTTAAACCAAAATATGCAATTATATCAGTAGGAAAAAATAATGATTATCATCATCCGCATACTTCAGCTTTAAATAGATTAAAGAAAGTAAATGCAAAGATCTATAGAACTGATAAATCAGGAACAATTTTATTAACAAGCACTGGGGATAAAATTAAAATAAAAGAAATTAAAACAGATGTAGATGGAGGATAAAATGAATAGATATGTAGTTGATAGGTTTGAAAATGAAATAGTTATATGTGAAGATAAAAACGGAAATATGATTAAAATAGATAAGGGTTTATTACCAACAGATATCAAAGAAGGATCAGTTATTGATTATAATAATGGAGTATATACTTTAAATGAAAAAGCTAAGAAAGAAATAGAAAATAGAATTAAAGATAAATTTGATTCTTTAAAAGGATAAGAATAGATAGTTATTATTGTCATAAAAATTTAGTTTTGATATAATAACTATGTTATTTGCCTGTGTGGTGGAATTGGTAGACGCGCTGGACTCAAAATCCAGTGATAGCAATATCGTGTCGGTTCAAGTCCGACCACAGGCACCAAAATGAAAAAAACGACTTATTTAAGTCGTTTTTATATACAAAAATATTTATTGAGAAACATTCTCAATATCATCTTTACTACTATTGTAAAATAGTGGAGATAGTTCTTTTATTAATTTCTCATCTTTAATACTATCTAGTTCTGATAAAGTATTATTATTTTCTATTTCAGCAAATTTTAAATTAGTATTATCGTTTATATCAACTAAATAAACATAAGTAGAATCATTATAATTTACTTTACTAGCAACTACATATTTATTATTATCATCTAAAGTTATAATATCTTGATATTCTATTTCCATTTATTTTGACCTTCCTTTTTCTTCTTCTAATCTAGTTTTATCATTTTTTAATTTTCTAAATGATGATAAAACATTTTTAGTATTATTAATAGCTGCTACAATACCACCTGTAACTGATGCAGCAGATAGAGCAAAACCTGTTCCTTGGAATTTTACTAATAAATAAGAACCTAATGTTAAAGCATCACCTGATGTAAAAGCATTTATTAGATCACCTCCAAGTAAAACGACACCTAAAGATCCAATACCAACGGCTAAGGCACTAGCTCCAAGCAAGGCAGTATCTTTTGCAATATTTTTTTGATCTTGTTCTATATTTCTTTCTATTTTTACAATTGTATAAGTTTTTCTATATGATTTATCATTATCGTTATACATAGTGGCCTCCTAAGAATAATTATAGCATATTTTCTCTGTTATTCAATTGAACCAATTTTACATTAAATAATGAAATAAATTTGACATTAAGTTAGATTTTTTGTTTTCAAAAGTAATTAATAAGTACATAAAAGTTGTTTAATTAATTAAAGAATAATAGTTATTTTTAAATTTTAATGATATAATTTATTATGAAATGAGGGTTTAACAATGACAAATTTACATGAGATAGAAAGCGGAGTAATAAGTGGGGCATTATCAGGCGAAGAGATAGTTTTAAAAGAGAGTTATGTTGATGGAATAGAAGAACATAAATTAGATCCATATTTATTTTTAGGTTCTTTAATTCATGATAGGGAAAATGATATTTTAATTGGATCAGATGGTGCAGTAGCGGGAATCTATTATTTAGATAAAGATGAAAGTGAAGATGAAATTAATAGATGTCTAACAAAACTACAAGAAAAACATCCTAATTATGTTTTAAAATTAAAAGAAGATAAACTTCCAATTTTAGTTGGAAATGGACCTGAAAGTTTATCTATGGTTTATTCAACGCATGTTATTTATATTACTAATTATGAAGAGTTTATAAAAAAGAGTAATAGTAAAGAAGGAGTAAAATCAAAAAAAATAGGCTCATTATTTAATAGGAAAAAATAGAATATGATATAATTGTTTTGAGGTGAATACTATGAGTGAAGATTTTATGGAAATGGAAGAAAGACAAAGAACTGAATTAGATGCATTAAGAGATATGGTTAAATTAAACCCATTTGATTATTTTAGAGTTCAAAGAGCTCGTAGACAAGCAGAGAAATTTAGAGATTTGTATATTAAAGAAAATCCTAGTGATATTATTGGAGTTGATTATACTATAGCTGATGATTTAGAACATAGCTTACGTTTTAGAGCACTAGAAAGAAGAGTAGAAAAATCATGGAGAGATTATTTAAAAGTTGAACGTGATGGATATGGACTTAATGATTATGCTAGGGACGTTTTAAATGAATTTATGAAAAGTAAAGATAATCAAAATGGAAGATCAAGATAAAAATAGACTTTAAAAGTCTTTTTTTTATTTGTATATTATTAATAGGAGGATAAAATGAAAAAAGTATTTAATGATTATCTAAATGACAAATTAAAATTAGAAAAGTATCAAATAATAGGAATAATATGTTTAATAATAGTTTTATCTGGTTTATTTGGTTGGATATATGAATTTATATTCTATTATTTTAATGGTGGTATGAAATACTTTTATATGAGAGGGGCTAATTTTTTACCATGGATTAATATTTACGCAACTGGTTCTATTCTAATATTATTAAGTACATATAAATTTAAAAAGAACCCTTTCTTAGTATTTATAATAGCTTTTATAGTAACAGGTCTATTAGAATACTTTTCTGGATATTTTATTTATGAACTTCTAGGAGAAAGATATTGGGATTATAATACTGAAATATTAAACTTTGGAAATATAGGCGGTTTTGTATGTTTAAGAAGTGCTGGTTTCTTTGGATTATCAGCATTACTTCTAATGTATTTTTTATTACCAGTATGTATTTATATATCAAAGAAAATGAATAAAAAAGCATTCTTGATTATGAGTATTACATTATGTTTTATATTTGTATTTGATGAATTATATAATTTAATATTTGCAAGACTTTTAGGTTTACCTAGAGCGTCAACTATATATAAGAAATTAGGTTTTAAATATATGAAATTCTAAACAACTATAGTATAATTATTTTGATATAAGGTAGTGATAACATGAACAAAAAGAAAATTTTTATAACTTTTTTAACAATTGTTTTATTAGTTAGTACAACTAAAGTATTAGCTCTTAGTAAAACTACAGTTAAAGCAACAACTAATAGATATCAAGAAACTAAAATATCTTGGACTAAAGTAAGTGGAGCAAAAAAATATAGAGTATATAGATGTAATAGTAAAGGTAAAAATTGTAAAAGCATTAAAACTACTATATATAGAAAATATACTGATAAAAAAGGTAAAGAAGGAACTACTTATATATATAAAGTAAGAGCATATAAAGGAAGCACATCTTCTTTATCAAACGGAGTTAAAGGGTTAAAGTTATATGATGGTATAAGCTATAGTGTTAGCAATAGTGCTTATAATACAAATACTATTTCAATTAATAAATTAGCAACAGCGAAATATTATTATATTTATAGAGCAACATCTAAATATGGAAAATATACTAAAATAGCAACTATTAAAAATAATGGAAGCCCTATAAAATATTATGACAAAAATGTATCTTTTAATAAAAAATATTATTATAAAATAAGAGTAGGAAATGCAATTAATTATGGTGCATATAGTTCTAAAAAATATGTAGTTACTAAAAATATAGCTAAACCTGGAATAAAAGCACAAGTTGTAGCTATGAAAATTAATTTAAGTAATTATAAAGTAACTGGAGCAACTGGATATGATATATATTATTCAACTGATAATAAAAAGTTTACGAAACTAGTTAGAACTACTAGTACAAGTTATAGTAAAGAATTGAGTGCTAAAACATATTATGTAAAAATAAGAGCTTATAGAAAAGTAGGAAGCAATTATTACTATAGTGGATATTCTAATACAGTTAATTTTATAATAGTTCAAATGTCTAAAGATAATGCTAAAGCAGTAGAAAATGCAAATAAATATGCAAATACTCTACATTTATCTAAAAAAGCAATTACTAATAAATTAATTTCAGATAATTTTTATCAAAGTGCTATAGATTATGCATTATCTCATATAACGGTTAATTATAATAATAATGCGTTAGAAAGAGCTAAATATTACAGTAGTAATTTCAATATGTCTAAAAATGGAATTTATGCTCAATTATTAATCGGATTTGGAGAAGGATTTACTGAAAGTGAAGCATTATATGCTATTAATAATTTAAATGTTAATTATAATGAGAGTGCTTTAAAGTACGCTACTAATGCATATAAAAACAAGAATTTATCTAGATATGAAATTTATAAAGACTTAGTTAATGAAGAAAAATATACTGATAGCGAAGCTAAATATGCTATTAATAAATTAGATTTTAATTTTAAAAATATAGTTTCGTATTCAATTAACAAAGCAATAAATGATAATTATTATTCTAGACAAGGTCTTATAAAATATTTAGTAGATTTTGAATTATACACTGAAGAAGAAGCAATTTATGGAGTTGATAATAGTTCGATTGATTTTAAATTAAATGCTTTAAATGAAGCAAAAGAGTATTATGAATTAGTTCAAGAGAATGAACTTGATGAAAGTATGATAAAAGAGACTTTAGAAAAAAGTTTATATACAGAAGATGAAATAGAATATGCTTTATCTAATATGGATAAATAGAATACATAAGTATTCTTTTTTTCTTAGTTATGATATAATATTCAATGTTAGAGGTAAAAGATATGGAAAAAATGAAAAAAGAAGAAAATTTAGTTGATGATTTAGAATTATTAAGAGAGTATGGATTTAATATAGATGAGATGTTAAGTCAAATAAATGCTGAAGAAAACGAAGAAGAAAACAATTGATTTTGATTTTGAAAGATAATATACTTTAAATAGAGTAGGAGGATGAACAATGGATTATTATTCTGGCGGATCTGGCGAGACAAACTATAGTAATATGCCTGAACCAGCTCCTAGTAACAATAATTTTAAAAGTTTTTTAAAAGAAAACTATACAATTATCTTATTGGTTTTAGCTATAATAATAGTTATACTTGGTGCATTATTCCTACTTAGTGGAATAAATAGTGGACCAGATGATGATATTGGTAAAGATACTAATAGTAAATTATCAAGTTTAACAGTAAATGGTGGTAGTTTAAACCCTGCCTTTGATAAAGAAACAAAAGAATATACGATTACACTTAATCCTACAAATACAGAAGAAAATATAACATTCTCATGTGAAACAGTTAGTAGTAAAGCAATAGTAACTGGATGTGATGAAGTAATTAGTTTAAAAGGTAAAATGGGAACTATTCATACAATTAGAGTTGAGGCAGAAGATACAAGTGTTACACGTTATACTTTTAATATAAAAAGATAATAATAAGAGTGATTATATCACTCTTTTTTGTTATAATAATTATATGTTTTATGTGCTGAAATAGCTCAGTTGGTAGAGCAGCTCCCTCGTAAAGAGCAGGTCGCAGGTTCAAGTCCTGTTTTCAGCACCATTTATAATTAAAAACAAGAATTATTTCAATTCTTGTTTTTTTATACTTAAAACATGATCTAGTCTTGGATAAGCAATTGAATAACTACTTGAACTACTTTCAAATAAAATATATAGTTTATCATCTTTATATACTATTCCTTCTGCCATTGGTGGTAAAGTTATAGTTTTAACTAAGTTATTTTTATTAAATTTATAATAAGGTATTTTATTATTATTTAGTTCATAATATTCATTTTTTTCTTCTAATACATTTTTATATATAGATAATTTAGAATTAATTAGATAAGTAAATGAACTAGTAAATATAAATCTATTGTTTTCATCTATTTCCATACCTTGAACCATTTTAGGAAGAGAAATAACATAACTTGGTTTATTATAATCTAAATTATTTATATCATATCCCATTAATAATGGATTATTATTAGGTACTGGATAAAATGGATTTAAAAAGAAATCTCCAATCCAAAGTATATTATTTTTATAATAAGAAAAATCTCCACGTACAGGTAATTCATATGAATCGATATATTCTATTTTATTATTACTATTAATAATATCTTCTAACTTATAAATAAATACTTTATAATCACTAGTTATAAATACTAAATCATTATTATTAGTTATACCTCCAACGTGTGAATTATTATTAACTAATTCTAATTCTTTAATAAATTTATAATTTTTATCTGTTATATAAATTTTACTATTACTATGTTTTTTATTATAAGATGTTTGTATATATATTTCATATTTATCTGAATAGGTTAATCCTTGTGGAATGTAACCATTTTTATTTCCTTGAACCAAAAACTCTTCTTTATACATGTTTTCATTTATTTTATAAAATATATTTATTCTTAAATAATCAATTATAAGTATTAATATTCCTAGCAATAAGATTAATAATAAGATCATAAAAAAGTAGTTTATATATTTCATATCATCACCAAAAATATTTTAACATAGAAAAAGACCTTTTAGGTCTTTTAATTTGCTATTTTTTGATGAACTGTAGGTGAGCTTTCTGTTAATACTCTAAACTCATATCCTTCGTTAGTTAAAGTTTCTAATATACTTGGTAAGGCTTTTAAAGTAGATGTTTTAATATCATGACATAATACTATTGAGTAATTTCTTTTATGAACGCCATTAACAACGTTATTATAAATTTTTGTTGATGAAACGCTTCCACCTGCTGCATCACCAGATGATACATTCCAGTCAAAATAAACATATCCTTTACTTTGCATGACATCTGAAAGTTTAGTCATTATACCTTTAGATTGTTTTCTTGAAACAGTATTTGAACTACCTCCAGGAAATCTAAATAATTTAGTTTCTTTTCCAGTTTGTTCTTTTATTACTTTATTCATTTTATTAAAATCATTTAAATAAGCATCTACACTTTTATATATATTCCATTTATGAGTATATGAATGAACTGCAATAGCGTGTCCTCTTTTTGCTTCTTCTTTTATTAAATATGTATATTTTGGAAATTGATGTGTTACGAAGAATGTAACTTTAACATCATATTTATCAAGTATATCTAAGAATTGTTTAGTATAAGGTCCAGGTCCATCATCAAAAGTTAAATAAACTACTTTTCCTTTTCCATTGTAACTAACTTTTTTATTATTTGATTTATATATATTAATAGTTCTAGTTACAGTACTTTTTTTACCAAAAGAGTTTTCAACAGTATAAGTTATTTTATATGTTCCTTCCTTTTTGGTATTTACTGTTCCTTCTATTTTAATTTTATCAGTTAGATCTCCATCACATTCATCACTTGCTGTTGCGCCATCTTCTTTATAATTTGTATTTAATTTTAAATAAATATTATTGCTACCATTTAATTTTATTTTTGGAGTTGATTCTTTAAACTCTATTTCTTTTTCTACAACTTCTTCATTACCAGAAGTATCTTTAACTTTATAAATTATTTTTTTATTTTCTTGATCAAGGCTTACTTCTACTTTATCAGTAAGATCACCATCATAATTATCTATTGCACTATATTTATATTCTTGATATTTATCTTTACAAATACTAGTGTCTTCATATTCAAGTTTAATAGTTGGTTTTTCATTATCTACAACTTTTACAGTCTTTGTTTTTTTACTTTTAAATATAAAATACTTAGCCTCATATGTTTCTTTGTATGTACCAACTTTTTCATTGTTAACATTACTTTTAACTTTGGTACTATTTATTTTATGTAATAGGTTATATGCTTTTACATTTTCACCTTTATAGTCTGTTTTTACTTCTATTGTTTCTTCTTTTTCGTTTAATTCAATTCTAGGATAGATTATAAATGATATTAAACTAAGTAAAAATATTATTACGCTAATTGATATAAATATATATTTTTTCATCTCTCATCAACCCCTTTTATACTTTATCAAAGTAAGTTATTTTCCTTTCCATAACATCATCTTCAATGGCGTCTCTTAGAAGTTTTCTTACTTTTTTACCATCTTTTATATTCTTTAATATAATAAATTTATGAGGTCCTTCATCATTAGCGTCTTTATCAACTTTAACAATAACTGTTGATACTCCAATTATTCTTTGATAAATATTTTCTATTAAATCAGGATCTTTTAATTTATATAGTTCAATAGTGTTAGTTTTTCTTGAAAAGAAACCTTTAATAATAATTAATTCATCTTCTGTTATTTGATATGTAGTAAAATTCATATGAATTTTTGTTAAGAATCTTTGAAATAAACCTGATGGTTTTCCTTCCCATAAAATATTAAATTCAGTTTTATCGAAATCTTTTGCTTTCTTTGTTACTTGTTCATTATCACTCATAATATCTCTCCATTCATAAGTAGATTATAACACCTATTATATCTAAATAGAATAAAAAAATACCTCTTTCGAGGTATAACTTATTCATCTGATAAATTATCAAAATATCCTTGAATATATACAACTGGTGTACCTTTATCTCCAGAGCCACTTGTTAGATCACATAAAGATCCGATTAAGTCAGTATATCTTCTAGGAGTTGTTCCTTGTGTAATCATTTTTCCTTTTAATTCCTTATCTTTATTTTTAATTTCTTCACGCATAGCTTTTTCAAGTTCTTCGCCTTGTAATTCTTTTAATTTATTATCAGATACAAATTTTAACTTAATTTCATTAGGTGTTCCTTCTAATCCACTAGTATATGCTGGAGAAACTACTGGGTCAGCAAGCTCCCATATTTTTCCAACTGGATCTTTAAATGCTCCATCTCCATAAACCATTACTTCAATAGTTTTGCCAGTCTTTTCTTTTAAAATAGATTGGATATTATTAACTAATTCATTTCCAGTTCTTGGGAATAATTTTAATCTTTCTTCAGTAGATTTATTAGAACCTAAAAGTCCATAATCTTTATTAAATCCAGAACCATTAATAGATTCAGTCATAATATCTGTAAGAGATAATACATGACCTCCCTTATTTGTTAATCTTTCTTTTGTTTTATTTCTTGTATGAATATCACAGTTAATAACATCTTTTGTATATTCTAGAATAGTATCACTATCATTTGATAGAATAAATTCTGCTTCACAATTTTCGCTTTCTACTAATTCTTTATAAAAATCTAACATATTGATTCCAGTAAATGGATGGATCCAATCACCAAAAAATTCTTTATATTCTTTTTCAGTAATGATGCTACCTAAATTATAATTACTTTTATCTAATTTATCTTCATCTAAAATACCATTACCTACTTCATCACTTGGAAAAGATAATTGAATAGTTAATTTATTCATTGCCCTTGCCATAGCTTTTAATATTAATGAAAATCTATTTCTACTTAATATTGGAAATAATATACCTAAGTGATCAGTATTAAATTTAGATTTAATATCTTGTACTATTTCATCAATTGTTACATAGTTTCCTTCACTTATTCCAACAACAGCTTCAGTAATTGCAACTATATCTCTATCTTTAAATTCAAATCCTTCTTCTTTTTGTGCTTCTAATAGAGAATTAACTACTATTTCATCTAATTTATCATTCTCTCTAATTATATTTGTTCTTATTCCTCTTACTACAGTTCCTACTCTTCTCATAATAACCTCCAAGTGTATTTTAACATAATATTTTTTTATTTTGAATAATAGACTTTATTTTATCTATTTGATATAATGACTTTGGTGATTTTATGAAAAACTTTTTTAAGAATATGAAAAAGTATAACAAATATGCGATTAGAGCTGCAAAATCAGAATTAAAAAGTGAAGTTGCCGACTCATATTTAAACTGGTTATGGTGGATTATAGAACCGTTTTGTTTTATGTTAATCTATACATTTGTATTTGGAACTGTATTTCATAATACACAACAATACTTTGCATCTTTCGTTATGGTAGGACAAGCATTATGGCAATTTTTTGAAAGAATGATTAAAGGTAGTGTAAATCTAATTATATCTAATAGAGATTTAGTTACTAAGGTATATTTACCTAAATATATATTATTATATTCTAAATCATTAACTTATTTATTTAAGTTTGCTATTTCTATAGGATTAGCAATTGGATTAATGATATTCCAACATGTACCTATAACTATTTATTTCTTATATATTATACCTGTATTAATAGTATTATATTTATTATCATTTGGTATTGGTCTAATTCTAATGCACTTTGGTGTTACATTAAATGACTTAGCAAATCTTACAAATATAGCTTTAAGAATGGTATTTTACTTATCTGGTATATTCTATAACATTAGAGCAAGACTTCATGGAACATTAGGTTATTTACTACTAAGACTTAATCCAGCAGCATTTTTAATGGATGAAGCAAGAAAAGCTATGATTTGGGGGCCAAAATATCATCTTGGATTAAAAGTGTTATGTGTTTGGTGCCTTGTAGCAGTTCTATTATGCATTATAGGTATTAATTTAATTCATAAGAACGAAAACAGTTATGCGAAGGTGATTTAATGAAAAAGAAAAATAAAGTTGAAAAAAAGGTTACAGAAAAGCCTAAAAAGATAGCTGTTTCTGTAAAAAACTTACATATTACTTATAGAGGCCTTAAGAAAACATCAATTAGAGCATCTTGGAAACATATTGGTGATAAAATTGAAACTTTTGAAGCCTTAAAAGGTATTAGTTTTGAACTAGAAGAAGGAAAAATTCTAGGGATTATTGGAAAAAATGGTTCAGGTAAATCTACTATGCTTAGAGCTATAGCAGGAATATTTTCACCTGATAAAGGATCAATTAATCTTCATGGTAATAGTATTTCATTATTATCTATTGGTGTAGGTTTTAATAAAAAATTAACAGGAAGAGAAAATATTTATTTATCTGGAATGTTATTAGGATTTAGTGAAGAAGAAATTGCTAAGAAAGAAAAAGAAATAATTGAATTTGCAGATATTGGTGACTTTATACATAAACCAGTTAAAACTTATTCTTCTGGAATGTATTCAAAACTTGCTTTTGCAATTACAGCTATACTTGAAACAGATATTATGTTAATAGATGAAGTTTTATCGGTTGGAGATGTTAAATTTAAACAAAAGAGTTATAATAAGATGAAAGAACTTATTTCCGCTGATACAAGAACAGTAATAATTGTTTCTCATAGTTTGGACACTATTAGTGAGTTATGTGATGAAGTGTTATGGATTAATGATGGTGAACAAATAATGATTGGACCAACAGATGAAGTAATACCTAAATATCAAGAATTTATGGATTCACAATAAAATGCATTAAATGCATTTTTTTGTTTTAATTAATCGTATTGATTGAAAATGAATTTTATAAATGTTAATATATAATAGAATAGAGGTTGATGCTAATGGAATACGTTATAAATTTCTTTGAATACGGAGTTAGAGGTATTTGGTATGTACTATGGGTTGTAGTTCTTGTTATAGTTGGATTTGCATTTTTGGGTATAATTGGAAACAAACAAACATTAAAAAGAAATGCTGAATTAGAAAAGAAAAGAGAAGAACAAGCTAAAAATGAAGCTAATAAAACTCATGAACAAATGGAGAAAAATTCTCAATTTGGAGGAATTGACACTACATTGGATGAAGAGGCTAAAGAAGCTGAAGAAAATGCTCAAAAAGATGCGAGTGCTACAAATCAAGCTGTTGCAACACCAGTAGTAGAACCAGTCGCTGAGACAAAACCAACTGAGTCTGAACAAAAAGAAGAAGTTCCACAAGTACTTAACTTAGATGAGGTAGGAACAACTGAGGTTAAAGAAGAAAAACCAGTTGAGGTTCCTACTGTAGCAGAAACGGAAAAAAAGGAAGAAGTTCCTGAAGTATTAGATTTAGATAAAGTAGCAAATAAATAAAAATAAAACATATGGAGGTATACAATGATTTCAATAGATAGTATTTTGACTATTTTAAATAAAACTGTAGATATATTATTGGTATGGTTAATATTTTATTACATACTTAAAGTTATTAAAGATAATGTTAAATTAACTTTGATATTTAAAGGAGTTATTTTTATCGTTATTCTTGAACTTGTTTCACATATATTCCATTTCACAACAATTGGAATGTTACTAGAATATATTATTATGTGGGGACCTCTTGCATTAATAATTATATTCCAACCTGAAATAAGATCTGCATTAGAACAATTGGGTAGAAGTCAACTTCTAGGAAGACATAAGATACTTACTGTAGATGAAAGAGAAAAAATGGTATATGAAATAGTTAATGCTCTTGATCAAATGAGAAAAGCAAGAATAGGAGCATTATTAGTTATAGAAAGAGATGTAAGTTTATCTGATTATATAGCTAAAGCTAAAAAAGTATATGCTGATATTACGACAGATTTAATTGTTTCATTGTTTTTCCCAAATAACCCTTTACATGATGGAGGAGTAATTATTCAAGGAGATAAAATTAGTTGTGCTGGAGCAGTATTTCCAACATCTAATAATTTAAAAAACAATAAGCATTTAGGTACAAGACATAGGGCTGGTCTTGGAATAAGTGAAGAAACAGATGCAATTGTTCTTATTGTTTCAGAAGAGACTGGACGTCTTACAATTTGTCTTAAAGGAGAAATGTTCTATAACTTATCATTAGATGATGTTAGAATGACTCTTATTGATGAATTAAGACCTAAACAAGAAACAGATTTTGAAGAGATAAGTGAGGAAGAAATATATGAAGAAAACAAATAAGAAAAAGAATATATTTAGCCCAATAGTTAACTTCTTCGATAAGATTTTAATTTCTCCTATCACAAAATTGATATTAAAAGTTAATGATTATTTTAAAGATAATAATCATGGATTTGAAAGAATATTAAATAATAGACAAGCATTAATTATAATATCTTTATTATTTGCTCTTGTAACATTCTATATAATAGATCAAGAGAAAGTATCATTAGTTGATGATAATGCTGAAATTATTTATGGTGTTCCAGTAACATCAGTTTATAACGAAGAAGCATATGTTATCGAAGGGTTACCTGAAACGGTAGATGTTACCTTAATTGGAAAAAAATGGAATGTTTATCTAGCAAAACAATATCCAGCTGAAGAAATATCTGTTGATTTAAGTGATTTAGGTCCAGGAACTCATAAAGTAAATTTAAATTATAAACAAAATGTATCTAGTGTTACTTATAAAGTAGATCCTTCACAAGTTACAGTTGTTGTTTATAGAAAGATTTCTATGAGTAAAGAAGTTAGTTATGATATCGTTCATAAAGATAGTTTAGATGCTAAATTAAATATTGATAATGTAACATTAAATAAAGATAAAGTAACTATAAAAGGTGCTGAGTATAAATTAAATCAAGTAGCATCTGTTAAAGCATTAATAGATATAGATAAATTAACTACTCAAGAAGAAGGAACACAAACATTAAAAGATATACCAATGCTTGCATATGATGTAGATGGTAAGATAGTAGATGTTGAAATTGTTCCAGAAACATTAGAAGCTGAAATATCTATTTCATCTCCAAGTAAGAAAGTACCAATAAAAATTGAAACTCAAGGAGAGTTAGATGGAAAATCTATTAAATCATTAACACCAAGTGTAAGTGATGTAACTATTTATGGTTCTAGTGAAGCATTAGAGAAAATTGAATACTTAACAGTACCAATAGATATATCTGGAGTTACTTCAAATAAAAACTATACGATTAATTTAACTAATCCATCTGGAGTTAGAGATATAAGTGTTAAAACGATTACTGTTAAACTAGAAGTAGATGAAGTTTATACAACTGAAATTAATAATATTAAGATTAATATTACTAATCTTAAAGATGGTTATATAGCTCAAGCAGCAGACGCTAATTCATCTTCAATTACTGTAATTGTTAAGGGAAGTGAATCAGTAATTAAGAAGTTAGACCCAACTACAATTAATGCTTATGTTAATCTAGAAGGATTAGGAGTAGGAACACACGAAGTTGAAGTTAAAGTAACAGGTGATGATAATACACTGTTATATACTCCAAGAGTTAAAAAAGTATCAGTTACAATTACTAAAAAGTAGATAAAATAAGGGAAAGTTAAATACTTTCTCTTTATTTTTTTGTTCAATATGTTATAATTTATTCAGGTGGTTAATATGGCAAAAAAAGTAAAAGTAAATGAAGAAGAAAAAAAAGCAAAAAAAATGAAGACAGAAACTGTTAAAGAAGAAAAAGTAGAAAAAAATGAAGAAATAGATGAAGTAATAGATGATGAATTTGATGATGAAGATTTAATTGAAAGAGAAAACAAAGAGACTAAAAAAGATTCTCTTAAAAAGAGAAAGAAAAGAAATAAAGAAGCTCTTGGAGATACATTTAGTAAAGAAAACGCTGAAATTATAGGATTTTTTAAAGTACTAATAGCAGTTGCTTTATTTGTATTAATATTCTATTTAATTGTTGCTTTTATAAAAGGTGATTTTAAAAGTAAAGATAGAGATAAAGATCCTGCTACATCAATTCAAAATGATGAAATATTAGCATCATCTACATTTAGTAAAGCTGATAAAAATTATTGGGTATTATTCTATGATTCAAAAGATACTAATGCTGAATTATATGCAAGTATATATAGTGATTATAGAGAAAAACATACTGATGTTCCAATGTTCTGGGTAAATTTAAATAATAAATTTAACAAAGATATAGTATCAGAAAAGACAAATGAAAAAGCAAACAATTATAAAGATCTTGCAGTTTCATCACCAACATTAATTCATGTAAAAAACGGAGATAACGTTGATTACTATGAGGGTGATAAAGCACTTGACAAATTAATGAGTTTAGTTAAATAATAATAATGTACTCCTTTGGGAGTTCATGCCTCAATAGCTCAGTTGGTTAGAGCACTTGACTGTTAATCAAGGGGTCCTAGGTTCAAGTCCTAGTTGAGGCGCCATTTTTAAAAATAATCATTACATTATGTAATGATTTTTTATTTGTTTTATGTTAGAATATTTTATAGATAATAGGAGTTGATAAGATGGCTAATAAAGATACTGAAAAAAAGAAGAAAACTACTACAAAAAAAGTAAATAATAGAATTAATAAACCTGCAGTAGTTAAAAAAGAGAAAAAAGAAGAAGTTAATAAAGAGGTAACATTTAGTCTAATTGAAGTTATAATCATCATGTTTATAACTGCAGTTTTTGGAATTTTAATTGGATTATTTGTTTCTAGATTTAGAGTTGATTTTGATATACATAAACATCAAAATAAATTTGATGAATTATATGAAGTATATGATGAATTAATGCAACAATATTATAAAGATATTGATGGTGATGAGTTAATAGAAGCCGCTATTAAAGGTATGTTTAATTATTTAGATGAACATTCTGAATATATATCAGGAACTGAATCTTCTGATTTTGAACAAAATCTAGATGGAGAATTCTCTGGACTTGGAGTAACAATTTCAACAAATGATAAAAATCAAATATATATCATGGAAGTATTTGAGAATAGTCCTGCAGAAAAGAGTGGTTTAAAAGCCGGAGACATATTCCTTAAAGTTGATGGAGAAGATGTTAGTAAATATGATATTCAAGAATTATCAAATAGAATAAAGGGTAAAGAAGGAACAACAGTAGATCTTGTAGTATTAAGAGATGGAAAAGAAGTAAATGTTACATTTACTAGAGGTAAAGTAGTTCTTCCTTCAGTTAGTTATAATCTATTAGATAATAAAGTTGGATATGTATATGTATCTATATTTGCCAGTAATACAAAAGAACAATTTGAAGTAGCAATGGATAGTTTAATTAATCAAGGAGCTAAATCATTTATTATTGATTTAAGAGATAATTATGGAGGTTATTTAGCAACAGCACAAGAAATGTCATCATTATTCCTTGAAAAAGGTTCTGTTATATATCAACATGGAACTGATAAAGTTAAAACTAAAGTACAAAGTACTGATAAAAGAAAATATAATGTTAAGATGGTAATTCTTGTTAATGAAAACTCTGCAAGTGGTGCTGAACTTATGACAGCTGCTTTAAATGAGAATCTAAATACAATAGTTGTTGGTAAAACAACTTATGGAAAAGGAACTGTACAAAAACTTAAAGAATTATCTAATGGAGCAGTTATTAAATATACTGTTGAAGAGTGGTTCACACCAAAAGGAAATAGTATCAATAAAGTAGGATTTAAGCCTACATATGAAATAGATAATAAAGATGGTAATGACTATCAAATGCAAAAAGCAATTGAGTTAATGACAAAATAATAAAAAACTAAAGCATATTTTAATTAATATGCTTTATTAATGTAATAATCTATCGTATTTATGTTTGACTTTTTAGAAAAAATTTGTTATAATATACGACAAATAAAGAAATGGGGGTTATTATGAAAGGTATAATAAACAAAACAAAATATTTATTTATATTATTAATCGCACTTATTTCATTTAGTGGAATAAATGCAATGGCAGCAACTAATGTGCCATCAACACTTAAGACAGGAAGTTCTAAAACACTTCCAGGTTATGTAGCAGGAGTTTACTTTGGAGTTAAGAAAACTACAGATGGTAAATATCTATATTGTACAGATATAACTAAAAGGACACCTGCAAATATGACTTTATATCTATCTAGTCAAGAACAAGATGCTGGTTTAACATACTTAATGGTTAATGGATTTCCTAATAAAAAGATAACAGGAAATAATGATTACGACTATTATATTACACAAACAGCTCAATGGTGGTATTTAGATAGTACAAGAGGAACTAGTAATTTAAGTAGTTCTTTCAAAAATAATGGATCAGATCCTCACGGATTAAGACCATATATTAAAAAATTAGTTAATGGGGCAATAAAAGCTAAGAAAACTGGATATGTTAATCCTTCATTAACTATTACAGCAAGTGATACAACACTAACTTTAGCAAGTGACGGATATTATTATTCAAAAGATATTAAAGTTACAGCTAAAGCAATTAGTGGAAATATTAAATTAAAATTAGTAGGAGCACCAAGTGAAACTACAATTGTTAATTCAAATGGAACTAGTGTTTCAAGTGTTAAAAGTGGAACAGTAGTTAAAATTAAAGTTAAAAAGGATAAAGTAACAAATACTAATTATTCAATTACAATTAATGCAACTGCAACTGGAGTAATTAATAAAACATATTTATATCAACCAAAAGATAAAAATACATATCAATCAGTTACAACAGCAGTTACATATCAAACACAAAAACCTTTAAGTTCTGTTAAAACATTTAGTTTAAAGAGTTCTCAAGTTAAAATCTATAAATTAGATTCTGAAACTAAAAAAGCAATAGCTGGAGCAAAATTAGAACTTAGAGATTCTAAAGGAAATGTAGTAGCTAAATGGACAAGTACAACTAGTGCATATGTTATTAAAAATATAGCAGCAGGAACTTATAAATTAGTTGAAACTGCAGCACCAAGTGGATATACATTAGATACAACAGAACATCAAGTAGTTATCAAAAGTGGAGAAGTTAAAGTAGTTAATTTCTACAATAGTAAAAAGAATCCAACTAAGATTATAGTTATAAAAAGAGATAAAGAAACAACTAAGACTTTAGCTGGAGCAAAATTTGTAATTAAAGATAGTAATAATAAAGAAGTAGCTTCATGGACATCTACTGAAAAAGGACATTATGTAACAGGACTTCCTGAAGGAGAATATACAGTATATGAAGTTGAAGCACCAGAAGGATATTTACTTGCAACTGAAGGACAAAAAGTTAAATTAGAAGCTGGAAAAACTACTACAGTTACATTCTACGATGCTAAAAAAGCTAATAATACAATAATTAAAGTATTAAAGGTGGATGGAGAAACAGGAAATGCTGTAGCAGGAGCTGAATTAGTTGTTAAAGATCAAGATGGTAATATCGTTAAAAGTTGGACTACTACCCTAGATGAATATACAATTGATGATTTACCTGTTGGTAAATATTACTTATCTGAAACTAAAGCACCTAATGGATATGCATTATCAAATGAAGTAGTATCTTTTGAAATAGGAGAAGACAATAAAATAACTACAATTAATTATAATAACGTTAAGAAAGTTGTTGTTCCTAATACTGGATCTAATTCTTCATTAATTGCTTTAGCAGTAGGAGTTGTTTCATTAGGATTAGGTGGAACAATATTATATATTAATGCAAGAAAAGAAGCTTAGATTATGAATAAAAGAAAATCAATTTATTTAGGGTTAGTAATAATAGTTTTAGGTCTATCACTAATATCTTATAATTACTTCTTAGAGAAAAGAGATTATGCTTTTGAATATATGAATGAAAAATTGTATTTAGCAAATAATGAAACACCAGAATATATAGAAGAAATTGAAGAAGTGCATGAAGTAAAAATAGATGATGATTTACTTGCATTTGCAAAACCTGTAGATACTGGTGATAGAAAAGAATCAACTGAGACAAAGACAACACAAAAAAAGAATAAAAATAATTACTATGTGGGATATTTAGAAATACCTAAAGTAAATGTTAAAAAAGGATTTTTAAATATAGATCATAAAGATAATGATGTAGGTAAGAATATTACAGTTATAAAGGGTTCTAGTTATCCTGATGTAGATAAAGGAAACTTTATAATAGCAGGACATTCTGGAACAGGTATTCACTCATATTTTAAAGACTTATATAAGTTAAAAAAGGGTGATAAAGCTTATATAACTTATAACGGATATAAATATACATATAAAATAGTTAAAATATATAAACAAGAAAAAAATGGTACAATTGCAATCTACAGAGATTATAATAAAACAACATTGACTTTAATAACTTGTACTAAGAACGATAAAAAACATCAAACTGTATACATATTAGAATTAGTAGATAAAGTTAGTTATTAAGAATAAAGGGGGTGAGGTCAATGTTAAAGTTAACATTTTTTGATAAACTTAAAATATTGTTTGAATTAGTATTGTCTTCACCTTTCTTTATATTCTTATTTATCTTTTCGTTATTAGCATTATGTATATTATTAGATCTTAAAGATAAAAATAAAAAGAAAATGAAGATATCTATAGTAGGAATTTATATAATAGTATTATTAGCTATGATAATTAAATATCATACTGAAGTATTTTCTGTAATTGATTATTTTGTTAATAATATCTTTATATTATTCTATTTTCCAAACTTAGCAATATATGTTGCTATGATGATATTTACTAATATATTTATGTTTAAGAGTTTATCTTTTGATAAAAAAGAACCAATAAGAGTTATTAATTTATCTTTTTATACAATTATAATGTATTTAAGCTTATTAATTGTATATACGATAAGTCATGAAAATTTAGATGTTTATAGTCAAGAATCTTTATATACAAACACTAATGTTTTAGCTTTAGTAGAATTAAGTAATATATTATTCTTTATCTGGATAGTTATTATGATTATTGATAAATTAGAATATTTACTTGAAAATAAAGGTGTTATAAAAACTAAACGTAATAGAGATAGAATAATTACTAAAGTAGTAAAAGAAGAAGTAATTAAAGAAGTACCTGTAGAAAAAGAAGTTATCAGAACTGTTGAAGTTCCAGTAGAAAGGGAAGTTGTTAAAACTATAGAGGTACCAGTAGAAAAAGTAATATATAAAGATAAACAAGATGAGATATTTACAAAAGATGACTATGTAATAATGTCTAAAATATTAAAAAGAATACAAGAAGATTATAGTAAATAATAATAAAGTCTACACGTAAGTGTAGATTTTTATTTTGAAAGATTATATAATTAAATAGAATAGAAGGGTGTTTGTTTATGAAATATAAAAAGAAGAAGACTAAATTGAAACTTAGAGTAAACATGGTTATTAATACAATATTAATATCCCTACTTTTCTTTGGTTCAATTTTTTTATTTGTATTCTCTCTAAATATTGAATATGATTATTCAAAAACAATAATTTCATATAATGAAAAAGGAAATGTTAAATATAAAGTTAATCTAAATAATAATCCTTATTACACAGAAAAATCATTAGATATGAATCAACAATACCCATCTAATTTAATAAATAATATTGTCTTAGATTTTAATTTTAATTTTGAATCAACTAAAGAAATAGAATATAAGTATTCGTATTATACTGTTTCAACTATTGTAATAAATAATAAAAATACAACTATTAATAATAATCCATTATTATTAAAAAAAGATACATATTTAGAGAAAGTTAATACTAGCGAAGAGTTAAAAGGTAAAAGTATAAGTATTAATAAAACATACAATATTAATTATCAAGATTATAAAAAGTTTGTTAATAATTATAAAAATACATATGGGTTAAACGTAGATGCTTATTTAAAGGTAACAATGTATGTAATAGTTGATGGTAAATATCAAGATAATTCATGGAGCGATAAAGATCCGATTGATATTACAATTCCACTTGTTGATAACGCTATTAGTATTAATACTAATAATCTAAATGGATCAAATGAAATATCTGAAAATGATGTAACATATATTAATAGTACATTCTTCTTAGTTTTATCAATTATTATGTTTGTTACTTCAATCTTATTATTTATTCAAGAATTTAGAAAAGTATTAATAACTGATAAAGTTCAATATAAATATATTAAACAATTGAATAGAATTATAGAAGCTAATAAAGATGTTATTGTTAAAGTAAAAAATAAAATAAGTTTAAGAGGTATTAGTGTAATAGAAGTAGATAGTATTGAAAAATTACTTGCAGTTCAAAATGAACTTAGAATACCTATTGCTTATTTTGAAGAAATTGAAAACAAAAAATCTAGTTTTACAATAGTAAATGAAAAGACTGCATGGCAATATAAATTAGAAGTTAAGGAAGACAAATAGTCTTCTTTTCTTTTGGTACTTATTGTATAATTAAAGAAGCAGAAAGTAGGTAGCGATATGAATTTAGATGAACTTAATAAAGAACAAAAAGAAGCTGTTTTACATACTGATGGACCACTATTAGTATTAGCAGGAGCAGGATCAGGTAAAACAAAAGTGCTAACTACTAAAATTGCTTATTTAATACAAGAAAAAGGAGTTAGTCCTTATAATATACTTGCTATAACATTTACGAATAAAGCAGCAAATGAGATGAAATCTAGAATAGAAAGACTTATAGGTAGAGTAGCATCTGATTGCCAAATATCAACATTTCACTCGTTTGGAGTAAAAATAATAAGAGATAATGCAGCAGCATTAGGTTATACATATAATTTCAATATAATAGATAGTGATGATTCTATTACAATTGTTAAAAGAATATTAAGAGAAATGAATTTAGATCCAAAACAATTTAATCCTACTAATATTAGAAATAAAATAAGTAGTTGCAAAAATGAAATGATGAGTGTAGAAGAATATTCTAAATATGCGGTAGGAGAACTAGAAAGAATTACAGCTGAAGTTTATAAAAAATACGATGAGAAGTTAAAAAAATCAGATTCAGTAGATTTTGATGATTTATTACTATTACCAATTAAATTATTTAAGGAAGATAAATATGCTTTAGATAGGTATCAAGAAAGATTTAAATATGTACTTATTGATGAGTATCAAGATACTAATGAAGCTCAATATATATTAACAAAGATGATTAGTGCTAAATATAAAAATATATGTTGTGTAGGAGATAATGACCAATCTATATACGGTTTTAGAGGTGCTAATTATAGAAATATATTAAATTTTGAAAAGGATTATAAAGGTGCTAAAGTAATTAAACTTGAACAAAATTATAGATCTACTTCTACTATTTTAAATGCAGCCAATTGTGTTATTAAAAATAATACTGAAAGAAAAGATAAAAATTTATGGTCTGTAAAAGGTGAAGGAGAAAAGATAAGTTACTTTAGAGCTTTTAATGAAAAAGATGAAGCATTTTATGTTATAAGAGAAATAAAAAAAGCTGTTAGAAAAGGGATAGATTATAAAGATATAGCTGTTATATTTAGAACTAATGCTCAATCTCGTGCATTAGAAGAAGCATTTGTTAGAGAAAATGTTCCATATCATATTGTTGGTGGATTAGGTTTCTATGCTAGAAAAGAAATAAAAGATTTACTAGCTTATTTAAAACTAATTAATAATACTAATGATGATATATCCTTAGCTAGAGTTATAAATACACCAAAAAGAGGAATAGGTGCTAAAACAGTAAGTAATATTGAGATAAAAGCAAGAGATAATAATATATCTATGTTTGATGCTATATTAACAGGAAAAGAATATGAATTTAAAAAGTTAATATTGGAATTAATTGAAGATAGTAAAGATATGACTTTAACTGAATTAATTGAAAATATTTTAGTTAAAACTGGAATTAGAAAAGAATATGAAGATGAAAAATCATTAGAGTCTGATATAAGACTTGAAAACTTAGAAGAGTTTAAAACAATTACTCAATCTTTTGAAGATAGAGATGGAGTTATATCATTAAGTGATTTTTTACTTGAGATAAGTTTATTAACAGATGTTAATGAAAATAAAGATAATAAAGATACAGTAAATCTTATGACAGTTCATTCTGTTAAAGGATTAGAATTTAAATATGTATTTGTTGTTGGTCTTGAAGAAGGTATATTTCCACATATAAATTCATTAATGAATGGTAAATTAGAACTTGAAGAAGAAAGAAGATTGTGTTATGTTGCAATTACAAGAGCAAAAGAAAAATTGTATTTTGTTAATGCTCGTATGAGAAGTCTTTATGGTAATTCTCAATCTAATTTACCTAGTAGATTTATTGATGAAGTAGATGAAGATCTTATAAATAAAGAATTTAAAGAAGAAAAACAAATATATAATGAAGTAGAGAGTCCAAGTACTACAAAAGTAGAAAATGAATATACTGAAGATGTAGAATTTAATATTGGAGATAATGTATTTCATGAAATATTTGGTCAAGGTAAGGTGTTAGAAGTAGGAGATAAAATAGTAACAATAGCTTTTAAACATCCATATGGAATTAAAAAATTAATAAAAAATCATAAAAGTATTAATAAGATTTAGGAGGATTTATGAAAAAAGATTTAACATTAGTTATTTTAGCGGCAGGAATGGGATCAAGATTTGGAGGACTTAAACAAATTGAACCAATCGGACCTAATGGAGAGTTTATAATAGATTATTCTATTTATGACGCTATTAGAGCTGGATTTAACAAAGTAGTATTTGTAATTAAAGAAGAAAATTATGAAATATTTAAAGAAACAATTGGTAAAAGAATTGAGCCTCATGTAAAAGTTGAATATGCATTTCAAAAGCTAGATGAAGTACCAAGTTTTGTAGAAATACCAGAAGGAAGAGAAAAACCTTGGGGAACAGCACAAGCCTTATACTGTGCAAGAGAATATATAGATGGACCGTTTGCCATAATTTCAGCTGATGATTTCTATGGAAAAGATTCTTTTGATATATTAGCTAAGACTTTATCAGAAACAAATAATTATTCTATTATAGGTTATTTAATTAAAAATACTATATCTAATAATGGAAGTGTTAAAAGAGGAGTAATCTTTGAAGATGAAAATCATTATTTAACAGATATTAAAGAAAGTAAAGTTGAAAGAATAGATGGAGTTATTACATGTGATACTTTAGATGGAAAAGAACATTATACAGTAGAAGATGATCATCCAGTATCAATGTTAATGTATGGACTTCAAAGAGATTTAGTTGATTTCTTAATTAAAGATATTGATAAGTTCTATGAAGAAAATAAAGAACAATTAGATAGTTGTGAATATTTATTACCTTCAGTTATAGATGATTATATGAAAGAAACTAACACTAAAATGTTAGTTGAATATACTAAATCTAAATGGTATGGTGTTACATACAAGGAAGATAAAGAAGTAGTAGTTAACGCAATAAAAGAAATGATAGAGAAAGGAATATATCCTGAAAAAATATGGAAGTAGAAATACTTCTTTTTTTTCTTATGTGTTATAATTAATATGGTGATAAAAATGATAGAAAAACGATATAAAGAATTAGTAGATATAATTAATGAAGCAGACTATAATTATCACACTTTAGATAAGCCTACAATAACAGATCAAGAATATGATAGTTATCTAAGAGAATTATTTGATTTAGAATATGAACATCCTGAATTAAGAACAGAAAATTCTCCTACTCAAAGAGCTGGAGGTAAGATTCTTGAAGGATTTAATAAAGTTGATCATAAAATACCTATGCTTTCTTTATCTAATGTATTTAATGAAAGTGAAATAATAGATTTTGATAGAAAGATAAAAAAAGAAGGAATTGATCCTAAATACGTATGTGAATTAAAAATAGATGGATTAAGTGTATCATTACAATATGAAAAAGGAAAGTTTGTAAGAGCTGCAACTAGAGGTAATGGAGTAACAGGTGAAGATATTACTGAAAATGTAAAAACTATTAAACAAGTACCATTAACTTTGACAGAACCAGTCGATATAGAAGTTCGTGGTGAAATATATATGAGTAAAAAAGTTTTAGAGGAAATTAATGAAAAAAGAAAAGAAAATGGAATGGAACTTTTACAAAATGCTCGTAATGCAGCAGCTGGTTCTATAAGACAATTAGATTCTAAAGTAGCAGCATCTAGAAAATTAGAGTGTTGGATATATCATTTACCTAATCCAGAGGATTATGGTATTGAAACTCATTTAGAAGCTCTTAATTATATGAAGAAATTGGGATTTAGAGTTAATCCAAACAATAAATTGGTTTCAAATATTGATGAACTACTACAATATATCGAAGAAAAGGGTGCTGAAAGAGATAATTTACCATATGATATAGATGGTATCGTAATTAAACTAAATAGTATACCAGAGCAAAAGATAATGGGATATACTGCTAAGTTTCCTAAATGGGCTACTGCATATAAGTTCCCTGCAAAACAAGTGTTAACTAAACTTGTTGATATTATCTTTACAGTAGGTAGAACTGGACAAGTAACTCCAAATGCTGTACTTGATCCTGTAATAATTCAAGGATCTACAATAAGAAGAGCAACATTACATAATGAGGATTATGTAGTTAGTAAGGATTTAAGAATAGGTGATACAGTATCAATTAGGAAGGCCGCTGAGGTAATTCCAGAAGTTGTCGAGGCAATTAAAGAAAGACGAGACGGTACAGAGAAAAAGTTTAAAATGATTACTACATGTCCAATATGTCATTCAACTCTTATAAAGAAAGAGGGACAAGTTGACTATTACTGTATGAATCCTTCATGTGATAGAAGACATATTGAATCACTTATTCATTTTGCATCACGTCAAGCAATGAATATAGATGGTTTAGGAGACATGATAATTGAAGATTTTTATAACTTAGGTTTTGTAAAAAAATTCTCTGATTTTTATAAATTAAAAGATCATAGAAAGGATTTAATAGAATTAGAAGGATATGGAGATAAATCAATTGATAATTTAATTAGTGCAATTGAAGAATCTAAATCTAATTCGTTAGAAAGATTAATATTCGCCTTAGGAATTCTTAATGTAGGTGAAAAAACAGCTAGAGTACTTGCAATGCACTATGAAACATTAGATAATTTAATTAATGCAGAATTTGATGAATTAACAAGTATTCCTGATATAGGTGAGATAATAGCAAAGAGTATTAAAGATTATTTTTCTTTATCTTATAATATGGAAGAAGTTAATAGATTAAAAGAATTAGGAATTAATACTGTATATACTGGTGAAAAATTAAATGTTAATAAAGAATTTTATAATAAGACTTTTGTTATAACTGGTACATTAGAACATTTTACAAGAAGTGAGATAGAAGAAAAAATATTATTACTTGGAGGAAAAACGTCATCATCTGTTAGTAAAAAGACTAGTGCTGTAATAGTGGGTGCTAATCCAGGTAGTAAATATGATAAAGCAAGAGAACTAGGTATTCCTATATGGAGTGAAGAAGATTTTGAGAGGTTGGTGGATTAAATGTTTTTAGATGCTTGTACAAATACAGGAACTTTAACAACAATATTATTTATTAAAGGGGCATTAGAATTTATTAGATTTATTGTACCTGGTATATTACTTATTTCATGTGCAGTTGATTTATTTATTAAAGTAATAGATGTAGAAGATGGAAGTCAAAGAAGATTGGTAAGAAAAATGGTTGCAGCAGTTATTGTATTCTTTATTCCAACAATTGCCTTTGTATTCCTTTCAACTACAGGTACAGAAAATTATAGTAATACGCCTTGCTGGACTAATGCCAATTCAACAACTATTGCTGCCTTAAGACAACAAGAAAAGAAAGAAGAAGAAGCAATAGATGCTGCTAAAGAAAAAGAAAATAAAAGATCAAAAACAGCTAGAGAAGAAGTTGAAAAGACTAGAGAAAAAGCTCGTAAAGAAAATCAAAAGAAAGCTGAAGAAGAAAGAAAGAAACAAGAAGAGGAAGCAAGAAAGAGAGAACAACAAGGAGGTGGAGGAAGTTCTTCATCAAGTGCATCTTCTAGTGGAAGTATGTGTAATGAAAACGGAATAGATGGAACAGTTAAAGTAGAAAATGGTGTATTTTTAAGATCATCTGCTGGAAATAGGGGAAGTAAAGGATCAGCTCCAGAAGGATACCATATTATTTTCTATGAGAGAATGCAAAAATTTGTTCAAGCTGCTAAAGAAGCTGGTCATACAGTTAATATAGGTACAGGTGGAGCAGCATACAGATCATATGAACAACAAGAATATTTCTGGAACTGTTATGTAACTCAAAGTTGTAACAATGGTAACTTAGCAGCTCGTCCAGGAACTGGAAACCATGAATATGGAATAGCGTCAGACCTATCTTTTGGAAGTACTGCAGATTTATATTGGGCTCACGATAATGCTGCAAAGTTCTGTTTAAAGTTCCCATTATGTAATAATGTTAGAACTGGTGATTGTGTTGAAAACTGGCATTTAGAACCAGATAATATAGTTAGGTAGGTTGATATTATGGATAAAAAGAAATATGTAATTGTATTTGTTATCGTAACAATAATTATTATTGTACTAGGAATCTTTAGTTTAACTATGGGAAATAAAGGAACAAATAAAGTATTAATTAACCAAGATTATTTAATAGAAAAAACAACAGATATAACTAGTGATGAAATAAGTAAATTACCAGTTATTAATTTAAATAGTGATGATGCTAATGAAGCTAATGATGAGATCCTAAAAACATATTATGATTATTCATATAATAGTGAAGGATATTTTACTTATCAATATGATATTTATAAAAATGTATTATCACTACTTATAAAAACAATAGATTTTAATGAGACAGATTTTGGAGAAATTAATTATATAACTTATAACTTTAATATAAAAACTGGAGAAAAGTTATCAGATGATAAACTCTTAAAAGAAATAAATGTTAGTAAAGATGAAGTTGATTCCAAAGTAGAAGAACGTCTTAAATATTATTTTGATAATTGCGAACCTTATGTTGAAAGCAGTAAAGATTATAATAAGTTTTTAAAGTATATTGAATATGATAAAACTAAAGAAAGAATAACAATAAAAGATGGATCTTTATATGTATTCCATGTATTTGAACCTAATAAATTTATGACTGATGATTATAAAGGAAACTTTAATGAAATAAAAATAGTAAAATTAAAATAAAGAGTAAATAATACTCTTTATTTTTTTATTTTATCTCCTTGATATATATTATCTCTTTTCATTTTTTTATCTATTTCATTCATTACTACAAATTTTTTTAAAGTCCATTCAGGTTCAATTAATTCTTTAGGATCAGGATCTCCAGTTATTCTATTAATAACTATTTCTTCTCTTAAATATTCTAATTGTTCGCAAACTATATCTACATATTCATCTCTTGTTAAGATATGAAATTTTTCTTTTTCATACATTTCTTCTAATCTAGTATCTTTAATAATTTGTAACATATGAATCTTAATCCCTTGTATATCCAAATTATTTAAATATTTAACAGTATCTATCATCATTTCTTTGGTTTCATATGGAAGTCCATTAATAATATGAACAACGACATTTATATTTCTTTTCCTTAGTTCTTTTACTGATTTTTCAAAACATTCTAATGTATGACATCTATTGATTATTTTAGAAGTTCTATCATGAATTGTTTGAAGACCTAGTTCAACTGTTAAATAAGTTTTCTTAGATAACTCTTCAAGATAATCATAACATTCCTTTGTTATACTATCTGGTCTAGTAGCTATATTAAGACCTACTACATTATCTATTTTTAATATTCTTTCATATTTATCTTTTAATTCATGTAGTGGTGCATAAGTATTAGTATTAGCTTGAAAATATCCTATATATTTAGCATTACTCCATTTATTTTCCATTATATTTTTTATTTCTTCGAATTGTACTTCTAGAGGTTTTTCTTTATCTCCTCCAAAATCACCACTACCTAGTTTAGAACAATAAATACAACCTCCGAATCCAACAGTACCATCTTTATTAGGACATGTAAAACCTCCATTGAGACTTACTTTGAATACTTTAGAATTAAATTTATGTCTATAAAAGTAATCTAATGTATGATACCTTTTATTAGAATCACTATATTTAAAATTATTAATCATATTATGATATTGTATATAAATATAATGAAGCTAAGAATTCATCAGGAAATAAAATACTTAATTCAGATAATTCTTTATAGTGTTCTACAGGTTTTTCTAAAAATTTAATAATATTTTTAATTAATTGTTTTTTATTAATAACTTTATCTATTTTTAATTTTTTAATATTATTAACATTTATTACTTTATCATCTACATAATTATTAAATTTAATTTTAATCATATAATTAAATAATTTAGCGGTATAAATTTGATCAATTGGTAATTCAAATATTTTACCTAATAATTCCATTGATTTATTCATTAATCTTTTTGTATCTTGATTATTAATAGCTTTCTTATACATTGGTATTTTATTTAATTCATTAATAACTCTGGTATTATTAACTGCTAATTCTCTTTTAACTATATATGAAAAATCTTCGTAATATTTTTCATAGTTTTTATTAAGTTCATTTAATTTAAAAGTGTATAAGTTTCCTTCTAATTTTTTATACATTTTCATAGTATCATTATAACCTAGACGGATATTTCTTTTATTTAAAGATTTATTAAATACTATAAAGTCACCTAAATCTATTTGAGGTTTTATCATAGTAACAGGTATATCTTCATTCTTTGTTTTTCTTTTTAAACCAACTGCTTCTAAATCAACCGCAATTACTTCATCAGCTCCCATATCAATTGCTAAGTTAATAGGAAGATTATCATAATAACCACCATCAACGTACTTTTTATCTTTTATCTTTTTAATATTTAATACTGGGAATGCAGATGCTGATGCAATTGCATAGTCTATTAATTCATCTTTAGAAGTTTTATCTTTTGTTATTATAGTTGGTTTTAAACTATCTAGATTCATTGTAATTAATCCGTATTTAATTTTAGAACTATATACTTTGTTAATATTAATACTTTTCTTAATTAACTTAGTAAATTCATCAGTATTAATACCTTTTCTTTCTATTATATTATTACCATATATTTTTATTGCTTCTTTAGGAGCAGATAAATCTTTATATTCTTTACCAAAATAATTAGAAATATCTTTTTTTGTCCATAGATTCTTTAATACTACATATTTGTTTTGCATAATAAATAAACCATTAACAGCACCTATTGAAGTACCAGTAATGATATCTATATCAATATTTAACTTTCTTAGAGCTTTCCATACACCAACTTGATATGCACCTTTAGCTCCACCACCAGATAATACTAGTGCTCTCATAACATCACCAAAAGTATTATATCAAAAATTAATAAAAAATGTTATAGATTATAATTGTTTATATGATATAATTATAAATAGTAGAGTAATGAGGGTGATTAAATGTATAACTTAGGGCAACATTTTACAATTGATCCAAATAAACTTAAAGCTAAAGCTGATGTTGTTTTTCAAGGTGCAAATTATAGAATAACTGTACTATCAGAGAGACTTGTTAGACTTCAATATAGCGCTCAAGGTGTATACTCTGATGATGCTACTCAATTAGTTATAAATCGTGTTTTTCCTAAGCCTTTATTTGAGGTAAAAGAAGATACTTTATTTATAGAAATTAAAACTAAATATTTTGAACTTAATTATGCTAAGAATCAGCCATTTAAAGGTACTAACATGAATACTATGAAGAATCTAAATATCAAAGTAAATGGTACAGATTCTATTTGGTATTATGGATGTCCAGAAGTTAGAAATTATAATGGTAATAACTCTACTCTTGAATCATTTAAAAAGGTTGGTCCAGCTAATAAAGGATTATATTCAATAGAAGGATTTGTATCTATTGATGATTCTGATAACCTTCATCTTAATTTAGATGGTACTATTAAAGAAAAAACTGCTGATGAAGTAGGAAATATAGATATATATGTATTTGTATATGGAAAAGACTTTGGTTATTGTATTCAAGATTATTTTACTTTAACTGGTAAACCATCATTTATTCCTAGATATGTATTAGGTAACTGGTGGTGTAGAAATCTTCCTTATACTCAAGATGAGATTGAAGGAATAGCTACTAAGTTTAATGAAAATAATATGCCATTATCAGTATTCTTATTAGATAAAGATTGGCATTTCAGACAAAAACCTGTAAAAGACGAAGCACAACAAAATATGATTAAAACTCAAGGGCTTGTTACTAATGTAGAAGATAAATTATATAATACCGGATATACATTTAATACTGATTTAATACCTAATCCTAAGAAAATGATAGATGACCTTCATTCTAAAGGTATTAGAGTTGGTCTTAATACTAATCCTAAAAATGGTATTAGAGAATATGAACATTTCTTTGAAGATATTAAAAAGTATTTACAACCAAATGAAGAAGGCGTAATTCCGTTTATGCCATATGATCCTAAGTTTATAGATGTTTATTTAAAATTATTAATACATCCATTAGAAACACTAGGGGTAGATTTTATTTGGAATGATTATGACGCTGATAATGAAGATAGAAAAGTAACCTGGTTATTAAATCATTATTTATATAAAGATCTAGAAAGAATTCCTGCTAAACGTGGAATGGTTTTTGGTAGAAGTGGAATGGTTGCTGCTCATAGATATCCTGTTTTATATTCAGGAAAAACAACAGTTAACTGGAATAACTTCAAAACAATTCCATTCTTTAACCTATCTGCATCAAATATAGGTGTATGTTGGTGGAGTCATGATATAGGTGGATATAACGGAGGAATTGAAGATAGTGAGTTATATATTAGATCAGTAGAATTAGGAGTATTTTCTCCAATTCTTAGATTCCATTCTGATAAAGGTAAATATTATAAAAGAGAACCTTGGAGATGGGATATGAAAACTCGTGAAATAGTTGATGACTATTTAAGATTAAGACATCAATTTATTTCATATCTTTATACTGAATCATATAGATATTACACAGATGGTGTAATGATATTCCAACCATTATATTATTTATATCCTAGATTCTATGATGATGATATTTATAAAAATGAATATTTCTTTGGAAGTCAATTATTCGTATGTCCTATTCTAGGTAAAAAAGATCCAGTTATGAATAGAACAATACATCACTTCTATTTACCAGAGGGAGAATGGTTTGATTTCTTTACTGGTCAAAAATATCTAGGTAAACATAAATTCGTTGCTTTCTATAGAGAAGAAGATTATCCAGTATTTGCAAGAGCTGGTTCAATTATTCCATTATCATTGAAAGGAAATATTAATAATACTTCAGCACCTACTGATTTAGAAATTCAAGTATTTGCTGGAAAGAGTAATGTATACACTATGTACGAAGATGATGGGATTAGTTCTTTATATAAAGAGGGATATTTCTTAAAAACTGAAATCACTTATAATTATATGAAAAATAATTATACAGTTATAGTTAGAGCAAAAGAAGGTAAAAGTGGAATAATTCCAGATAAACGTAATTATAAAATTAGATTTAGAAATACTAAATATACTGATAAAGTAGGAGCATATTTTAAAGATCAAAAATTAGAAGAAAAACACTATGAAGAAAATAATGACTTTATAGTTGAAGTAAAAGGAGTTCCTACTGTAGGTCAATTTACAGTTACAGCAAGAGGAGATGATATTGAATATCAAGCATCTCACTTACTTGCAAATGATATTGATGATATTTTAAATAACTTACAAATTGAAACTAAATTAAAAGAAGAGATAGCAAGAATTATATTTGGTAAAGATGAAACTAGAATTAAACGTATTAATTTAACAAAATTAAAGAAAAAAGGTCTAGATAAATCATTCATTAATTTGTTTAAGAAATTACTTGAATATATGGATCAAATTTAATATAATATGTTTAATTGCTGCAAAGAGTAGTAGTAAATATGAAATCTTTAGAGAAACAGTGGTTGGTGAAAACTGTGATGGATGTTTATGAACTTGCTTTGTGTGTTTGCAAATCGTTATTCGCGTTAAGAATTTGAGATAACTTAGGTTATGAATTAAGGTGGTACCACGAACTTTTCGTCCTTATAGGTATCACTTTTTTATTTGAGGTGAAATATGAATATTGTAGTAATATTATTATTAGAATTTATTGTAGTAACTCTGGCAGTTTATTTAATTTATTACATAATTATGATTAGAAAATATGATAAAGAAGGTAAGTTAAAAAAGAAAAAAGAGAAGAAAAATATATTATTAGACAGAATCAAAAAAGGATTATTTTTTAGTGAAAAAGATGAAATATTAACAAGAGGACTTAAGAAAAAGAAAACTAAAAAGAGTGATAATGAAATAGACTTTCCTACAGAAGTAGAACTGCTGTTATTACAATATGATGTTGATTTAAAAAAGATAAATTATAAAAAACTACTTAAATTAGTTGGATTTATGTGTTCGCTGGATATAGCAGTTATTTTATGTATTGTGACACTTATAACTAAGTTAACAAAAATTGATAACGTAATTATTGAATTAGTAATAGGATTTGTATTAATGATACCAGTAATATTAATTGGTTACAAAATACTAGGAACTTATTTAGACAAGAAAGGATATGTAAAAAATGGAAATAGAAGAAATAAGAAAAATAGAAAGTAAATGGCAAAAGTATTGGGATGAACATGATACTTTTAAAGCAAATAATGGAGATAAAAAAGAAACATTCTATGATCTAGTAGAGTTTCCATATCCATCTGGAGCTGGACTTCATGTAGGTCATGTTAGAGTATATACAGCAACTGATGTATTAGCTCGTGTTAAAAGATTACAAGGATACAATGTATTATATCCAATGGGATGGGATGCATTTGGTGCACCAGCAGAAAGATACGCAATAAAGACTCATCAACATCCTAAAAACGTTGTTAAAGATAACGTAGCTACATTTAAAAATCAAATGAAGTCTTTAGGTTTTTCATTTGATTGGTCAAGAGAATTTTCAACAACTGATCCAGATTATTATAAATGGACACAATGGCAATTTATTCAATTTTTTAAGAATGGAATGGCTTATAAAGCTACTACTAAAGTAAATTGGTGTCCTACTTGTAAAATGGTTTTATCTAACGAAGATTCTGCAGGAGGAGTTTGTGAACAATGTGGTTCAACTGTAGAACAAAGAGACAAATCACAATGGATGTTAAGAATGAGTGATTATGCTGAAGATTTAATAAAAGGTCTTGATGATACTAATTTTGCAGATAGAGTTAAACTAGGTCAAATAAATTGGATTGGAAAAAGTACAGGAGTAGAATTTGATGTAGATATAGTAGGTGGTGGAAAATTCTCAGTATTTACTACATGTATTGAAACTATTTACGGGATTACTTTCTTTGTACTTGCACCAGATGGAAAACTAATACAAGAATTAATGCCTAGAGTAGAAAATAAAGAAGAAGTAGAAAAGTATATTAAAGAAACTTCATTAAAATCTAATATGGATAGAACTGAACTTAATAAAGGTAAATCAGGAGTATTGGTTAAAGGCGTTAAAGCAATTAATCCAGTTAATGGAGAAGAAGTACCGATATTTTTAGGTGACTTCGTTTTAGGTGATTATGGAACTGGAGCTGTAATGGCAGTACCTAGTCATGATCAAAGAGACTATGAATATGCTAAAGTTCATAACTTACCAATTATTCAAGTAATTGAAGGAAGAGATATTGATACTTGTGCTTTTGAAAAAAATGATTATCTAGGAAAAGGATGTAAGTTAATAAACTCAGGAGAATATAATGGATTAACTGTTGAAGAAGCAAAAGATAAATTAACTGAAATGTTAGAAGAAAAAGGAATTGGAAGAAGAGTTAATAATTATAAAATGAGAGACTGGGTTTTTGGAAGACAAAGATTCTGGGGTGAACCAATTCCAATGATATATTGTGAAGACTGTGGATGGAATCCGGTTAAGGATGAAGATTTACCTGTAACACTTCCAGAAGTAACTGAATACGAACCAACTGAAACAGGAGAATCTCCTCTTGCTAAAATAGAAGAATTTGTTAATTGTAAATGTCCAGTTTGTGGAAAAGATGCTAGAAGAGAAACTGATACAATGCCACAATGGGCTGGATCATCTTGGTATTTCTTAAGATATATGGATCCTAAAAATAAAGATGCTCTAGCTGGAATGGACGCTATGAAATATTGGAATAAAGTAGATTATTATGATGGTGGTATGGAACATACTGCAAGACACTTATTATATGCAAGATTCTGGGTACAAATGTTATATAATATGGGACTTGTTCCAAATAAAGAAATGATATGGACAAGAGTATCTCATGGTATGATACTTGGATCTAATAATGAAAAAATGTCTAAATCTAAAGGTAATGTAATTAATCCTGATGATGTAGTTAAAGAATTTGGCGCAGATACATTAAGACTTTATGAAATGTTTATTGGTGATTATCAACAAGATGCTCCTTGGAATACGGATTCATTAAAAGGATGTGATCGTTTCTTAAAGAGAGTTGAAAGACTTGCTACTAAATTAAATGATAAAACAGGATATACTAATCCAGTACTTGTTAATAAAACTATTAAAAAAGTTACTGAAGATGATTTAAATATGAAATATAATACAGCTATAAGTGCAATGATGATTATGGTAAATGAATATGAAAAACAAGAAGAAATTACTAAAGATGATTATCGTGTACTATTAACTTTATTAAATCCTGATGCACCACATATAACAGAAGAATTAAATGAAAGATATAACTTAGGTAGTCCAATATGTGAATCTAGTTGGCCAGAAGTAAATGAAGAATATTTAGTTGAAGATAAAAAAGAAATAGCTGTTCAAGTAAACGGAAAGGTTCGTGCTACTATTAAAGTTTCGGCTGATGAAGATGAAGAATCAATGAAAGAAAAAGCAATGAACGAAGAAAATGTTAAGAAGTTTACTGATGGTAAAGAAATAGTTAAAACAATAGTAATTAAAGGAAGAATAGTTAATATCGTAGTTAAATAAAAACAATAAGAAAGACATCTTATTGTTTTTTTGCTATAATCTATATAGGTGTTAGATATGAAAAAGAATATAGTAGATACTAAATTTTCATTATTATTTGCATTATGTAAATTAATAAGTATATTTTATATAATTCCTTTATTTTTGATTCTAGGATCAACTGGTAATTTAATGTATGCATATGCTTATTCATTTATAAGTATATTTATATCATTCTCAAGTACTGGTTTAACTGATGCAGTTTCAAAGATGTTAAATAAATATAATAATGAGAACAATATAATAAATGGTACTAAAATATTTATGTTTTCTATAAATATTATTCTATTCTTAATTCTATTTTTATCATCAAATGCTTTAGCTAATTTTATAATTGGATCTCATCCATCTACGATTTTGGTAAGTGAATTAGATTTTATATTTAAAGCAGTTTCATTTTATATTTTATTCACAACACCTGTTAATATTTATAAAGGCTATTTAGATAATAAAAGATTAGATCAAAGTTTGTCTATTTCTGAGACTATAGAAGGATTTATTAAAGCAATACTAATAATTTTTAGTACTTTAATAGGTTTAAAACTATTTAAATTAGAATATAAATATTTAATAGTGTTAATATTGGTATCTAGTTTTATAGCGTCTTTGATTAGTTCAATATATTTAAGAGCTGTTATTGATAAAAATGAAAAGAAAAAGATTATTAAACATAAGAAATTAAAATTAGAAAGAGGAATAATATTCTTAGTTCTTAGTTATTCTATTCCGTTTATATTATTAGATTTATTTCAATCTATTATTCTTTCATATGATTCATTATATTTAGTTAGATTATTAATTACTAAATTTAATTATAGTGTAGTTGATGCTGAAAACGTTCTTTCATATCTCGTTCTTTATGCCAGATACATAAATGATTTAATATTAGTATTTATTACAGGTATAATTATTTATTTCTTAGGAAGAATGAAAAAGAAAGATTTATCATCAAGAATAAATAAATCTTTTCAAATAGTATTAATAATAGGTTTACCTATAATTGTATTACTAAGTATTTTATCATCTAATTTATGGAATATATTTTATGGAGTTACAGATTTTGGTGGAGTATTATATACATATTATATTTTTATAGTATTTTTCTATTTATTATTTTTAATATGTATAAAGAATCTATTAGAATTAAAAGAATATAAGTTTACTTATATTATGATGTTTATAGGTTTATTTATTAATATAATATTAAAATTACCATTGTTAGATGGATTTAATAAGATGGGAATTCCTCCATTTTATGGATCTATTACATCAATAATTTTAGGTTGTTTTATACCAACTATAATATCTTTAATATACTTACATATTAAATATAAAGTTAATTATGAAGATAGTATTAAATTAATAATAGATGTTTTAATTTCTGTATTAGTAATGGGGGTAATATTAATACTTATAAAAATTATACTTCCATCATTTGACAGTAGAATATTAAATTTAATAGTTTGTTTAATTAATATCTTTATTGGTGCTATAATATATTTGTTTATAATTAATAAGAATGGTATTTTAAATAAATTAGATTTTGGAGGTAACGATGATATTTACAGAATTAACAGAAAAAGAATTTAGAGATTTCGTATATAAACATGAACAAGCCTCTTTTCTTCAAACTATAGAAGTTATGAATTTAAAAAAAGAATTAGGTAGCATTCCTTATTTACTTGGAGTTAAAAAGAATAAAAAAGTAGTTGCAGCTACACTAATACTTCAAGATAAATCAATATTAGGTCATTATTTATTTTATGCACCTAGAGGTTATGTATTAGATTATAAGGATAAAGAATTATTAAAATTTTTTACTGATGAATTAGTTAAATTCGTTAAAAAGAAAAAAGGATTTAGAATAACAATTGATCCTAATATTATTTATAGAATGAGGTCAAGTGATGGAGATATATTAAATGATGATAAAGATCGTAATGATGAAGTATTTAATAATCTAATTGAACTTGGTTATAAACACTATGGATTTAATATTTATAATGATACTTATCAAGTAAGATGGGAATATAGACTTAGATTAGATGAAGACTATGAAACTAAGAAAACTAAGTTCTCAAAAAGCACAAGAAAGAATTTAGAAACTGTTTATAAAAAAGGCCTTAAAGTAAGAATTGGTAAAATAGAAGATTTAGATTCTATGACTGAGATATTTGATGTAACTAGTAAAAGAAAAGAATTTAAATCTCGTACATTAGATTACTATAAAAAAATGTATCATCATATGAAGAATTTAATGACTATATATATTGCTTATTTAGACCCAGATATATATTTAGAAGATACAAAAAACCTACTTAATGAAGCAATTGAAAAAGATAAAGCAGTAGATGAAAAGATGAAAAATTGTTTAGTTGGTGAAAGACTTAAGAAAGAAAAAGAGAATTCCACAAAAAGAGTGGAAAGAATGAAAGAAGAATTAGAAAAAGCTAAACAATTTAAGAAAGATAACCCTAATGGTAAAGATATTGGTGCGTTACTTTCATTAAGATCTGGTAATGAATATATTACATTAAATAGTGGTATGATAGAAGAATATAAGAATTTTACTCCAAAGTATGCAATGTATGATCATCATATTATAGATGCTTATAAAGAAGGATTTGAATGGGTAGATTTTTATGGAATAACTGGTTCTTTTGATCCAAATGATAAATTCTATGGAATGTACGAAGTTAAAAAAGGATTTAATGGTAATGTAGTAGAATTAATTGGTCAATTTGAACTTAAAACTGGGTTTGTATATGATATATATAATCTAGGTAAAAAAGTAAAAAGTATAATAAAAAAATAGATTGATATTTCAATCTATTTTCTTTTTATCATATTTTTAGATTTCTTATAGAAAGCAAAAGCAAATTTATATAACTTATATTTGAATTTATTAATTGGTAAATCAAATTCTCCGATAAGTTCAACTACTTTTCCTCCAAAACCTTTTTTAAATTCATAAACTCCATACATTGGATTGTTTTCTTTTTTGAAGTTTCCTTCTATACCATAGAAATTATATAAATTATAGTTATTTTCTTTAGCCCATTTAATAGCGTGCCATTGTATTCCATACATAGCGTCATACCTCATGAACTCATCATATCCTCCGCCATATAGATTTAATAATTCTTTTTCACAAGATATAAACATAGATCCGGCTAGAGGAATTTTATCTCCATGTTTTTCTTTAACTTCTTTTAATTCTTCAATTTTCTTCTCGTATGACGCTATTTCTTGTTTCCTTTTTTCGGTAATATCTGAATAAGAATTAATTGTATCTATTTCTTTTTGAAATAATTTTATTGATTTATCAGGCTCTAAGTAACACATAAGTACTTTTATATTTTCACCTAAATATTTAAACATATTTTTGTAATAACTTAATGGCCTATCTATAAAACCTCTTCTTTCAGCAGTATGTTCAGTTATATCTTTATATTCATTTAATTTACTTTCATCGATCCATTCCATAGTTAGACCAAGTTTTATAGTTTGTTTAATAGTTTTTCTAGTTTGTTTATTCATATTAGACATTAATTCATCTTCAGTTTTATCTTTAAGATCTAAAGTAAACATCCATCTTGGTTGTAATTCTTTTTCAGCATTAATATTATATCCATGATGAATAAAACCCAATTCTTTTAAATGATCAGTTAAACTAGAATTATCTATTCCACCTTCAACTACATCGCCATTAATATCTCTTTCTTTATGTATTACATATGGATCTATTTTTATAAATGTTGCTTTTTTCTTTTTTAAATATTCTTTTAGTTTATTTATAAATTCATCTAATAATTTAGTGTCTTCAAAATCAATAAGGAATCCACGTGGTGCATAAAACATCTTAAATCCTGCTTTATCTTGTTCAAGTAATAAAGTAGCTGCTTTTATTTCGTTTTTGTCTTTTAAACCAATTAATTCGTATTTCCAGTTATTAACTTCTTTAAGTTTCCCCCATGTTTCTTTTTGATGAAATGTTACATATTTATTCTTACTGGCAAACTTTTCAAATTCTTTACTAGTTAATTTAGTTAATTCCATTTTAAACTCCTTCTAACTATTAAAAGTATAATTAATATAATTATAAAAGTCAACGAATGAACAATGTTAAAAACCTTGATTTTAATGAGAATATTGATAGAATGTAAATAGGTGATTTTATGCGTATAAGAAACTTTAAAAATAAAGAAAATGTACTTGATGAGTGTAAATATTTAATAAGAGATCCATATAAGTATATAGGTAAATGGAAAGAAGTTTTTAATAATGATAATCCAATCTATATTGAAATAGGTATGGGAAAGGGTAAATTTATTGTTGAAAATGCTAAGAAATATCCAGATATTAATTTTATTGGTATAGAAAGATTTGACACTATAATGGCTAAAGCTATATTAAAAATTGATGAAGAATTACCTAATCTTATATTTATAAGAATGGATGCTGAAAATATAGATAAAGTATTTGATAATGAAATAGATAGAATTTATCTTAACTTTTCTGATCCATGGCCTAAAAAAAGACATAATAGAAGAAGGCTTACTAGTGACTTGTTTCTAAATAAATATGAAAATATATTTAAAGATACTAAATATATTTATCAAAAGACTGATAATAGAGATTTATTTGAATATTCAATAATATCTTTAGTTAATTATGGATATAAAATAGAAGATATATCTCTTGATTTACATAATTCATCATATGAAGATATTATTACTACAGAATATGAAGATAAATTTGTTAAAAAAGGTAATAGAATTTATTATTTAGTTGCTAAAAAGAAATAAAATTATATTAAAATAGTGATATTTAAAAAAATGTGATATAATTACAATGAGTAGGTGAATAAATGAAAAAGATACTTATTTTACTTGCTTTGGTCTTTTTAATCACAGGCTGTTCTGTATATCGAGTAGATGATTCTAATATCGATATGATGATAGATAAATCTTTAAAAGAAAGTAATACTTTATATAATCAAAACTTTTCAGGTTATAAATTTTATTTACCTAAGGGAGTTACGATTTTAGATAAAAATGGGTATAACTTTAAATTACTTTCAAATGGTAACAAAATGTTTATGTTTGTAGATGTTATAGCTTACCATGATAAAGTAAAAACTGATTATGAACTTAATGAAAATGCATATTATTCACAACTTTTCTCTGGTGAAGATAAAAATGGATATATTGAGATAGAAAAAATTGATGATAAATATTTAATTGAATTTGTTTATAATTACGCAAAGATTGAGGCTTATGTTGATAAAAAAGACTTAAGTAGTACATTGTTAAGAATTTCAAAGATATTAAATAGTTTTCAATATAATTATAAAATTATAGATAGTTTAATTGGTGAAGATCGAATATCATATACAGAAGAAGAGTATACATTCTTTAAAACAGATGATGATTCTAATTATCTACAAGCAAAAAATGATGAAAAGAAAGATAATGTAGAAGAAATAACTGATGATGAAAATATAGAAATAGATGAATCACAATTTGACTGATAGAGGTGTTTTTATGGGATTAATGAATAAAATAAAAAATGTATTCTTCGAAGAAGTAGAAGTTGAAGAAGACGAAATAAAAGATGTAAAACCGAAAAAAGAGAAGAAAGTAAAAGAAAAAGTTAAAGAAGCTCCTGTTGCTAAGAAAATAGAACTTCCTAAAGAGGAGACTCATATTCCTGAAGTTAGAAAAAAAGATGAAGAAGAAATCTTTGATCTAGTTGAAGAAGATGTTAAAAATCGTGATATTGAAGATAGAAGTATAAATAAAATATCAATGGATTTTGATGATGATGACTTTAAAATAGAAGAGAAAGATGAAGAAACTCGTCATACATCTAGAAGAAGTAATAGTGAAAGAGCTAAAGAATTAGAAAAAGAAATTAAAAAGGAACAAGAAACTATGATAAAAGAAGAAAAAGTTCCTGTTCAAGAAGAAGTTATAAAAGAAAATGATGAACCTAATTATGAAGAAGTTTATGGTATAGCAAAAGAGGAAGAGCATGCTGGTTTATATGAAGGAAAACATGAGAAGAAAAAATTTACACCAACCCCAGTAATTTCACCTGTATATGGAATCCTTGATAAAAATTATAAAAAAGAAGAAATAGTTACTAAGAAAGAAATTAAGTTATCAGTACCATCAAATAGAAAACCAGACCTTGATATGGTTCGTGAAAAAGCTTATGGAGATCTAAGTATAGATATTTCTAAATCAATGGAAGATGATATTGAAAAAGAAATGGATGATATAACTGATGATACAGTATATGATTTATCAAATACTGAATCTCCAAAGGTTGATAAAGTAACAGTTGGTGATGCTGAAGAATATTATGATGAACTAGGACTTGAATATAATATAGATTATAAAGATAATAGTGCATCTAAAATACATGAAGAAAAAAAAGAGGAAAAACAAGAAGATGTTTTAGTACAACCTGATGTTCCATCTGATGATGAAGATAAACCTAAGAGAAGAACTAAGACAGATGATGAATCTGATGAAATAGAGAGTAATTTATTTGACTTAGTTGATTCAATGTATGAAGATAAGGAGTAAATATGGGAACTTTAATTGAAATGCTAACAGCTATTGTATTTTTTCTATTAGCAGTATTGTTAGTAATATTTATAATTGTTGGTTTAAAACTAATTGAAACAATAGAATCTACTAATAGTTTACTTGATGACTTAGAAAAGAAATCTAAATCTCTTGATGGAGTATTTAGTACTATAGATAATGTTGGTAGTAGTTTATCTATAGTAACTGATAAATTTGTAGATGGAGCTCTAGGATTTATTGGTAAATTATTTAATACTAGAAAAAAGAAAAGAAAATATAGTGTAGAGGAGGATGATTTTGATGAGTAAAAAAGGACTAGGAAAATTAGCAATCGGAACTGCTATAGGAGCAGCAGCAGGAATACTTTTAGCACCAAAAAGTGGAAAGGAAACTAGAAAAGAATTAAAAGGTAAATTCGATGAACTAGTTGATAAAGTAAAAAAGATTGATGCTAAAGAAGTTAAAGAAGACTTAGAAGATAGAATTTCTGATATTAAAGCTCAACTTGCAGATTTAGATAAAGAAGATGTAAAAGAGATAGCATTAGAAAAAGCAAATGCTCTTAAAGATAAGATTGATGATTTAGTAGAAGTAGCTAAAGAAAAAGGAACACCAGCTGTTGAAAAAGCAGCAGAAGATGTTAGAAAAAAAGCAATCTCTGTTATTAAATCAATTGAGAAAAAATTAGAAAAGAAATAAAACAAACAAAAAAAAGGATTTATATTTAAATCCTTTTTTATTTTTATCTGTTGTAGAATTCAACGATAAGTGATTCATCGATTTCAGCAGTAAGTTCTCCTCTTTCAGGAAGTCTTACATAAGTTCCAGACATTTTATTTTCATCAAATGTAACATATTCAGGTCTGTTAACAACTTTTTCTAAAGATTGTTTAACTACTACCATATCATTATTATTTAATGTAATAACTTGTCCTGGTTTAACTCTAAATGATGGAATATCAACTTTTTTACCATCTACTAAGATGTGTCCATGGTTAACTAATTGTCTTGCTCCACGACGAGTAGAAGCAAATCCGATACGATAAACTACATTATCTAATCTAGATTCAAGTAATTTCATAAAGTTTTCACCATGAATTCCTTGCATTTTACCAGCTTCTAAGAAAGTTTTGTGGAATTGTTTTTCAGTTAATCCATACATAAATCTTAATTTTTGTTTTTCTTTTAATTGTACTCCATAGTTAGATTGTTTTCCTTTACGATCAGCACCATGTTGTCCTGGTCCATATGGACGTCTAGCTATATCTTTTCCAGTTTCAGAAATTGAAAAACCAACTCTTCTTGCTTTTTTATAAGCAGGTCCAGTATATCTTGCCATTTTTTCCTCCTTATTTATTTACATAAACAAAGAATAATTAATTTTATTATAGGGAGTTTATTTTAATATTTTCACTCGAACAGCCAAGTTACTAATAAACTTAATAAACACATTATAATAAAAATTAATTGCTGTTCATTGAATATGCAATATAGATTATATACAATATGGGTTTAAAAGTCAAATTAATAATTGCTTTTTAACTAATTTACATCTATTTTTAGTCGTGTTATAATCAATATGATAGAGGTGATTATAGTGAGTCCATCAGTATTACAATTAATTACGTTTATAATAATTGCACTTGTTGTAATCATTCTTTTGTTTGTGTTTATAAATAGAAGTAAAGTTAAAAAATATAAAAGAAATGTAGATTATATTGAAAAAGAAAAGAATTCTATAGAAAGTGCACCAATACTTTCAGAACTTAGCAAAGTAGAATCTATTGTTAAAAACGAAAAACTTGAAGAAAAATACATGGAATGGATTGATACTTTTGAAAAAGTAAAAAGTGAAGATATATCTAGATTAAATGATGATATTATAAAACTTGATTTAATACTAGAAAAGAAAGATTATAAATCATTTAGTAAAGAATATGCAGAAGCTGAATTATACCTATATAAGATTAAAAATAAAGTAGGTATATTATTAGAAGAAATAGAAGATTTAAATGGTAGTGAAGAAAAATATCGTGATCTAATAACTAGACTTAAAGCTAAATATCGTGAATTAAATTCTAATTTTGAATTGCATAAAGATTCTTATAAAGGATTAGAAGATATTATTGAACTTCAATTTGAAAATATTGAAAAACGTTTCCAAGATTTTGAAGATCTAATGGAAAATAATGATTATTCAGAAGTTATGCATATAGTAAAAGCAATAGATACGATGATTGATCATACAGCTGTAGTAATAGATGAAACTCCGGATTTATTACTTTTATGTACAAAGGTAATTCCAAAGAAAATCGATCAAATTAGAGAAACATATGAAATAATGGAAAAGGAAGAATTCCCATTAGATTATTTAAATGTAACCTATAATCTTGATGAATCATTGAAAAAAGTAAATGATATATATGATCGAATTAAGGTACTTAGTTTATCTGATTGTATGTTTGAATTAAAAACTATAAACGAATATTTAGATTCAATATTTAATGATTTTGAAAAAGAGAGAAATGCAAGACATGAATATGAAGATGAAGTAGGTAGTTTTAATACAAAACTTAATAAAACTGCAGGAGTAGTTAGAGATATATATAAACAAATAGATGATATTAAGAATATGTATGATTTAACTGAAAATGATATTCATATAATTGATGATGTTAATTTAAAATTAACTGCATTAAAGAAAGAATATAAAAAATCAATTAAGAAATTATCTAATAGTAAAACTCCATATTCAAAAATTAGTCAGGACCTATCAATTTATACTGATGAATTAAAAGCAATTGAAGATGATTTAGATATTGCTTTAAAATCTCTAGGAAATATGTATAATGATGAAGTTAGAGCTAGAGAACAACTTGATGAGATTCAGGATTTGTTAAATAAAAGTAAAATACATATTAGAGAATATAAATTACCATTTATTAGTGAAAATTACTTTGTTCAATTAAATGAAGCTAATGAATCTATTTATGAAATAATAAAAGAATTAGAGAATAAACCAATAGCTATTAAAACTCTTAATACTAGAGTTGATACAGCAAGAGACTTAGTCCTTAAAGTATATAAAGCAACAAATGAGATGATACAAGACGCTAGTTTATTTGAAAGATTAGTAATATTTGGTAATAAGTATAGAATGAATAATCCTAAGATTAATAAAGAATTTGAAAATGCAGAAAAACAATTTAATAAAGGAAATTATTCTAAAGCACTTACTATGATACTAGATTCTTTAGAAGGTGTTGGTATTAATATAAGAAAGGGTACTGAAAATAATGAAAATTAAATTAGATAATAAAGGATTTGGATTTAAAGAGTTTTTGGCTGTATTAGTAGTTATTCTAATAGTAGTACTATTTATTTATAAATCATTCTTTAATTCTAATAGTAAACTTCCGTTTAAACAATTTAGATCACTTGCTAAGGATTTTGGAGTTCATGCAACTAGTGTAAGAGATGAGAATCCTGCTTTAACAAATAGAATTTATTTATATGATGTTGTTGAAAAAGGTTTCTATGATAAAATTGAAAGTCCATTTAAAAAAGGCGAATACTGTGATGAATTTGAATCTAAAATGGATACTAGAAATGAAAATGCTAGAAGTATTACTTTTAAATGTGGAGATTATATGATCTACAATGAAAAGTTTGAAAACAATCCTGAAGACTATGAAATATATAAAGTTTCTGCATGGCAAGAAAGTAAAATAACTGATGGGGATCATTCTCAAGAATTATATAATTATTCTGTTAATGGGAAATTAGTTTTAGATAAGTATTATGTAGAAAAAGAATTCATTGTTAATTACAATAATAAAACAGGAAGTAATATTACTAGTATAGGTCAAATAGATACTTCTAAGTTTAAATTAGAAACTAAAGTGTTCTATAGAACTATGGAATTAGTTAAATAAAAACGTTTATTTTAAACGTTTTTTATTTATGTATTTATAAAAATTTGTTATAATTTAAATGGTGATATTTAAATGGGATTATTCAACAAGATAAAGAACATGTTTTCTACAACGAATAAAGAAGAAGTAGTAGAAACTCAAGAAGAAAAAGAAAAAATAATTGAAGAAAAAGAAGATGTTAAAGTATATGAAAAATGTTTAACTAAAAGCCGTGAAAGTTTTGTATCTAAACTTGCTAATTTAACTAATAAATATAAAAAAGTTAATGATGAATATTTTGATGAATTAGAAGAAATTCTTATAATGGCAGATATTGGTGTAGATACTGTTATGAATTTTATGGATAGAATTAAATCTAGAGTAAAAAAAGAAAATATAGAATCAACAGAATATTTAAAAGAAGTAATAGTAGATGAATTATTTATTATTTATGTTGATGATTCAGTTATAGTAAATAAGATTAATTTTAGTGAAAAGAAACCAACTGTTATTCTTTTTGTAGGAGTTAATGGAGTTGGTAAAACTACAACTATTGCTAAACTTGCAAATAAGATGATAGATGATGGTAAAAAAGTTAAATTAGTTGCAGGAGATACTTTTAGAGCTGGAGCTACTCGTCAATTAGAAGAGTGGGCAGGAAAAGTTGGAGCAACATTCTATGGTAAGGAAGAGGGAGTAGATCCATCAAGTGTTGTTTATGCAGGACTTGAAGAAGCATTAAAAGATGATACAGATGTTGTTATGATAGATACTGCTGGTAGACTTCAAAATAAAGTTAATCTTATGAATGAACTTGAAAAAATTAATAGAGTTATAGGTAAAATAATACCTGATGCTCCGCATGAAACTATGTTGGTAATAGATGCAACTACTGGTCAAAATGGTATAAGTCAAGCTAAAGCTTTTAAAGATATAACTAATATTACTGGAATAGTACTTACTAAGTTAGATGGAACAGCTAAAGGTGGAATAGTACTTGCAATAAAAGAACAAGTAGGTATACCAGTAAAATATATTGGACTTGGTGAAAGAAAAGAAGATTTACAAGTATTTGATATAGAAAAATATATATATGGATTATTTAAGGATATGATGTAATATGGATAAGAAAATAGAATTAAGTGAAATATATGTTTATTACCGTGATTTATTTACTGATAAACAAATAGAATATTTTGATGATTATTATTTAAATGACTTATCACTTGGTGAGATAGCTGATAACTATGGAGTTAGTAGAAACGCTATATTTAATCAAATTAAAATAGTAGAAGAAAGACTTATATATTATGAAGATAAGTTAAAATTAAAAGAAAAAAGAGAAAAAGTGCTTGATAAATTAAAAGATAAAATAGATGAGGATTTATACCAAGAAATAGAGAATATTTTATAGAAGAAAGAGGGATTGTTTATGTTTGATAAAATAACATATATGGATGAAAGTAGCATTTATGTTGCTATTAAAGAAGGAGTAGAAGTTAGAAAAAATTTACTATCTGTACATGTAATTGTTACAGATGAAGAAAAAAGTGTTTTAGGAGAGATTACTCAAGTAGATAATGGAAAAGTAAAAATTAGACTTTTAGGTGAATTTGAAAATGGTTCATTACGTATTGGTCTTATTAGAAAGCCATTAATGGATGCTACTATTAGAGAAATATCTCAAGAAGAAATACCATTAATTCTTGGACAAAAGACTTCAGAATCATTATATTTGGGAAAGAACCCATCATATAATGGATTTCCAGTATATTTAAATGTAAATGATTTCTTTAGTAATCACTTTGCTATATTTGGTAACTCTGGATCTGGTAAATCTTGTGGTATAGCTAGAGTTATTCAAAATGTATTCCAAAATGATACTGCTAAACCATATAGAGCTAATTTTATTTTATTTGATATATCTGGTGAGTATACTAGTGCATTTAAAGATATTAATAAGATTAATCCATATTATAATTATAGAATTTTTAGTAGTAATGAAAATGAAGCTATTGCTGAACCATTAAGAATACCTGTATGGTTATTAAATAGTGGAGATATATCATTATTACTTCAATGTAATTCACATACTCAAATACCAATGATTGAAAGAATGCTTAAACTTGCTAGAGTATTTGCTGAAACTGGTGATAGAGCTATTGAATATAAAGATCACTTAATTGCAAATGCAATTATAACAGTTCTATTTAGTGATGAAGCTCCAGCTGAAAAGAAAAATGATATATTCTCAATTGTTGCGGAATGTCAAACAGAACATTTTAATATGGAAGCACCTATTCAAGGTGTAGGTTATGTTCGTAAATTTAGAGAATGTTTTAATATAGATAAGACTGGTACTTTTACTGAAGGAATCTTATTTACTGAATATGCATCTAAATTTATTAATCCAGAATTTGATAATTATGAACCTAAAGAAGATGTTAAATATACATTACAAGATTTAGAAAGAGCTTTAAAATTTACTTTAATATCTGAAGGATGGTATAAAAATGAACAAACATATGCTGATGCTGTTACAATTAAAGTTAGATTACATTCATTAATTACAGGTCCTTATGGTAAATTATTTGAATATCCATCATATATAAATGTAGAACAATACTTAGCTAGTTTATTAATAAAAGATAATAAAAGATATCAAATTATTAATATTAACATGGATGATATTGATGACCAAGTTGCTGCTGTAATTACTAAAATATTCTCAAGAATTATTTTTGATTATTCAAAAGGAGTAGCAAAACGTGGATCAATTCCTTTCCATATCTTAATAGATGAAGCTCATAGATATGTTAGAAAAGATACAGATACATTCTTAATTGGATATAATATATTTGAAAGAATTGCAAAAGAAGGACGTAAATATGGAGTTCTAATGGGAATACTTACTCAAAGACCTGTTGAGTTATCTGATACAGTTATATCTCAATGTTCTAATTTCTTAATATTTAAAATTAACAACCCATTAGATTCGGAATATATAAGACAAATGGTTCCTAATATTAATGAAGAAATCATTGAAAAACAAAAGACATTACAATCTGGTACTTGTTTAGGATTCGGTAATGCATTCAAGATACCAGTAATTGTTAAATTAGATATGCCTGATCCATCACCATTGAGTGGTAATAGTAATGTTATTAAGTTCTGGGGTGGAGGTCAATAAACAACTAGAAAGTGGTGATTAAATGTTTGAAAGTTTAGGAGATAGACTTCAAAATGTTGTTTCTAAAGTTAGAGGTTATGGAAAAATAACTGAAGATA
>CAZOBH010000005.1:0-13670 GCA_964578175.1 uncultured Clostridium sp.
AATGGTGGAGCATAGCGGGATCGAACCGCTGACCTCCACGGTGCAAACGTGGCGCTCTCCCAGCTGAGCTAATGCCCCAGAACTAACTGACATTTATAAATATACATTAATAACTTTTATTTGTCAATTATTTTTAATCTTTAATTATAAAATCTTTATCTTTATGTGGTTCTTCTCTAAGTAAATCACGATAATTTTGTTGTCTTAAAACTTCATATGTAACAATTGCTACACAATTGGATAGATTTAAAGCTCTTACATTATCTGTCATAGGTATTCTCATACAATGATCTAAATCTTCTCTTAAAATCTCTTTTGGAATACCTGTTGATTCTTTCCCAAAAATCAAGTATATTTCATCATCTATATTACTATAATCAAAACTACTATGTGGTTTATGACCATATCTAGTAAAGTAATAATAAATTCCTTTATTTTTACTTTTAAAATCATCCCAATTCTTATATGTAGTATATTCTAATTTATCTAAATAATTAACCCCACTTCTTTTTACTTTACTCTCATCTAAACTAAAACCAAGTGGTTCAATTAAATGTAATTTAGATCCAGTTGCAACACAAGTTCTCATTATATTACCAGTATTACCTGGTATTTCAGGTTCATATAATACGATATTAATCATTAGTATTATCTACCTCATATTCATCAAATAATTGTTCAATTTGATCAATTGTTAATTTATTCTTTTTTTCTTTTGATACAATCTCTCTTATTTTTCCTTCACTAAATAAAATAACAGCTGGATAATTATTTAAATTATATTTATCATTACCATATTTTTTGTTAAAACTTTTATAAAAATTATCTTTATCTACTTTGCTTAAATCTACATAAACACTTTCTTCAACAATATTTCTCTTTTTTAATGATTTATATAGTTTTTTTCCAACTTCTCTTGAGTTTTCATCACTGTTAACTTGTACATATAATATTGCATCTGGATGAGCAATTAAATAAGAATCTAATTCTTCAGTTGAAACTTCATATACTTTATCTTTTAATACTGGAATTGTTAGTTGGTACTCTTGATATGAAACATATCTATTTCTAATACTAAATGCTAAGAAAATTGTAACAAGACAAATAACTAATAAAATAATATAGTTTTTAAATGGTACTTTTCTTTTTTCTTCTTTCTTTGGCATAATATCAACTCCCAACTATATTATAATTATAACAAAAAAGATGTTAAAAAGAAACATATAGTTTACTTTTTAGCATCCATTTTCTTTCTAGTTTCAGTATTTAAAATACTCTTTCTTAATCTAATACTATGAGGAGTTACTTCTACTAATTCATCTGAATTAATATAATCAAGTGCATATTCAAGAGTTATAATTCTAGGTCTTTTTAATACTACTGTATGATCAGATCCAGAAGCTCTAACATTAGTTAAGTTCTTACCTTTAACTACATTAACTGCTAGATCATCATTTCTTGAATGTTCTCCAACAATCATTCCTTCATATACTTCAACACCTGGTTCAACAAACATAATTCCACGATCTTCTAATGCTCCTAGTGCATAAGCAGTACTTTTTCCATTTTCCATTGATACTAATACACCAAGTTTTCTTTCTCCTACTTCAACATCTGCCATTGGTTTATATTCATTAAATGAATGGTTCATAATTCCATAACCTTTAGTCATAGTCATAAAGTTAGTAGAAAAACCTAATAAACCACGAGATGGAATAGAATATGATAATTGAGTTTGTCCATTACTTGAACTCATATTAATTAGTGTTGCTCCACGTAAACCTAGTTGTTCTATTACTCCTCCAACTGTATCATCAGGACAATCTATTTGTAAATCTTCATATGGTTCACATTTAACTCCATCTATCTCTTTAATAATAACTGATGGTTTAGATACTTCTAATTCATATCCTTCACGTCTCATATTTTCAATTAAGATACTTAAATGTAATTCTCCACGTCCAGATACTATCCAACTTTCATTATCATTTTGTTTAATTTTTAAACTTACATCTTTTTGAGTTTCTTTAAATAAACGTTCTTCAATCTTTCTAGCAGTTAATAAACTTCCATCTTTACCACAGAATGGTGATGAATTTGTACCTATTTTCATTTGAAGAGTAGGTTCATCTATATGAATAATTGGTAAAGCTTCTCCTTTTCCTACTTCACATAAAGTTTCTCCTACTGAAATATCAGCAAGTCCAGCAACAGCACATATATCTCCTGCTTCAGCTTCTTCTATTTCAATTCTTTTATATCCAATATATCCAAATAATTTTTGAACTCTAAATTCTTTAGTACTTCCATCCAATCTATGACAAGCAACCATTTGACCAACTTTTATTTTTCCATTACTAACTTTACCGATTCCAATTCTTCCAACATAATCATTATAATCTAATAAAGATGGTTGAAATTGTAAATCAGCATTAACATCTCCAGTTGGTTCTGGAATCTCATTAATTATTAAATCTAATAATTCTTCAAAACCTGGATGTTGTGTTGATAAATCTTCATTTAAACTACTAGTACCATTTAAGGCTGAAGCATATACAACTGGAAATTCTAATTGTTCTTCATTTGCTCCAAGTTCTATAAATAATTCTAATACTTCATCTATTACTTCTTTACATCTAGCACTTGGTTTATCAACTTTATTAATTACTACTATTGGTTTATTGTTAGCTTCAAGGGCTTTTTTAAGAACAAAACGTGTTTGTGGCATTGTTCCTTCATAAGCATCAACAACAAGGATAACTCCATCAACCATATTCATAATTCTTTCTACTTCTCCACCAAAGTCAGCATGTCCAGGGGTATCAAGTATATTAATTCTAGTATCTTTATAATTAATAGCAGTAGTCTTTGCAAGAATAGTAATTCCTCTTTCTTTTTCTAAGGCATTACTATCCATACTTAATCCTTCCAAGTTTTCATTATCTCTAAATGTTCCACTATGTTTTAAAATTTGGTCAACTAATGTAGTTTTACCATGGTCTACGTGTGCAATAATTGCTACATTTCTTTTTTTCATATTCCCACTTCTTTCTAGTCGCTAATAATTATAACACATTTATCTAAAAAAACAATAAAAAGTTTGACCAGGATAATTTTATAAATTATAATCAATTTATTGGAGAATGATATGGTAGATAAATTAGTTAAATTTTTATTAGGTATATTTAGTGGATTAACAACAAGTTATATAGGTAAGAATATAGTGATATTTATTATTTCTTTACTTCCATTAATAGAATTAAGAGGTGGACTTATTGCTGCTGCTTTATTAGATATACCATTTATTGAAGCATTTGTTATTTGTTATATAGCAAATATATTACCTATTCCATTTATATTATGGTTAATTAAAAAAATATTAGATTGGATGAGGGATATTAAAACTTTTAAGAAATTAGTAAATTGGTTAGATAATAAAGTAGAAAAGAAAAAAGGAACGATTGAAAAATATGGATACTTTGGAATATTCCTTTTTGTTGGAATACCTCTTCCTGGAACTGGAGCATGGACGGGAGCATTAATCGCATCAATGTTAGAAATGGATAAGAAGAAATCATTTATAGCTATAGCGTTAGGTGTATTATCAGCAGGTATAATTATGTCTATTCTATCTTATGGAGTATTAAAAAATATAATATAAAAAAAGACATTCATATGTCTTTTTTATTTTATTAATTTAGCATGTATAACTAATCTATTATTAGAATTCTTATAACATGTAGATAAAGTTAATATTTTATCTCCATTTTCTACTTTAACATTGAAGTTATATACACTTCTCTTTTTAATTTTATTAACAAAATTATTATATTTAGTACTAGTAGAGAAATTAGTAGTTAAATAATCTGTCGTATTCTTTATAGTGTATATTGAGAATATTTGCCATTTCATATTTTGTTTAGGTGTATTAAACGTAATAATTTGATTATCTTTATTTTTATACCAACTCTTATTTAATACATTTTTCAAAGTACCAAACATTATTCCCATATTATTTCTATGTCCATAAATAATAGTATTATCATCTAAATTATTCATATCATTTCTATAATCTACAAATACCCATCCATGATAATTCTTTTTCTTATAGAAACTATTATTTAAATAGTATTCATTATCTTTATGTTGAGTAATAGGTAAATTAATTTTAGTATTATTAACTTTTAACCAACCCACTGTTTCATTATTAATTTCTTTTAATTTTTCCCAATCTTGTTTAAATTTCTTAATATATGGACTATTTTTACTTAAAGCTTTCTTATCATCTTTCTTTTGTTCTTCAGTTTCATTCGGATCATTAATAATTTCTCCATCATCACCAATTTCTACAAATTCAGATAATTCTCCTAACTCATCCTCTATTTTTTCTTTATCCTCTTCTGTTTTCTTAAAAGATAATGCAATAAATATTATAGATAAAATTATAAATATAAGTAATATCATTCTTAAGAAATTTAAATTTACTTGTTTCATAGTATTTTTATTCTTATATTCTTCAGTATATTTTATCTTAAGTTTACAATTATAATATTTTAATTCTTTTTTATATTTATTAACAATTTTATCAGTTAATTTCATTATTTCAGGACTATTATCTAATTGAACTAAATAGATTCTTATGTTTTTTCTATTATTTTTAACTAATCTATCAAATATATATTTAAATGATTCAAAATCAGTATTTAATAAATATACTTCTCTTAATTTACTATTAAGTCTTAAGAATGAATCTATATCTTCTTTATCTATATCAGATAATTTACAATCAATCGTAACACTTTTTCTATAATAAATATCTGAGTAATTACCAAAATTATTAGTTTCCATAAAATTACTTAAAAATAATACTTCACATCTAGTTTTTATATCAATATCTTTATCTCTAGATAATTTATCCATCATAAAATTAGGAATTGAATAACAATCAAGACTCTTTATATATTTACTATTTAATAACTCATCAAAAATAATAAAACTTACTTGTTTATTTTCAACTAATACTACATCTTTAATTCCTTCAATATTATTTATTATTCTATATACTAAAGGGAAGATAGCGTTAATTTTTACTTCTACACAATTAATTTCTTTTTTTAACACTATAAGATTAAAAAATGATTGTACTAAATCTAAATTTTCATTTATATATTCATCACTAAATATCATTTTTTCAGTATTAATAACATTAGTATTATTTAGATTTTTTTGAGTTGTATTAGATAAATATAATGAGAATACTAGTTTGTTTTTATCTACTTTAATAAGTATTTTATGCATCTAACCAACTCCTATCATAAAATAATATTATCACTTATATTCTTTTTAAACAATATATATAAAAATTAGATGATATTTATACAATGTCAAATTTTACATATATTAAAAAAATAGAATTTTATCTTATTGAATAGATTGTATAAATGTGATACTATTTTATCATAAGAGGAGGATTGAAAATATATATGAACAAAATACTTAAAAGAGTAACTTTATTTGTAATGGGATTAGCAGTAATATTGGCTGGTGTACCATTCGTATCTGCTATAAAGATGACAGTAAACCAAGAATTTTATCTAACACCATATTTTACAATTAATAAAACACTTAAAAATGGAACAGCAAAAAGTTATGTAACATGGACTGCAGAGATGCAAACTGCAATTGATCAAGCAAATGCAGGTGCAACTAGTGGCGGTGATGGAGTAACTCAAAAATATTACGCATTTGTAAGTGATTTAAGTAAAAAGAGTTATACAAAAGATGGTAAAACATATACTGGAGAAGAATTATATAATTACATGAAAGGTTTGTTAGATGATATCGATGCTGCAAATCTACCAACAACAGCATATACAGGAAATAACATGAATGCAAAAGTTGCTGAACTAAGAAATGTTATGAAAACAACTAAACAAATCAAGGGTTCAACATTAGAAGATCATGCTTTATGGTGTTATTTAGATGAATATACTGAAAATGTTACAGTACCAAAATCATGTAATACTGAATATTATGCAGTATCATTCTTAGTAGATACTACAGGTGTAGATAACCCTGACACTCAATTCAACGAAGCCGATGAAGGTGGAGAATACAATTCAGTTCAAGTTTATAAAGTAGCTCCAAATGCTGATAACTGTGGATGTAGAGTTGAAGGTAATAAATATTACGATGCTACAAATAAAGAAGTTACTAAAGAAAAATTCTATAATTCTTGTGGATGTAGAGTTGAAAATGGAAAATACTATGATGCAACAGGAACAGAAACAACTGAAGCTAAATATAGAAAAGCTTGCTTATCTTGTAAAGTAGAAAACAATAAATACTACAATGCTAATGGTGTTGAAATTACTAAAGAAGAATACAAAAAGCTTTGTGGTAACCCTGAAACAGGATCAAATAATCCATATATAATTAGTGGTATTGTTCTAGCTAGTGGATTAGCAGTTATATTAGTACTTAAAAAGAAAAAATATGTATAATAAAAAAAGGATTTAAATATCCTTTTTTTTATGCTCTAATTTATTTAAAAATTTATCTAAATCTTCACCCTCTAGATAACATGTACCTATCATACTATGACTTACAAAATCATGAAAATCACTTCCAGCAGTAAATAATATATTATTATCCTCTGCTATTAATTTATATCTATAAGTGTCTTTTTGTTTATTCTTTGGATAAAAACCTTCTATTCCATCTATTCCAAAATTAATAATATCTTCTTCTTTTATTATTCCTTTTGTTTCTATAGGATGTGCCCAAACAACTAAAGCGTTATTTCTTTTAAGTAACTCAATTCCATCTTTAGTTGATATTTTAGATGCTGGTACATATGCTTTACTTTGATTATTTAAATATTTATCAAATGCTTCTTTAAATGAAATATTATACTTTTCTGATATCTCTCTTGCTAGATGGGGTCTCGCAATAACACCTTTAACTTTTTTTACTATTGAATCATAATCTACTTCAATATCATAATGGATTTTCAAAAGTCTTATCATTTCTTTTATTCTATTTTCTCTTCTTGTTTTCATATTATCAAAATAATCTTTTAATTCTTGACCCACTTCATCATTAAAATATCCAAGAATATGAATACTTTTTTCTTGATATCTAGTAGACAGTTCTACACCTAGTATTACTCTAAATCCTTTTGGTATTTCAATACTATCTAGTTCTTTTTTAACACCAATATTATCGTGATCAGTTATAGCTAATATATCTATATTATTTTCTTTAGCAAGGTTAATTACTTCTTTTAAAGTACATACTCCATCAGAATTAATAGTATGGCAATGTAAATCTGCTCTCATATTTAATCCCTATAATCGTCTAATACTTCATCTTCATTCTTATAGAATTCATCATACGTATAATCAGCTATTGCTTCATCACCTTCAGATGTTCTTTCTGCTCTTTTCTTTATTTCTTTTCCTATTTCATCATTAAATATTTTATCTTCTTCCATTATAATCACCACTTAAATTTTATCATAAAAAAAGAGTATTAACTACTCTATTTATTTCTTATCGCCTTAATATATGCATTTACTTGTTTTGCCCATGTTTTTGATCCTGCATAATGAGGCCCAATTGCTTCAGGAGTTTTCCATCCTTTTTTGTAATAATTCTTATACAATATCTTTATATAACTCTTTATACCGTTATCTACAGAACTAAAGTGCATATATCCACTTCCACCTTTTAAACCACCAAAATTATAATACTTACTAGCCAAAGTACTACATCTCCAGTTACAACCTGTTTCATGTAGCATTATAGCTGTAACCATATATGGATCAAGTCCATATTTTAATGATTCACTAGCTACTAGATAACCTTTATTCTTTAATGTTCCTTTTAATGATTTATTAAGTTTATTACCAAGTTCATTTAATGTCATATGATCATATACTTCTTCTCTAGTAATATTCATAGCAATTCCTGATATATCTTCTTTTTCTATAACATTATCAACATTTATTGCTAAATCACTTAAATCAACTATATTTATCTCTTCTATATCATTTATAACTAAAGAATTACTTAAATCAGTACTAACTCTATAAGTATATATATTTGACATAGAAAGACCTATAAGAATTAATAATACCCCAAACGAGGCTATTTCTTTTCCTAATTTCAAAAAATACACCTTCTTTAAAAAGCAAAATAATTTTATTATGAATTATTATTTTTGTCAAATTACTCTTCTGTTCTCTTTTTTAAATGACCATATATTCTTACTGCATCATCATCTTCATAATATTTAACAGCGACATACTCTCCTTCTTTAAATGAATCGTCATACTCTGAACTATTATTTAATTTACAAATCATTAAATCAGGTCTAGTATCCATTATTCCTTCAATAGTAACCCATAGATGTTCTACTATTTCATCTTCTTTATGTTCAAGTTCTACTTCTATATCATCTGGATATTTATCATCTCTAAACTTATCTAAAACATTGTTAGATCTAGTTTCAAGTATATTATTAATATTTTTATATTGAAGTTTATTTTCGATAATATGCGCTCCTTCTATATTTGAAGAGATATCTATATCGTCAAGTATTTCGAATTCTAATTTAATTTTATTCATAAAATCATAATCTATAATATAATCTTCATCTAAAAATAAAGCATTTATATATAGTTTTTTATGACCATCTACTTCTATATTACCAACTACTTTTAATGTAATACCATAATCTTCATCTATATAAAAATAACCAAAAATAGGAGCAATTAACTCTTTATTCTTTAACATTTTAGCTATCTTTTTACAATTTTTCTTATTTTCTATACCAATCCATTTATGATCGACATCTCTAAAATTAATTTCTGATATTTTCATATTATCACCATATATATTATATCATATTATTTTACTAGTTCTATAAAATTATCAGGTATGTCTGTTTCAAATGTTAATTCTTTTTTAGTAATTGGATGAACAACCACTAATTTATTAGCATGTAAGCACATTCTACCAAGAGGATTCTTCGTCGAATTATATTTCTTATCACCAACAATCGGACAACCTAAATCACTCATATGAACTCTTATTTGATTCTTTCTACCAGTATCAATAGTTATATCTAGTAAAGAGTATTTATTATTGTTTAATACATTTCTATAATGAGTTATTGCTTCTTTACCATCTCCCATTTTAGAAGATGAATAAACAAGTAAAGTTTTAGTTTCTTTAAGCCAAGTACGTACTGTTCCTTTATTCTTTGGAGGTTTTCCTTCTACTACTGCTACATATTCACGTAATTTAACAAGTTCATCCCAATTATCTTGAAACATTTTTTTTAATTTTTCATTTTTACTAAAAAGTACAATACCACTAGTATCTTTATCTAATCTATGTACTATAAATACTTTTTGATTCTTTTTCTTTACATATGTTATTACTTTATGAAATAAAGTCTTTTCTTTTTCATTATCAGTAGAAATAGTAAGTAACTTACTAGGTTTATTAACAACTAATATATCTTTATCTTCATAAATAATATCTAATCTATCTTTTCGCATCAAATCACCAATTAAATTATAACAAAAAAATAGAGATTTCTCTCTATTTTATGCATTTATTTCTACTTTATCCCAACTATCATCAGATATTAACCAATTTAATGCTCTATGTCTTTCTACTACTACTTCTGGATTAATTGTTGCTTCTAATCCTTTAGCTTCGCAATCAACACAATACCAATCATATCTATAAGTTAAATCAGCTAAATCTAAGATATCATTAACATCTCTAAATAGACATTTACTTGCAAAGTCTTTGTAATTATTACATGTTGAAATATAAGATGTTAATTCATCTGGTTCAACTAAGACATCTGGGAATGGAATTTCTTCTACTATACCTAAAGCCCATAAAAGAATTAATAATCCTTCAAATTGCCATGATATTTGAATAGCAAGATTTTTATCCATCTTTTTAAATAATTCTTTTTCTTCATGAGTCATATATAGTCTTACACCATAAGTATCTAATAATCCATTAAAGAACTTCTTAGACTCTTTTAAATGTCTCTTTTTATCACTATTAATAATATCTGTTGCGAAATTACATACTATTGATAAAACTATTGCTCGTTTAGCTACTTCATCAAAATCCTTAACTCTTGTTTCATAACTACTCTTTAATGGAGGTAAATCCATAATATATGGAATATCTTGTCTAGTTAGTAAATAAATACTGTTCATTTTACGATCATATGACTCTATAAATGAATCATTAGGTTTATCTATTTCAACATTTAATAAAGTAATATTTATATCAAGTAAGTTTGAATCACTATTATATCCATTAATAGCTATTAAATATCCATCTATATATGCAAATTTATAGAATCTATTATTATTTAATAAATAAGTTCTAATTTCTATTCCATTATAATTAGATTCATATTTATCAGAGAATGAATAATTACTAGTTTCAAAGTTTTTCTTCATCCATTCTTCTATCTTATTATAATACTCTTCTTCACTATCACATTTATGTATGAATACTCTATAATAAAATCCAAATTTATCTACTACATCAAAGATATTAAAATCTTTAATTATTTTAACAAAATTATAATTACGGAAATAGAATTTAAATAATGCATGTCCTTTTATATTATGATAAACTGCTTCAAAATCATCTAAATTATACTCAAATTCATCGAATTCACGTTTCTTTTCTAAGAAAAATCTATCATTAGTCTTTTCAGGATTCTTTATATCAATATGATACTTTTGATCTTCATTTAAATTAACAGTATGTTCAGAAATCAAAGTTTTATCTTTTTCTTCATTTCCTTTGTTTTCTTCTACTCCAGCATTTAAAATCTCATCTATTTGATCTTCAACTGGTTGTTTTTCTTCTTCAATTAGATCTTTTTCTTTATCATCAACTTTATCTTCTACGCTTTCTTCTGTATTTTGATCTAATCCTAAACTAGTTTCTAAGACATCACTAGAATCTATATATTCTTCTTTTTCTTCTTTGGTATCAATTTTTAAATCGTTATAATTTATAACAGGTATAATTATTTCATAATCTTTAGTTTGTTTTTTATCATTTTTTACTTTAGTTTCTTTTTTAGAAGACTTGTTAGTTTCCTTTTTTTCTGGTTTCTTTTCTTCTATTTCTTCATATTCATTATCTTCATAACTTGTTTCAACTTTATTATTTGTTATTAGTTTAATAAGTTCTTTAAATAATGTTTTTAATATTTTATAGTTTTCTTCATTTAATTCTATTAATGCATAGTCATATTTACTTTTTAACGCTACAAATGATTTATTAGTAAGTTCTTTGTTTTTAATATCAAATTCTTTTAAATCATACCAGAATAAAGATATAACTCTACCAATTTCATTTGAAATATTAAAATCACTTTTTATAATTCTTTTATCTTTACTTTCATAGAAAATATCTTGATCAATTATAGAAAGTTGTACATCTTCTTTCTTATTCTTATATATATATTTCATATAAAATACTGGATCTACAATATTTTTATATTCACAATCTTTATCTATATATATTTTAGCTGTACTTTGTACTTCTTCTTCAATTATCTCTTCAACAGTTTCTTCTTTATCATCTTTAATTAATAATTTAGGAGGATTTACTGGTTTACCTACTTCAATTGATTTAAGTAAATCAAGCATTACTTTGTAATAATCATCCTCTACTAATTTATCATTATCTAATATCTTATTTTTAATATCAATATTAATTGATAAGTTAATAATCATTCCATTAATTAAGCAAAAACTATTAAGAATCTTTTTCTTTTCATTTCTAATAACTATATATTTAATTGGTATATCATTAACAGTATCTTCATCTCTATAAAGTACTTCATTATTATCAAGTTTTAATTTAGAAATTCTATTAAATTTTCTTTTATCACTAAAACCAATAAATACAGCACTTAGATTAACAAATTTATCAACAGAAAAGATAAATAATGTATTATTACTTAAACCAAGAGACTCATATGAATCTTTGCTAACTTCTACCCAACTATCTGGTATTTGAAAACTAAAACCTATATTCTTACATTTAAATTTTATTTTTTCAATATTAGTTATATTTTTCTTATTCATAGTAATCACCACCTTCTCTACTATCTTCAATTTCGAAGTATTTAGAATAAAGCGGATACTTCAAATTACCAGTTCGATATGCTTCTTTCATTTGATCATCATATTCTTTAAATGTATCGTAGTCTTTTATACCTCTACGACATAACTTAGATATCAATAATGACATATCTTCTTCAGTAGTTCCATTAAATAAAGTACTTTCTATTTCATATTTATCATTTTCTCCAATAACTGGATTAGCTTTATATAGTTTAGATAAATAATTTAAACACTCTAATAAATTTTCATTACCAACTTTATCTAGATTATTAAATAAATTATTCTTAGCAAAAGCTTTAATTAAATAATTACTAAAGTCTCTATCATCTAATTCTTTATTTAATTCTTCAATAAAGTCTTCCATAATCTCATCTTTTTCAAAATAATCAAAATATCCGAATATATATCTAGGATAATTAATTACCTTTTTATCTACTAGACCTTTAATATAACTTAAATGTTCTAAGAATTCTCTCTTATATTCATAGCTTACAAGATTATCTTTATCTAATATTGAATTATCAATATTATAGCTTGTTATCATTTCTTCATATGATTCTGTATCTTTAACTATAGTCTTAGATACTTTATTAATAATATCTTCATCTTTATTTTTCATTGCAAAATATACAAATAACATTAGTGATTTTTGTAATTCATATTGCTCTATTTTTGTTAATTTATTAAATTTTATATTTTTCTTAATTAAGTTAAATAATTTTTGATATTCAATATGACGTAATTCTTTGGTAAATGTAGTTTTTTCTAAACTAAATTTCCATGTTTCCATAGCGTTTTTCTTATTAAGTAATAGATTTAATTCTTTATCTTTAGTAATTTTAATCTCATCTTTTTCTTTAATTCTATTTTCTTTATCATCAACAATAGATGTTGCTTTTAATACTTTAAGAATAACACTAGTTTTATTTAATTCTTTAACTTTAAATTTAATTCTACCAAAGTTTAGTTCTTCTCCTGGTATAACATCTAATTTATCTTTTTCAATTTCAGGTATTTCAATTACATCTATAGAATCATTTTCAACAAAATATGGTAAATGTTCTATTACTAACTTTTGAGTTTCATTAAAGTTAATCCTGTAATTTAAGTTAGTTTGTTCAATTCCCATCTCTAACATCTTAGTAAGATCAAGAGCATCAACTTCTTCTTTTTCTAATTCAATTAAAGCTTTATTAACTTCTTTTTTAACATTTTTAATAGCTTCATTTGATAATATTTGATTCTTTAATACAAACTCTTTATCTGCAAATATATTAGATATATCAATTTTATATTTAGAACCTTTTATAGAATCATCATGATTTTTTTCATGTTTAATATTTTCACTAGATTTAATTTTAAATTTAACATCATGGTTATCAAAAATATTATCTAGATCAATCTTATATTTAGGAAGTTCTTTCTTCTTTCTTTCTTTAATCTTAATAGGTTTTTCTTTTAATATTTCATTAACATCAAT
>CAZOBH010000005.1:13770-56180 GCA_964578175.1 uncultured Clostridium sp.
ATTAACATCAATCTTATAATCATTTTTCTTCTTTTTGTTTTCTTTAACAAACAATTGATATTTATCAAATATATCATCAATATCTATCTTATATTCATTTTTTTCTTTATCTTCATCGAATAGATATTCTACTTCAGGTTTTTCTTGTTTCTTTAATTTAATAGGTTTCTTATTAAATATTTTTTCAATATCAATCTTATATTTATCTTTATCTTCCTCTTCATCGAATAGATATTCTACTTTTGGTTTTTCTTGTTTCTTTAACTTAATTGGTTTTTCATTAAAGATTCTATCAACATCAATTTTGTATTTTTCCTCTTCTTGTTTTTTAATTTGAGTATTTAATCTATCGAATTGTAAATCTATATTTTTAATAGTTTCTTCATATTTTTCTTCTGTTTCAGGAACAATTAATTTTTCTTTCTTAATAGGAGTAAATACTGCTGCTGTTTCATTTTTAAAGATATCAAAGTTTTCCTCTTCTTCAATTACTTCTTTATTAGTTTTATCATCTACATCAAGTACTTCGATTTCTTCTTTAACTTCTTCTTTAATATCCTCTTCAACTTTTTCTTTATTAGTTTCTGATACTTCTAAAAGATCTTTTAAACTATCATAGAATTTATATGCTTTATCATCTTTAAATCTAGCATATTTTTTCTCTAAGAAATCATATCCTAGATAATCATTATCTTCTTTAAATATTGGTAAAAATTGATCTTTTATAAATTTATTATCTATTATTTCATCATGAGATAAAATTCTTAGATTTTCTCTATCATGGAAAGTCATTCCGTTAGTAGTATATGACACTAATCTTTTACATTCTTCTAAGATCTTATTATTATATAAATTGCTTATTGTATCTACATAAAAATCATTAACTGGAGATCTATCAATAAAATCTAAAAAATCTTTTACATCTATACAAGTAACTAAATCAATCAATAATTTTATCTTATCTTTATCATATTCTTTAAATATTTCTCCATTGTTATAGATAGCGAAACAATTTTCATCTTCTCTGTCAGATTTAATATGTTTAGCTAATGTTTCAAGACTTGTTAATTTAAATTCAGGCAATATTAAATCAGAAGTACAATTATCGTCTTCGAAAGTAAAACATCTTCTTTCTTTATTTAAAAATACTTCTTTCAATTCTTTATCTTGAACATGAATTTTTAATATAAAATTATCCCCAGTATCCACTAAGATCACTCCTTTTTACCAAACCCCAATCCTAATAATATTATTATACAATAGATAACTCAAAATTTCTACAAAATAAGTTACTATTTTTTATAAATTATTTATATCCATTTTTAGCAATTTTTATATACTTCTCCATAACTTTTTTCATATCACTTGGATAATAAGTATTATTCTTTACTACATCTGGCATAGATTGTTTATCTAAATAAATAAAATAGTACCAAGAATACATATCAGCTACAAACTCTTGTATTTTGCTATATGAATAATCTCTTAAAGGTTGTCTACTAGCATTTTTATATTTATTATAAAGACTAACTACATCACTTTGAGAACTAAGATATACTCCATATCTAGCTTTATAATAACTATCCCAAGCATGTACCATTTCATGAACTAAAGTTTTAATATAATAATCATTAAAATTAGTAGTACATAATACATCTACATTTCTATAACCTACTACTGAACCATATGTCATTCCAGCAGATGATGGCCAAGTATCATTATAATTATTAGAACTAGCAATAGTTACTTTCCCTGCAGTAAATACATATGGAGCTATCTTATAAAATCTATCATAAAAACTATAATATTTATTATATACAGAACTATTACAACCTGAAGTTGTTTCAATAGGAACACTTCCATATACATTAGTTTTAATTATAGGAAAAGTACTTTTTCTATAATAATTCTTAACAATTGCGTATAAGTCTATATCTGATCTAATGCTAATATTTAAACCAGGTACATAACCACTTAAACTATTTGTATTTTTCACAGGAGCAAATAATTGTACTTCATTTCCAGTACTTCTTATATAAGGAGCTTTTACATAACAGCTATTATTAGTATTATAAATAGAGCAAGTTTGATAGCATCCATCATCACTTGTATTAGTACATCCTGCCAAAGATTCAGCTGAATATTTATGAAAATTTGCTCTAACAGTCTTATAAGTAACAGCATAATATGTACCACTTTTAGATACATATTGTAAGTTCTCACTTTGAAGAGTTACTTTAGTAGCATTACTAGTTGTTCCCCAGCCTAAAACATTCCATCCATCTCTTGTTATTGAAGGAGTTGTTATATCACACTTAGTACTTGAATTATAATATGAACAAGTTTCAAATTTACTAGATATTTTATCTGCTCCATTACTATTAAAATTAATATTACAAACCATTTTAGTAATTGCATAATATGATGCATTATTTTTTACTTTTACTTTAGAATTAGAACCTATTAAACTAGTTTTAGCATTTTGATCAGTATTCCAACCTATTATTGTTGCTCCATTTCTTGTTATTTTAGGAGTTGTTATTTCACATTCTTCTTCACTGTTATAATACTCACACACAACTTTGTTTTTAGATATATTTGCTCCATTACGATAAAAAGTAGTTTCCACTACTTTCTTTGTTATTGCATATAAATTGGTATTTTCAGTAATTACTATTTCACTTTTCACTTTGTATTCTGCTGTTTTACTATCTTTATTTTTACTCCATCCAAGTACTACTGCACCATCTCTTTTAATATCAGGTAAAGTAATTGTACATGATTTTTCTCCAACTAATGCTTTGCACTGAACAATACTTGCGTCTGCATTAGTTGATCCATTAAGATTTAATGTTGCATCAAGATTTGTATAAGCAAGTGCATAATAAGTAATATCATCATTTACTTCTATTTTTGTATTTGAACTAACTAAAGCACTAGTAGATTTCTTATTTATATTCCAACCAATAATCTTTCCAGCTGTATATTTTATTTCAGGAACATCTACATAACAAGTATTTGTATTATATACTGAACATGTTTTAGTAACCATTTCTCCATTAGTTCCATTTGGATCAAAAACTACATTTATATTCTTTTTAGTAATAGCATATAAAGTCATATCTTTAGTTACACTTATTTGAGTACCTGCTTTATATTCTGCAGTCTTACTATCTTTTTTAGTACTCCATCCAATTATTTCGCTATTTTCTCTAGTAATATTAGGAGTTGTAACAACACAGCTATTATTGTTCATTGTACAGCTTGTAAAACTTGATTCAATAACACTTCCATTTTCTATATATGTTACTGCATATCCAGAACTATTAACAAAATCTTCTTGTTTAATTTCTAATTGATATGGATCACTAATATTTTCTGAATCATCTTTAGCATAAACTACATATTTACCAGGACTTGTTATTTTTAGTTCCTTAGCTGTTGAAAAAGATTTACCATCAAAACTATATTGGCTTATATTAGATTCACTATCTTTTCCTGTTGCAGCTAAAGTTATTTCAGTTTGTGTAGAACTCTTTATGTACATAAACGCATTAGGTTTAGTTTTATCTACACCTGTTACTTTTATTTCTCTAACCGGACTTTCATTTCCAGATGCATCTTTAGCAATTAAGTAATATGTACCTGATTTAGGGACTTTATATTCACTACTTTTTTGCCAAGTAACACCATTATCAAAAGAATATGTTAGAGCACTACTAGGATTAACAGCTTTAACTTTAATTACTCCATCTTCTATATCTACATTTGTAATGTTAATTAAAGTTTCACCTTTTACTTGTTTTTTCTTTACATAAACTCTATATTCATCGTTATCTTTAGTATAAATTCTATGTACTTGATAAATCATATTACTAAGATCTATCTCTTTATCACATCCATCAAGTTTTGCATCTTTTCCTGTTTCACATTTAATATTTATTTTATCTTTATCTACAAGAACATAATAATCATGTACATCATTAGAAAAATTAGGTTTTAGTTCTAAATCTTCTATATATATACTTTTTAAACTTTCATCTTTAGCAGGAGTAGGTTTCTTTTCATCTTTTTTAGTTAAAAACTTAATTAAGAATATTAAAACCACTATTAAAATGATGATAAAAAGAATAATTAATATTATTTTTGTAAAGAATTTTCTTTTTTGTTTTTTAAATTCTTCAGGATTGTCTTCTCTATAATTATCATGATAATTAATTGGTTCAACTGGTTTTACTTCAGGTGTTGGTTCATTTGGTTGTGGATATGTAAATTGATTTTGATTAGGTATTTGATTATTTACATCATTTACATTATTTATATTATTTATATTATTTTGTTCATTTGGCATTGGTATTTGATTTGGATTAATATTTGGTTGATTATCTATTCCATGATTTATACCATTTAATTGATTATTCATAAAGTTATTACCATTCATAGCCAACACTCCTATCATATTAATTATATCATAAGAAATAAAAAAAAGAAGCATTATTTTGCTTCTTCTTGAGCTCTTGTTTCACGAATTACAGTAACCTTTATAGTTCCAGGATATTGCATCGTTTCTTCAATTTTTTCTTTGACATCTCTTGCTATTTTATAAGCATTAATATCATCTACTTCTTCAGGCTTAACTATAACTCTAAGTTCACGACCTGCTTGAACAGCAAATGTGTGATCTACTCCTTTAATATCATTAGCTACATTTTCAAGTTGTTCTAATCTCTTAAGATAATTTTCTAAAGAATCATTACGTGCACCTGGTCTAGAAGCTGATAATGCATCAGCGATTGCAACAAGGACAGCTATAACACTTTCTGGTTCTTTATCTCCATGATGAGACGCTATTGCATCGATAACAACTTTAGGTTCATTATACTTTTTAGCTAAATCTACACCAATATCTACATGGCTTCCTTCAACCTCGTGATCAATTGCTTTACCAATATCATGTAAAAGTCCTGCTCTCTTAGCTAAATTTACATTCTCATGTAATTCACCTGCTAGAAGTCCTGCTAATTCAGCTACTTCTATAGAGTGTTGTAATACATTTTGACCATAACTAGTTCTAAAATGCAATTTACCTAATAATTCAATTAATTCGGAATCCATTTTATTGATTCCTAATTCAAATAAAGCATTATTTCCATACTCTATAATTTTAGAACGAGTATCTTTACATACTTTATCATATAATTCTTCTATTCTAGTTGGATGAATTCTTCCATCTTTTACTAGTGTTTCTAGAACAATTCTTGCTATTTCTCTTCTTAAAGGATCGAAACTAGATAAAACTATAGTCTCAGGAGTATCATCAATAATTAAATCTACACCAGTTACAGCTTCAATTGATCTAATATTTCTTCCTTCTCTACCAATTATTCTACCCTTCATATCATCATTAGGAAGAGTTACTGTTGTAACAGTTTGTTCATTAGCTACATCAGCTGCATATCTATGCATTGAACTAACTATTAACTCATTTGCTTTTTTGTCAGCTTCTAATTTTGCTTCATTTTCTCTTTCTTTTAAGTAAGCAGCAATTTCTTTAGAAGATTGTTCTTCAACTTTCTTCATTAACATCTCTTTTGCTTTTTCTTTTTTTAATCCAGATATCTTACTTAATAATTCTGTTTGTTCTTTCTTTATATTCTCCACTTCTAATTTTGCGTTTTGAAGTTCTTCTTGTTTTTCAATTAAACTATTTTCTCTTTCATTTAGAGCTAGTTCTCTTTTTTGAAATAATTCATCTCTTTTATCAATATTATTTTCTCTTTGAGTAAGACGATCTTCATTTTCTTTTATTTCTGCTTTACGATTTTTTATTTCTTTATCTGCTTCTAATTTTAAATTATGTATTTCTTCTTTAGTTTCAAACAAACTATTTCTTTTAACTTTTTCTGCTTCTTTTTTTGCATCTTCTATAATCTTTTCAGCATATTTACCAGAGTTTTTTTGCTTTATAGAATTAATAACGTAATATGCTATAAAACCTAAAACTAATCCAATAATTAACGCAACAACTACATATTGAGTGGGGAATGGTTGTTGTGGACCCATATCTTTACACCTCCATTCCACATGTATATTAAATTATAAATTTATATATCAATTTATTAATATAATATCTAATTTCATTTTATTAATTTTTATATTTTATGTCAATAAAAAAGACTAGATACTAGTCTTTCTTTATTTTTATTCAGTTTTTGCTTTTTTATTACTTCCAATTCCGTAATACTCACGTGTCAATTTATCAATTTCTTGACACAATTCTTTATTATCTTTTAACATTATTTTTACATTTTCTTTACCTTGACCAATCTTTTCTCCTTTATATGAGAACCAAGCACCACTCTTTTCAATAATGTTTGCTGCAACTGCCAAATCTATAAGTTCTCCTTCGTGAGATACTCCTTCTCCATACATGATATCAACTGTTGCAGTTTTAAATGGAGGTGCAACTTTATTTTTGACAACTTTAATATTTGTCTTATTACCCATAATTCCTTCTCCAACTTTTATTGCTTCACTTCTTCTAACTTCAAGTCTAATAGTTGAATAGAACTTTAAAGCACGTCCTCCTGGAGTTGTTTCAGGATTTCCAAACATTACTCCAACTTTTTCTCTTAATTGATTTATAAAAATTGCAATTGTTTTTGTTTTATTAATTGTTCCAGATAATTTTCTAAGAGCTTGGCTCATAAGTCTTGCTTGAAGTCCTACATGAGAATCTCCCATTTCTCCATCTATTTCTGCTTGTGGAACTAATGCTGCAACTGAATCTATTACAACAATACTAACAGCTTCACTTTTAACTAAAGCATCACAAATCTCTAATGCTTGTTCTCCAGTATCTGGTTGAGATAATAATAATTCATCTATATTTACTCCTAAACTTTTTGCATATTTTGGATCAAGTGCATGTTCCGCATCAATAAAAGCAGCACGTCCTCCCATTTTTTGAGCTTCTGCTATAGCGTGCAATGCAAAAGTAGTTTTACCACTAGATTCTGGACCATATATTTCAATAATTCTTCCTTTTGGATATCCGCCAACACCTAATGCTATATCTAATGAAAGAGATCCACTTGGAATTACTTCAACCTCCATGTGTTTACTCTCTCCTAATTTCATAATTGAACCTTTACCAAATTGTTTTTCAATATCAGCCATTACTTGTTCCAACTTTTTATCTTTTTCTACTGTATCATTTACTTTCATGAAAACCTCCATTATTTGCTTACATTTAAATATTACTATACATCGTTTGAAAAATCAAGCGTTTTTCGTACATTTGTTTGAATATTAAAAATTCACTTATATTTCAATAAAAAAAGCACTTTTTCTAGTGCTAAATTTATTATTTTTTCTTTTTTTCTTCTTTAGGAAATATTAATTCTTTATTCATATTAAAATATTGAACCATAGATACTAAAGACATAAACGTTGCGAAATATAATAAGAATATATCCATTTTAATATTCCATAATTCAAAAGGTAAGTTATATGCAAATACTAGTACTGTACCTACCATTAATGATGCTGTTTTTAATTTTCCAGACTTAATTGCAGCAATTACTACTCCTCTACTTGCAGCTTCCATCTTAATTGCATTAACAACAATATCTCTTAATACTATTACTACTGGAACTATTGCATTAATAAATCCTTGTGCAGCAAATATAATTAATACTGAATTAACTAATACTTTATCTGCTATTGCATCTAGCATCTTTCCAGTATTAGTAATTAATCCATATTTTCTTGCAATATATCCATCTAAGAAATCTGTAAGACTAGCTATTATATATAAAACACCAGCTATCCAATACTTAATGTTACAAACCACTCCATTAATAGATATTTCAGCAAAAGAAAAACCTATTAGCTCGAATGGAAATAATAATATAAAAATTATTACTACACTTAATACTAATCTTGTCACTGTTAACTTATTGGGTAAATTCATAAATATCACTCCTCATACCATCTAATTCAACACTTCTTTTATCATTTTTATCATCTTTTATTATCATTACATAAATATAAGATATTAATAAAAGTAATAAAACTATTAATAAAGCTTTGAATAATGGTTTTAATTTTACCATTGTTTCAACATTTACTTTTTTCTTTTTTGGTTTTGTATATGGAGAATAAACTTTTTCTTTTTCTTCTATTTCTTTTTTAGTTTCTAGTATATCATCTAATGATATTTTTGAAGTTTTTTCAAATAGTACATCATTAAATTCATCAACTATTTTCTCAGGTGACAACCCTAAGTACTTAGCATAATCTCTAATATACTCTTTAAGTAGTAATACATCTTTAAAAGCTCTTATATTACCACTTTCTATATTCTCTATATCATCTAATGTAATTTCTAAGTCACTGGCAGCTTCTTCAGCTCCTACACCAGTTGCTATTCGCTGTTCTTTTAAATATGCACCCAGTTCTTTCAAATATAACACCTCAAATCAAAATAAAAAATACTTTATAAGCCTCGTTCTGTACCTATTTCTAGGTGACAAACATTTATCTACCTTTCGGTCTCTGATTCAGTTCAATTCCCTATCAAAGCTCTCCTACCAAATTTGGATTTCTCACTTGCGGGGTTTACCTCGTTTCACCTTCCTATTACTAGAAAGATCGTTTCTGTGGCACTTTATGACTGTTATCCCGAAGGACAATCTCGTCGCCGTTACCTTTCGGTACCTAGAGTTAGTATAATTCCTCTAGCACAAACACTACAATCATCGCAGACTGTGTGAGCAAGGACTTTCCTCACTATATTTCTATAGCGCGTTTGTCAAAGTATTAATTATTATCTTCTTTTCCGTAAACTATTTTCTCAAGTTGAGATAAACGTTTAATAATATCTAAATTAGTAACCTCTTTTCTCTCAGAAGATCCACTTTTAGCTATTTCGATATTAGTATTTAAATTTCTAATCTCAGCTTTCAAACTCATAATTTCTTCTTGAAGTTCAGATATTTGAGTATCTTTTTCTTTTATTATTTTAACAAATTCTTCGTAATCACCAATTATTATATCTAAAAATTGATCGACTTCTTTAGGACTGAATCCACGAACATCAACCTTAAAATCCTTATCTAGAATTTCTTCAGGAGTCAATTGTACTCTATTTTGAAACATAATAACACCAACCTTCTCTTAGAGTTCATCTCTTTATTCATTTCAATTATATAACATTAAAAGTTATACTTCAATAATTTTATTATGTTAAACTTATGTAAAATTAATCTTTTTTTATAAAAATTTATTTATTTGTCTTTACTATCTTGTTAATATTAAATTATATAAGGAGGGAGATCTATGGCTAGAACAACAAAGAAAAAAACTACTAAAAAATTAATAAAAAACGCAAAACGTACTACAAAAGATATTATAATGTACAGTGTTCTTTTAAGTGTTATTATGACTATTATCATTGAAGCATTTATTTTAGAATCATTAACTCCAGAGATGATAAGTATTTATTCTAATATAGTTGAATCTGGACAAGGAGCTGTACTTAAATTTGCGTTATTTTCATCCGTTCCAATTTTACTAGCAGTTTTCTGTACAAGTTTATTCATGGAATATGTATTTAGTTTAAACGATGCACAAAAACAAAAATAGTTCTAAAATAGAACTTTTTTTTTGCACTAAAATTTCACACATTATATATAGAAATATTTTTCCTTATATTGTATAATTACTCTAGGTGGTTTCATGAAGTACCCAAACGGAATTAAAAAAACAACAGTTAACAAAAAAGTAAATTATGCTAATCGTGGAATGGTATTAGAAAATGATTTAAACCTAACAAATAAATATTATCTTGAAACAAATAAGGCTTATATCTATAAAAAACCAACTCCAATTCAACTTGTTAAAGTTACTTATCCTAAACGAGTAATTACAGAAGCATATTTTAAAGAACCATCTACTTTAGATTATAACGGATTATATAAAGGATATTATATAGAGTTTGATGCTAAAGAAACAAACAATAAAACATCTTTTCCATTAGCTAATATTAATTCAAATCAAATAAATCATATAAAGAATATTAGTAATAATGGAGGAATATGTTTTTTAATAGTAAGATTTAAACAATTAGATAGAAACTATTTGATTATGGGAAAAGATTTTTTAAATTATATAGAAGACAATGAAAAGAAATCTATTCCTGTATCTTATTTTGAGGAAAAAGCATTTATACTTGAATTAAAATATAATCCGAGATTAGATTATTTGAAAATAATAGATAATATTATAGGAGGATAATAAATATGGCAACTAAAATAACAAATAAGTCAAAAAAGAAAAATGAAATTAATTCCACATCTAGAAGAAGCGATAAATATAATAAAAATATAAAGCACAATCATACAAGAAATACACCTAATAAAGAATGGAACGGAAAGAATAAAACTATTAATAGAAATAATCCTAGAGCAAGACAAGTTCCGAGACAAAAAGAAAAGATTGATAAAAATTCATTAATACTTATTGGTGTTATATCTTTTGTATTAATAATTATACTATTAAAAGTAATGGGATTATTTATGACAGCTATAACTGTTCTTGGAATAACCATTATAGTTTTAATAGCTATGTTATTAAAAAGAATAAGAAGAAATAAAGCACTAAGAATAATAACTAATATATTATTTATCTTATTCTTACTTGGATGTATAGCAGGAATTGCTCTTGTAAGTTATTTTGGTTACGTAATAGTTTCTGAAGCACCAGAATGGGATACAGCAAAACTAACTACTAAAGAAAGTACTATTCTATATACTTCTAGTGGTAAAGAATATGCTAACTTAAGTACAGAAAAACGTGAAAAGATAACATATGATCAAGCATCTGAAAACTTAATAAACGCAATAATTGCTACAGAAGATTCTAGATATTTTGAGCATAATGGATTCGATCCACTTAGATTCTTCAAAGCTGGACTTAAACAAGTAAGCGGAGATTCAAATGCAGGTGGTGCATCTACTATCTCAATGCAAGTTATTAAAAATAACTTAACTTCTAATGTAGCTACTGGTGTTGAAGGTATAAAAAGAAAATTCACAGATATTTATCTAGCAGTATTTAAACTAGAAAAAGAATATACTAAAGAAGAAATATTTGAATTTTATATAAATAACCACTACTTAGGAAGTAACTCATATGGAGTTGAAGAAGCATCTCAAACATATTTTGGAAAAAGTGCTAAAGACTTAAATATTGCTGAAGCAGCATTAATTGCTGGAATGTATCAATCTCCTAATACATATAATCCTAAGATTAATCCTAATAATGCTACTCAAAGAAGATCTGAAGTATTAAATCTAATGTATAAACATGGATATATTACAAAAGAAGAAAAAGATTATGCAAATGCAATACCTATTGAAAGTTTAATTAAAGATACTTCATCTGGTACAACAACTAAATATCAATCATATATTGATACTGTTATTGATGAATTAATTGATGAATGGGGAATAGACCCTTACTCTACTTCATTAAAAGTTTATACAAATATAGATGAAAAGAAACAACAAGGAATAGACGACATAATGAGTGGTAAAACATTTAAATGGGAAAATAAAATGGTACAAGCAGGTCTTGCTGCTGTTGATGTATGGACTGGTAAAATAGTTGCAGTTGGAGGAAGTCGTGATAGTAGCGAAGCAAGAACATTGAATAGAGCTACAACTGGAAATAGACAAGTCGGATCTACTGCAAAACCAATATTTGATTATGGTCCTGCTATAGAATATAAAGATTGGTCAACATACACTATTATTTCTGATACTAAGTACTATTATACTGGTGGTAAAGAGATAAGAGACTCTGACCGTAGATATATGGGTAATATTACTTTAAGAACTGCCCTAGCTTATTCAAGAAATATACCTGCACTTAAAGCTTTCCAAGCTACTAAGAATGCAGATAAATATAAATTTGTTACTGGACTAGGAATTAAACCAGAAACATATGGTTCTAATAATACAATGCATGAAGCTCATGCAATCGGAGCATTTAATGGTTCTAATCCACTAGAAATGGCTGCTGCTTATGCTGCTTTTGCAAATGGAGGAACTTATTATAAGCCTTATACAATTAATAAAATAGTTTATCGTGATACAGGTGAAGAAGTTAATTACGAAGCTGAAGGTAAACAAGTAATGAGTTCAGCTACTGCATTTATGATTACATATTGTTTAAGAACTGCTGTTACTGAAGGATTATCTAAAGGAGCTGCAGTTAAAGGAGTTAATGTTGCAGCAAAAACTGGAACAACAAACTATGATGCAGCTACAGCTAAAGCTCATAAATTACCAAGTTATGCTGTACCTGATGCATGGATTATCGGATATGACCCTGATACCGCTCTTGGTATGTGGTATGGATACGATAAAATAGTAAATGGATGTAAACATGGATATTGCTTAAAATCAGCATCATCTGGATTTAAAGTAAATGTTCAAACTGAAAGAAATAGATTATATCAAACTGCTGGTAAAGTAGTATTTACAAGTAAAGGAAAGAACTTTAAAGTTCCTGATACTGTTGTAAAAGTTGGAGTTGAAAAAGGAAGTAACCCAGCAAGACTTGCAAGTGCTTCTACTCCATCTGGTAAAATTACTTATGAATATTTCAAAAAAGGTACAGAACCTACTGAAATATCAACAACTTATAGTAAGTTATCAAATGTAACTGGATTATCTGCTAGTTATGATCCAAGTACTAAGAGTGTTAGATTATCATGGACTGCTTCAGTAAGAAGTAAAGATGAAGATGAAACATATGGTGACTTTGGATATAAGATTTATAAAGGAAATGATTTCCAAGGATTTACAACTAATACATATTACAATATTTCAACAAGTTCTCCTGAAGGAACTTATAAAGTAGTAACTTCATATAAGAACTATTCAAACATCGATTCTAGTGGATCTAAAGTATCGATATCAGCGGCTCAAACTGATAATTCCACTTATACTGCTACTGCAACGCTCGTATCTGGTCAATATAGTGCCACCGAGCCATGCCTAAATAAGAATGGAAATTTAACTTCATGTGTTGTAGTTAAAAAGGATGGAGAAATAATGACAAGTGGATACAAAGTTACTTTAACAATTACTGATGCATCTGGTGAATCAGTATCAGTTGATCCGAATGATGAAGATCAGCCATATAAAGCAACTTATAAAGTAACAATTACTAGTAGCGGTAAAGTTACCTATGCAACTGTTTCTGGAATTAGAGTAAATTAAAAAAAATGGATATTACTATCCATTTTTTTTATATCTACATATATCTTTTAATTCACAATTATCACATTGTGGATTTTTTGCTTTACAATAATATCTTCCAAATAATACTAATTGATGATGAAGTTTACTCCAAGACTCTTTTTTAAATTTCCTTTTTAGTTTCTCTTCTACTTTTCTTACGTCATCATACTCTTTCACAAGTCCAAGTCTTTTACTTACTCTTTCAACATGAGTATCAACAGCAATAGCTGGAACATCATATAAATTGGATAAAACAACATTAGCAGTTTTTCTACCAGCTCCCGGAAGAGATTCAATATATTTTCTATTATTAGGTACATGTCCATCATAATCTTTTACTAATGATTTAGCAATTTCAATACAATAAACTGCTTTTTTAGTATAAGTACCTATTGGTCTAATTATTTGTTCAACATCCTTTTTATCTGCATCTTTTAGACTATATACATCATATTTATTAAATAATTCTTTAGTTACTTCATTAACTCTTTTATCAGTTGTTTGAGCAGATAAAACAGTAGCTATTAATAATTCATAATCTTTATTATAATTAAGTTCACACTTAGCATTAGGTAATATTTTATTTAAATAAGCTTCTACTCTATCTGTTTTCATCATCATCTAACCAGTTATAATCGAATATTTCTACTTTTTCTTTATTTTCTTTTTTTCTATGTTCTAGTCTATTTTTTTCTACATCTTCTTTATTCTTAATACCTTTTTTAGCCCACATAAATAGAATCTTATCAATATATCTTAAATTACTAACTCCATTCATAACAGCTTCTTCTAATGCACATCTAACTAGTTCTTCGGACATATCATTTTCAAGCCAACCTTTAACTATTTCATATTCAATCGGACTTAAAGTTCTTCCAAATTCACGTTCTATATCACTAAAAATATTACTAGTTGTATCTTCTTTTTCATCCATAAGAAATAAACTTATCTTATTATAAAAATTATCTAAAGTAATTATTTCTTCAATAATACCTTTATCATTTTTCTTTGTATTAAATATAATCAATTGTTTATCACTAAGACTACCAATATATGCCATTATATCTTTCTTTTGATATCCAAGATTATTTTCTATTTCTTCTACATTAAACTTAACTGTATCTCCTTCATTATATAAGTACATTAATATAATAAATTCATCAGTATTTAAATTTAATTTATTTTTTAATTTAAATAAATACATAGGTATTACTAGATTTTTATTTTTAATTAAATTAACTAAAATTTGATTCTTCAAAATATCACCTACTTATAATTTGAAACAATATATTTAACAATTTCATTATAATTATTTTCTAATTTATCACATAATATTTTATTAATCAAATCATCATATATAATACTTATTTTTTTACTAGGTTCAATATTTAATACTTCTATTATTTGTTCTGCATTAATATCAATATCTGTTCTTGTTTTAATTGGTAATTTTTCGTATTTCTCAGTTATTTTTTTTCTACTTATTCCTTTTAAATCACCAACTATAGAACTAATATATAAACCATATTCATATAAATTAATTGGAGATAATACATCTTTATCGCAAAGTTCTTTAATTCTTTTAATAATATTTCTTTCATTCTTAGTAAATGGATAATCATCATATATACCAATGCTTGCCCATATACCTATTAAGTCACTATTTAAATGGCAATTACTAAAGTCTAATTTAAGTTCTTTATCAACTCCTAAATCAATTAATAACTTAACTCCCTTTTTAGAATTAGGACTTATAAATATTTTATCTAATTCTTCTTTTTTTCTAATTAAAGAAAGTCTAGATAATTCTTGTTTGTTATTTTTTATTGAATCAATTACTCCATCAGAGAAATTAAAATCTAAAGTAGTATAAAATCTAATAGCTCTAAGAATTCTTAATGGATCTTCTTTAAACTTAGTATCAGGATCTCCGATTACTCTAATAGTTTTATTTAAAATATCTTCTTTAGCATTTAATAAATCTATAATATTCCCATCTTTATCCATACACAAACTATTCATTGTAAAATCTCTTCGTAATAAGTCTTCTTTAAGATCTTTAATATATTCTATTTCCATAGGTTTACGATTGTTATAATAACTTATTTCTTTTCTAAAAGTCATAATATCAAAAGTATAGTTTTTAATATATAATCTAACCGCACTATAATTATCTCTAGGTAACTCTACATTATTAAAAATATCTTTAATATCTTTAGGTGTTGCATCTGTACATATATCTATATCACTTGAATGTATACCTAGTATAAAATCTCTAACATAACCACCAACGATATAAGCTTTAAAACCATGTTTATTAATCTCATCTAATACTTTTAAAACAGTACTCACTTATATTCGCCTCCCAATATAATTTTAACATAAAAAAAGTGAATCACCTAATAGTGATTCACAATTGTATTCATAAATATTAGTTTACTGATTCTTTTAATGCAGATCCTGCTTTGAAAGTAACAGCATTTCTAGCAGCTATATGAACAGTTTCTCCAGTTTGTGGATTACGTCCTTCTCTAGCAGCTCTTTTTGAAACTGCGAATGTTCCAAATCCAGCTACAGGTACTTTATCTCCTTTTTTAAGTGCTCCTGTAATTGCTTCAAATGTAGCATCAATTGCACGAGTAGCATCTGCTTTAGTTAATCCTGTTTCTTTAGCAACTGCTTCTACTAATTCAACTTTTTTCATATTTACCTCCATATTATATTAAGCATTATATGCTTACATATACAAATTAGCATATTTTATAAGGGTTTGCAATAATTTTGACTACTTTTTCATGCTTTTTTTACTGTTTTTCATTATTTTTATTTTATTGGTTCTATCGCTTAAATCAATTGGTTCATATTTTACCCTTAAAATATATATATAAACGATTTTAGTTTTCTCTACGATAAACCATGATTCTTTGTTATCCTTCTCATATTCAAGTATATAATTATCATCTGTAACTTTATCTATAATATCTTTTAAATGCTTTACTTCTTTAATCTCTTTTTTCTTGAATACTGGTAATTTATTAATTTTTTTAATTTTATCTTTATATTTCTTATTAATAGATCTTAAATTTTTATTATATTCATCAAATGAAGATAGATTAAATAACGAAGTAAATGATATTAAACATATAGGTATTAAAAGTACTAACGTAAGAGTAGCTAATAAGAATAAGTAAGAATCAAAATCTGATACATTTTCTTCTAATGTTTTTATAGTTTTAGAGTCATACTTCTCTTCATCTATTTCCATACTAAAGTTTTTATTTGTTATCGGAAAACTAATATCGTATTTTGCTGGTACATATATACGTTCATTATTATTTTCTGGAACAAAATCACCATTAACATACACTCTAATCAATAAATTTACATCAAGTCCAGTTAATTTCTTATAATTAATAGCTTTTGTATATAATTCTTTTAAATTTATATTAAAAATCTTATTTAAATATATATCATTAATACTACTTACATCATTTTTTTCTTTTTCACTTAAAGCAACAACTTCTTTCCAAGTTTCCCTTCCATCTTTATTACTAGTTAATATTCCTTCTACATAATATTCATAACTTCCATTTACTTTTCCATTAAAATTAATATCATAATTAATAGTAATATCCATTTTATCAAGTAAACTACCTACATATATGTTATTTTCATTTGAATATGAATCAGTATAATAATCATTTTTTATTAAATAAGTATACGAAGATACACTCGTTCTTAAATTATATTTTGTTATATCAACTGATTTTAAGATTCTACCTGGAAAACAATCTTTTATTATCCATATCATTATAAATATAAAAATTGTAGATAATATAGCTAAAATAAATCTTATAGATTTTCTTATATTAATGCTCATTTACTTACCTCCTAGTGTTTCATAAACATATACTGAAGGCCATCCTAAATATTTTATATGACCCCTAACTATTCCTTTTATTTCTTTATCTTTAACATTCCAATTATCTATATCACTATTATTATCACCTTTAGTTATATAGATATACTTATCACTTGTATAATCTATATCTACTATTCTATGAGTAATATAGGTATTATCATGTTCATAATATATAACATCATCTATTTTTAATTTGTTATCACCATTATATTTCTCTATTATTAACATATCTCCTTTACTAAAATAAGGATCCATACTATTAGATAGTACTGATACAGGATAATATTTAAATATTTTTAAAGTAAATAATACAATTATTGTGGCTATTACAAATAATAGATATAAACCATAATTATTTTTTATATCTCTTTTAGATACTTTTCTATTTTCTAAGTATTCTTCATTATTAATAACATAAAATATTATAGTTGATATAAAGAAATAATATAAAGATATTAATGAAGGGTTTAAATCAACTAATATTGGAGAAAATAAAGTTATTAATGAAAATATACCTTTATATATTAAAACTCCATAAAAACTAGTTTTTAAAGCTAAATAAGAACAAGTTATATTAATAATAATTATAGGTATAAAAATACTTAATACATAATAAAACATATCAAATGTATTAGTTATGCCAATAATACTAGTTTCTAATAAAATACATATAATTGTTATTATAATAGTACTTAATTTACTCCTATCATAATTAATAATTCTATATCTAATATATTCTATTAATATAGTAACTGATAATAAAGATAATATATTTTTAATAATTCCTGTAAATGATAATGAATAAGTATTTTTAACAAAACCAAATATTAATCCAGATAAATAATATATAAATACATATATAAACATAAATATTAATATATTTTGAATTTTAGAATACTTTTTTCTATTTCTATTACTTATTCCTTTAGTAAAGTAATAAGTAATAAATGTAAGTATAAGTACTATTATTGGTTTAATAACATAAATATAAGTATTTGAAATACTTGAATTAGACATAATAATATTAATAAATAAAAATAAAATTAATAATATATAAATTGGTATAATCTTTTTATTCTTCATATTATCATCTCATTTTAATTATAACAAAAAAAGAGTTACATTGTAACTCTTTTATATTTAACTTTGTTGAATATAATTAAATATTCCATTTAAAGTATAGTTTTTATCATTAACTCCTACTTTAGCATTATTATCTCCATTTACATCTATATAACTAATAGTAACTGTAAATTGATTTGTAGCTCCGGCTTCTAATACATCTCCTGTTTTTACTCCAGCATATTCATATTTAATATCAGAACTTTCTACTCCTTCATCATTAGTAACAATAGTTTCAATTGAATCTAATTTAGCATCAACAGATCCTTTGTTTTCTACTGTAACAGTATATGTAACACTATCACCTACTGAATAAAATACAGGTGAAATAGTAGCTATTGTTCCATTATTACTAACAGATCCTTCTTCAGCACTTCCAGATGATGCTTTTACTTCAATATTTGATATTTTTACATTCCATGAGGCAACTTTTGCACTACCATTAATTTCAAGTCTTTGAGAGAACAAAGCAAAGGTTACAGACATGCATACCAAAGCTACTAACATTACTATAATTAAAAGGTTCTTTTTCTTAACTGCATCCATCTCTCTACCCTCCTATAATAAATATAATATAGGACTATTTTTTTGTCAAACAAATAACTAAAAATTTAGATTATCTTTACTTTTTATTTAATTATTTTTAAAATTAAATTAAGAATATAAAGGAGGAACTATGAAGAAGAAAAATTCTAAAAAAACTTCTGTTAGTTCAGAGTTAGCAATCTTTATAATTTGCACTTTTATAATATTATGTACTATGTATGTTTTATTCTCTCTAGATAAAGAATTTCAATCTAACGCTATAACAAGTGATACTAGTATTGTTAAAACAGAAAAGTATGATATAGAAAGCGCTACTAAGTTAATTGATAGATTAGAATATCCTAAGCAATTAGCTTATGGTAATGATATTTTTAATAGTAGAACTTTTTATTATAAACATAATCTTAATGCTAAAGATTTATCAGATGAAGCCAGATTATTTATTGCTTTAAATAATAGTATTGATAATCTTAATTGTACAAATGGAATATGTGTAATAGAAGAAAATGAACTTATAGATAATTATTATAAAATATTTGATATTGAATATAAGTTTGTTTCGAATAAATATATAAGTAAAAATAAGAATAATTTAATAACATATGATACTAATTTTAAATCTTCTACTAATGGAGTTGTATTTAAAAAAGTAGTTAATGCTGAAATACAAGATGATAGTAAACTACTTGTTTATGTAAAAGTAGCTTTTCAATATAATTCTACTCTATTTTATAATTATGATTTAACTGATATTATCGAGGAATTATCTACATGTACATCAGATGATGATTTAGATAATTATGAAGATTTAAATCAATATGTATTTGAATTCAAAATAGATCAAAATAATAATTATATTTTCCAAGGAGTAAAAAGAAAATAAAAAATCCACAATAACTGTGGATTTTATTTTTCATTACTTTTATATATTATAGATTCATATAATAAATCTACTAAGTAATTAGAATCTTCTAAATTGTATTTAGTTTTTAATAAATTAAAAACATCATCATAACAAACTGTATCTAAATATTTGAAAATAGATTCTTTTTTATTTTTAAATTGTTCTACATAATTCTTAGTGTACTCATTGTCGATAATAAGTAATAAGTCTTTATTAATAAATTTTTTAAAATCTTTTATTATTTCTTGAGTTGTATCTTTATATATAAATTTATCTTTATCATATTTAATCATATCTAATATATAAGGATTATCTATTCCATTTAATCTATAATCAAATCTATCTAATAACTGTAATCCTTTTAATTTAATAGCGCTTAATTGAGCTATATCTCCATCTTTAACTTTAGTTGGTATAATCTCTAATATTATATATTCCTTGTTTAATAATTTATCTATCATACTTTATTTATATTTATCCCTATATCACTATCTAAATCTTCGATATCAATAACTGCTATCCATGAATATCTTATATCTGTATCAAGAATCTTTTTATCTATCTTAATTGTTACATCAGTATTTTCTTTATAAATATCTGTAACTCTGTTAGAGATAGTTCTACCATAATTCTCAAGACATAAAACAACTAAAGTATGTTCAGTATAAAAATTCTCATCTGCATAATTATTTAATTTTTCATTTAACCAATCTATATCTAGATCTTTTATTTTTTCTTCTTTAAACATTTTCATGTCATTAACATTTCTTATTACTGTAATCTCATCTAATTTCTCAACTTTTTTTGTTGGTCTATAACTATAAACACTATAATTTAAATGTTCTATATGAGAAGTTAAACTTTCTACTCTATCATTTATAGCGTACTTTACTTCCATAAGTACTTTACCTAACATAATAGATGAACAAATAATTAATATTAAACATAAAATTTCCTTAGATAAATTAAATTTCATGATACCCAACTCCAAGATATAGTATAAATGATAAAATGAAATTTAACAATCATTATAAATGATTATTTTATTATTTTTACAATAAATAAGATATAATTAATATAGGTGATAAGATGACTAATAAAGAAAAAGAACTATTTAGAGATTTAATTATTTCTTATAGAAAAGGAGAAATAAAAGCAAGAATTACTAGTAAAGGTAACTTAAGACTTATCGAAGATGGAAAAGAAATGGTTTTCCCATTAAATGATGAACAAAGAATATTACTAACAAAGTATAAAATTCCAAAAGAAAAAAATAATTATAAATTATCTAATAATCCAAGTAGATATAGAAATAAAAATACTAATATTAAAAAAAGACCATTAGGTAGAACACTAATTATTGCTGGTGTAGTAATAACTATTGCTGCTTCTACTTTAATTCCTAAAAATGAATCTGATTCAACATATTATGAAACTGATACTGAAATTACTACTGAAGCAGAAAGAGAAAATATAAATAACGATTTAATAACTTATATTGAAGAAGATCTAGAAATCAATAACAATTATTCCGAAAGAGAAGAAACTATTAGACATATATGTGATATATATCAAGTTAATTATGATATTATTTATCCAAAACTTATTGAATTAACTGATAATTTTACAAATGACAATTATATGAATGGAACAATCGAAGGAGTAAGTTGTAAAGGAATGAAAATTCAAACAACAAATGATGAAGAATTACTTATTTACGCCATTAGAAGTATGAAACAACTTCCAGAAAACTTTGATTTAGACATATCAAATCTTTATGTTAATAATGGTTATTCAAGTGGTAATAATTACTATCAACAAATTGATTATGCATCTAAAATAATTGGTGTAGACAGAGACGCATTATATGCTATAATAAATGCCGAAACGAGTTTCAATAGTGATTTATTTATCTATGATAATAATCCAGCTGGGCTTAGAAGTCCTGACGGTAACGGTTGGTGGTATTTTTCTACTAAAGAAGAAGGAATACTCGAATTTGCAATGCAAATGGTAAAGTATTGTGACACATTAAACCTAGATCCACATAATTTAGATGAAGAAGATTTAGCTTTAATTCAAACTATACATGCACCACTATCAGATGGAAATGAATATTGGTTAACTAATGTTATAGAAGGAAGAAATTATTCTATAGAAAATAGTGAAAGACTTTATGAAACTCAAAATAAAAAATTAACTTAGAAAAGGTGTATCATGAAAAAAATCTATTTATTAATAATTATTATTTGTTCTATTACTGCTTTATTAATTGATAATTATAGAGAAACAGAACTAGTATATATAGAAATAGGAAAAGATGAAAAAGAAATAAGAAAAGAAATATCATCTCATAATAGTGACTATGTAATAACTACTAAAGAAACAAATCTATATGATAAAAATTATAAAAAGATAGGTACTGTTAACAAAGATATTAAATTAAAGTTAGATAACAAAGATTTAAAAATAACATCTAAAACTAAATATTTTAAAATAGATAATTTAAATTATTACATATCATATAAAGATGTAAAACCAAGTACTCAATATGAAATTAATAAAAGATATAAAGACTATATAGTATTTAATAAAAATATAAAAACAAACAAAGAAACTATTCTTTATAAAGATAATAAATATGTATTTAAATTAAATAAATCTATGAGCCTACCTATAATTATTAAAGATAATAATAAATTATATGTAGAATATAATAACGAATTATATTATGTTAAGAAAAAAGAAGTTAAAGTAATAGATAGTGTTAATACTGATGTAGAAACAAGAGATAATATTAGAACTCTTACATATCATGCAGCATATAAAAAAGGAGAAACTTGTAGAAATGCTGCAATATGTCAAAAAGTAGAAATGTTTGATGAACAAATGAAATACTTAAAAGATAATAATTACTTAACTTTAACTTTAGATGAAGTAGAAATGTTTCTAGATAAAAAAATTAGAATACCAGAAAAAACTATTGTTATAACAATGGATGATGGAAATCTTGCTTTAAATGAAATTGAGATACTTGAAAAATATCAATTATATGCAACTTATTTTATAATAACAGGTAGATATGATATACCAAGAAAATCTGATTATGTAGAATATGCATCACACACTGACAGTCTTCACGTTAATTATAAATGCGCTGGTGGTAATCAAGGTGGATTACTTTTATGTGAAGATGAAGACAAAGTAATAAAAGATTTAAAATTATCTCAAGAAAAACTAGGAGGATCCAAACATTTTGCTTATCCATTCTTTGATTATAATGAAAGAGCTATTAGATTATTAAAAGAATGTGGATTTACCCTAGCTTATGTTGGTCAAGCATCAACTGATGGATATGCAACTTATACGACTAATAGATATAGAATGCCAAGAAAAACAGTATTTGCAAATTATAATATGAATCAATTTATTAATTTATTAAAATAAAAAAAGATCTTATTTAAGATCTTTTTAATATTCTTAAAGAATTAATTATAGTAATAAGAGTTACTCCTACATCTGCAAATACAGCCATAATCATATTACTATATCCAAGGAATGTTGTGATTAAAACTATAAGTTTTATTAGTAATACAAATGAAATATTTTCAAATACTATTTTCTTAATTTTCATAGCAATATCTATAGTTGTATTTATCTTACTTAAATCATCATTCATAATAACCATGTCACTAGCATCAATTGATGCATCACTTCCTATTCCACCCATAGATATACCAATATCAGCAGTTAATAATGATGGCGTATCATTTATACCATCACCTACAAAAATAGTTTTCTTATGCTCTTTTTTGGCTTCTTTAATATATTTAACTTTATCTTGTGGAAGAAGTTCAGCCATATATCTTTTAACATTTATTTTATTACAAACATCTTTTACTATTTCTTCATTATCTCCAGAAAGCATTATTATATCTAAATTAGTTTTATTTCTTAAATCATTGATAATTTTCTTAGTATTCTTTTTAATCTTATCACTAATTAAGATATAACCAAGATATTCTCCATTTTTAGAAATATATACAATAGTTCCTGTTTCAAAGCATCTATCAAATTTAATTTTATTCTTCTTAAGTAAATTATAATTACCTAAGATATATTTATCTTTATTATATTCTAATGTAATACCACCATTAACTTCACTATATTTTTTTATACCCTCAGTAGTAACTGTTTTGCCATACTTCTCTTTAATAGATAAAGCAATCGGATGATTACTTGCACTTTCACATTTAGCTGCTATTTCTAGTAATTCTTTTTCTTTCATAGATATACTTTCTATTTTTACTACTTCAAATACTCCTTCAGTAATCGTACCTGTTTTATCAAACATAATTTCATCAGAAACTAGAATTTGATCTAGAGTATTAGAATTTTTCATAAGTATTCCTTCTCTACTACAAACACCAAGACCTGAGAAAAATGTTAAAGGAATAGATATTATTAAAGAACAAGGACAAGATGTAACTAAAAATACTAAAGATTTATATCCCCAACCAGAATAATCACCGGTTGATACTCCTCCAATTATAAATATTGCTAAAGCAAGAAGAACAACAACTGGAGTATAAATACCTGCAAATTTATCAACAAATTTCTCAGTATTAGATTTTTTCTTATCAGCTTCTTCTATTAAATTAATAATCTTCTTAATATTTGAATCATCATATTTTTTAGTAACTTTTACTTTAATAATTCCGTCTTTATTAATAGATCCACTTAATATACTATCTCCTTTGTTAACACTTCTAGGAATTGATTCTCCAGTTATTTTAGAAGTATCAAGAGTACTTTCTCCATCTATTACTACCCCATCTAAAGGTACTTTTTCACCAGGCTTAATAATTATAGTATCTCCAACTTTTACTTTTTCAGGAATAGTTATTAATTCATTTCCATCTTTTATAACTGTTGTGGTTTCAGAATTTAAATCCATAAGTTTTACTATTTCATCACGAGATGAATCAACTGCTTTATCATTTAATAATTCACCTAATTGATAAAACAACATAACAGCAAATGCTTCATGATATTCGCCTATAATAAATGCTCCAACAGTTGCGATTAACATAAGAAATTCTTCATCAAATATTTTCCCTTGAATAATCTTTTTAGGGGTTTCTATAATCATTTCGAAAGTTAGAATTATATAACCAATTAGTAATATAATTAAAGAATTATCTTTTAATATAAAACTTAAAATAAATAATAATAAAGCTATAATAAATTTAATTAAATTTTTATTTTTCACGAACATGTTCAACTCCTATTTTAAGAATTTTTTCTATATGATCATCCATCAAAGAATAATAAACATTTTTACCATCTTTACTAGCTCTAACTAATTTCATATCTCTTAATATTTTTAATTGATGAGATATTGATGATTGACTCATATTCAACTTCTCAACTATATCATTAACAGATAATTCACGATCTAAAAGAACTATTAATATTCTAATTCTAGTTTCATCACTAAATACTTTATATAAGTTAGAAACATCAAATATTAATTCATCATCTAATATAATATCTTCTTTCATATTTTCCTCCTATATATGAGCACATATTCATATATAATTATATAACATATAACTAATTTGTAAATAATAATCTTGATTTTTATCACTTTTTATAATAGAATAAAATAGTCATTAGAAATGGCGGAATTGGTGAAGTGGTTAACACGCCGGATTGTGGCTCCGGTATTCAAGGGTTCGATTCCCTTATTCCGCCCCAGTTTAAAAATAAGTTGCTTTATGCAACTTTTTTTATTGAATTGAATATGTTATCATTATTTTAGAGGTAATTATGAAAAAGATATTTTTAATTTTTATTATTTGTATATTAATGTGTTCTTGTAATAAAAACAATGAAGCAAGAAATGATATGTATAAAATAGGTTATTCTTCCAATTTAATAGATGAAAAAGACAGAAATGAACTAAGAAAAGTATTTGATGAACATAAACTATCTAATGTTGATTTATTTTTTAAATGGTTAGATGATTTTAATAAAGAAGAAGATATGGGCTGTGGTTTAAAGAATTGGGATAAAACAGATACTTTTATTTATAATGATGCTAATTGTATGAATAGATACGAAAAAATCCATAGTAAGTCAGATGGAGATTGTAGAATAATAGCATATGCTTTACTTCAAAATATTATTGAAATAAATACAATTGAAAGTGAATATGGAACATATTTAATGTTTGATATGGATGTTCTTGAAAACAATGAAGATTATAAAATAATAAATGATAATCAATTGGATTTTATTAATTTATTTAATGAAATGGATGTATCTAATATAGAAAAAGAAGAATATAAAAATGTATATCCTAACAATTTAAAATCACATGATTTTAAATTGAATAGTGATAAAGTATCACTTATAAGTGTTGTTTTACATGATAGTGATTTTAATACATTATTTGTAGGACATGCCGGTGTATTAATTAATTTAGATGATAAATACTTATTTGTTGAAAAAATAGCATTTGAACAGCCATATCAAATAAGTGTAATCAAGTCAAAAAATGATTTAATAGAATTATTTAATAATAGATCTACTTATTTTGGAGATGAAAGTGCAAAAGGACCATATATATATGAAAATGATAAACTGTTATATGAATACAAATGATTTTGATTTTTATAAAAATGTGATATATTTTATTCAAGTAATTGAGAAAATCTCAATTCATAGATTTGTGCCGATTTTTCGCAAACACGTTAAATCATGGCCCCATTTTGATTATAACTAGTCTTATGATTAGTTTTTTCATGTAAAAAGAATAGCTTTTGCTATTCTTTTTCTAATCTTCTTTCAAACAACCTGCAGCTTCATCAATGAAACTCATAATATTATACTTTTTCGTTTCTTCAGGATATTTCTCTGCTAATTTATATAGTTCGTCTACGAATTCTCTTGATGGACAAATTTCAATAATTTCTCTAAATATTTCACTAAGCCAAACAAATTCTTCAGAAGTACATTCGTTTTTAAGGTATTTTATCGTTTCATTAATATCTTCAGTTACAATTTCAACTTCCTTTTTCCATAGTTCTTCATGCTTATAGCTATCATTAATATCCATAGAATTTAGCTCTAGTATAATATTTTTAAATTTTTCTTTAAAACTCATTTTATTTTCCTCCTTATTGCTTTAGATTGATCAGAGTCTGGAAAAACTGTTCCTATTTTACCATTAGTCTTTATAACTCCCACTCTAACCCCTTTATAATTTCCATATATAATTTCACCGCTTTTAGATTTTCTATTACTTTTAAGCCCAGCTACATGTTCTCCAGCACGTCTAATGTCTTTCTCAGACCAGGTTTTTGGAAACCAAGCTTGATTAATTCCCTGACGTTTAGTTTTATCTTTATGATTAGGGATATTTCCTACTCTAACACCATTAGTGTAAGTTTTAACAATATTATACTCTATGTTGTATTTATTTAAAAGCTGTAATCCTTTTTCTCCATGTCCGCCACTTTTCAAACGTATCTCATTGTTCTTTCGTGTTGGTTTAGTAAATGCTCCTTCATTAGAATGAACCAACGCATAATCACTGACAGTTCTCGCGCTTCCATTAGTATTTAAATATCTTCCTATTTTAGTTGTTCCCATGATGCTTTCTCCTCTTTTGTGTTGTCCAATCATCAAATTGGATAAAATTAGTTTTTTCTTTGAACTCATCAAAAACAACTGATGGCATAGATCCATATACAATTACACATCTTGGTTCTATTTCATCTAACATTGCACGTAGTCCTTCTTGCAAATAATGTTTTTCTTCCTTACCTTGATTACAGCCATATGTTCCTATAGCTACAATACTATGTTTAGGAATTCCTAAAAAAGCAAACTTTTCAGGTAACACAGATGTGGTGTAACTTCTTTCATCTCCCCATCTGCAATTAGGTATTACATTTATATCATGTTCTTGAAAATAATGAGCTAAGGCTCTGCTTTTATATACATTACCTATTTGGACAGTTAAAGGACTATCTATATAAACAGAATTATCTAAAGATATTATTCCTTTAAATTTTTTGAATTCTTCAATGTAAGCATCAGGATTTACTAATACATCTCCAAATTCCAAATCATTTTCATAAAAAACTATATACTCATCATAATTAGTGCTTTTATTCCTTTGACTAAAAGGAATAACTTTTGTTGGTAATGGTGGATTAGTATCCTTAACTATTGGAATTTCTAACTCACCATCAAAAAAAGCAGTTTCTACCAATTCAGGATTAAATCCATCATCTATTTTAGTTTTTACTTTTGCCATTTAATCATCTCCTATTCTTTATTATTTAATAGGAGTACCTACAAAATAACAATTTAAATACACTAACCTCCTTTCTTAATAAAACTTGACTAATGTATTTACTTATGCTATTATAAACGTCATTGACACAGTAATATTTTTGCTGTATCATGAAAATAGAGAATAGAATAGCAAGTGTTCCTAAAGGCATTTTTAAGTTTTATTCTTGTATTGTTGTATCATAGTAGGTACTACCTATTATGAGGGAAAGTCATGTTGGCGCATGACTTTTTATTTTTCCCTCTTAATACATATTAACATAGATTTATATAATTGTCTAACTATTAACGCAAAAAAATCAAACGTATTTTCGATATTTGTATTTTTCTTAAAATGTGGTATATTTTATTCAAGTAATTGAGAAAATCTCAATTCATAGATTTGTGCCGATTTTTCGCAAACACGTTAAATCATGGCCACATATGAATACAAAATACGATAGCATTAGTTATCGTATTTTTTTATATATTAATTATTTCAACAAAAAAGCAGATTTTTTTATCTGCTTAATGAACGTAATATCTTAATCTTCCGATTACCCACTTATAAATGGTATCCTTATTAAAAACGCTAAGAATAATCCTATTATTAAACTAATTCCTATATTCATTGGTTTCTTATATAAAACTATACAAGTAGCAATAAATGTAAGTGTATACAAAACTCCTTTAAAACCAAAATACCACATTCCTATGCTGAAACAACTTGCAATCATAACAAACATTATTAAACAACAAATAATAATTGATATTTTATTTTTACTTTTACTATACCAGCATATAAATGCAAGTATTGGAGATATTAAAGTAAATCCATACCATATCATCATATAGTTTTTAGGATTGAATCCACTAAAAATAATTGTATATAAATGGTAACTAATACACATTCCTGCAAAGAACAAGAATACATTAATACTTGCTCTTAATGGTGATTTGCTAAATACTGAAATAGTAATAGCTATAAATAACCAAATTGCCATTTCAGAGAAGAAATTATTTAAATCCAATTTTTCAATAATGTGTATCCACCATATATTATTATCAATAACTAAGTTGTCTAACCATTTAGAAAACATTCCTAATGCTATTCCAAGTAAAAAGATTAATATAGTGTTAATTATTTTATTTTTAAGTTTTAAATTATTATCTACTTTTCTAATTCTATCCAAAAACTTTCTCATATTAATCACTCTTATATAATTATACCACACAAAAACGGATTCTCATCCGTTCTATATATCTTAATCTTCCGAACTCTTTAATTAATTATAATATGTAATTATTCTATTATAAATTCACCATTGGGAATAACTAATAATAAACTGTTTTTTTTAAAAATTTTTTAACTTCTTTTATTTGAGTAATTTAACTATAACTGATTGAATATTTTGGGATTCTTCTTTTGTTGATATCTTAAATAATAACCGGCGATCATTGATGAGAGCATTGTTGTTAAAATTAAAACTGTAAAGAACTCTAGATTTATTATATTACAAGAATAAGCCACCGTCGCTAAAACAATACCTGGACCACCTCTTGCATTCATCGTGATTGCAAAATTCATCTTCATATCTCTTGATAATTTTGAGAATATTAACATTATCCATGTACCTATAAATTCTAAACCAAAGGCTATTACAAAGAATATAATAAACCTAGATAATGAAAAATCATGAATTACATTCAATTGTATTCCAACTAATGCAAAGTATATTGGTACAAAAAACGAAAAAACAAAGTGTTCTAAATATTCCATATTTGTTTTCATATCTTTTTTTGTTCCAAATACTCCTTTTATCATATATCCTACCAAAAATGCTGAATACATAATATTAATTCCAAATTTAGATAAAATACCACAAGTAAATAATAATAGAATCAAACTTATTAAATAAATTGTACGTGTACTAACTTTCTTATTAATTTCTTTTACGTACTTAGTAAATATGGTAATTAATACAAATAAGCCTATTGTTATTAAAACCACTATAATCATTTCTGATAGTTTTATATTTCCTGTAGTTGCGATACGTGTTGCCATATTTAATAGTATCCAAAGACATAAATCTTGGAATGTTGATACTGTAAGAATAGTATTAGAAAACTTAGTATTCATTATTCCCATATCAAAGAATATTTTAGATATTACGGGAATAGATGTTATCGCAACACCAATACAAAACACTAGTGAAAAAGCAATGCTATTATTAATAGATCCAATAAAATTGGATTTAAATAATGTAATAAATGGTATTGCTGCTAACATTGGTATTATAGTTGCTCCTATAAATACTAAAATAATAGTCTTTATATTTTTCTTTTCAATTGTAATATTAGTATTATAACCAGATAAGAACATTAAAAATATTAACCCTAGTTGATAAAAAATATTTAATACTTGTCCTTCTTCTGGATAGGCAAAGAATATTTGTTTCATAATACTAGGAAATAATATAAACAGAAAACTGCCTCCTAGAATCATTCCACCTAGAATTTCTCCAACTACTCTTGGACCTTTTATTTTTTCAAGTAATGTTCCAAAAATAGATGAGAATAATAACAATAATGCTAGTGCAATTAAAGTTATTAATATTTGACTCTCATTTAATGTAATTAGTTTCATACTTTCTCCTATTGTTTTAATCTAATGTCAATTGAATCTAAATATAAATTATATGAATCTATTCTTTCATACTTAGGTACTTCACTATTATAATTATTTATAATTTCATCTATATTTATTATTTCTTTTACATATATATCAATTGCAAGTTTATCATTTTTGATATAGGCTTTTACATCTTGAATAGAATTGTTTCTGTTTTTTATATTATCTTCTATTGAAGAAGCTATAATATTTTCTCCATTACTTGTTAAAAGCATCTTTTTCTTTCTACCTTTTAAATATATTTTATTATCTTTTATTAATCCAAGATCTCCAGTATGAAAATAATTATTCTCATCAAACACTCTTTTTGTTAGTGATTTATCTGTATAACCTAAAAAGACACAGTCTCCTTTTACTATTATTTCTCCTACTCCATTTTTATCTGGTTCAAATATTTTTACATCTAAATCTTCAAATATTGATCCAGCACTTTCCAAATCATCTTGATATGGATAAGCAATCGCTAAAGATGATGCAGTTTCGGACAAAGCATATGCTTGCATTAAATTTAGATTATTATCTTTATATGCTTTTCTTGTTTCTTTAGATATTGGTGCTCCTCCACAAAATAAATATTTTATATTTTTTCCAAAAGCATAAGCAATTTTATCTTGATAAGCTTGTAATAGATTATTAAATACTAGAGGTACTGCACAGAATATTGTAGGATTTGTTTCTAGTAATTCTTTACCAATATTAGCAGTTGAACTTGCTAGATAAATACTATATCCTTTGATAATGGAATACATAAAATTATAGACAGATGCATATGTATGATTTAGTGGTAAGAATAAATAAGTTGAATCTTCATGAGTAAAATTACACCTTCTAGTTAATGATGGAAGTCCAGCAAAAATGTTTTTTAATGATAGTATCACTGCCTTACTTTTTCCAGTGGTACCTGATGAGAAGACAATCTTTGCTGCTTTATTTTGATTTTTTATTGGTAAATTAAATAGTTCTTCATTATATGAAGTTTTAATATCTTTCATATTTAGTATGTTAATGTTGGCTTCTTTTTCTACTTGTTTTGCTAAATCTTTGAAACTATCTGAATAGATTAATAAATCAGCTTTTAATTCTTCTATTCCATTTAATAAATCTGTTTTTTTCCATTCTTTACTTACTACTGCACTTAATCCGACAAAGAAAGAAATTGCAAAATCACATTTCATTAGATTAATACTATTTTCACTAATTATTATTATCTTTTTGTTTTTATAACCTTTATCTATAAGTTCTTTTGCAATAGCTAAACTATCTTCTATGAATTTAGAATATGTAATTGCTTGGTATTGTCCATTCTTATCTTTTTCATAAATATAATTATCATTTTTCCATTTTTTATAGTTATTTTTTATTATTGTTTTTAAATGCATACTAATTTATTTTCCTTTCTAATAAAACGTACTCATATCTAGAATTAATTTTTTCTTTGGCATAATTTTGATTAATTTTACCATCATGAGCTAATGCTCCTATACTAGGTAAATTATTCTTCTTTAGTTCTTCTACTATTGAATATACTAATGCTTTACCTAGCCCTTTATGGTTTTGATCCACTCCCATATAAAGCATTACATATGCTTTCGGTTTTTTTCTTTGTTTTAATATTTTTAAGACATTTAAGGGAGTTAGATGATAAACAATATTATGATAATTTGGAATACTAATATAGAAACCAACGGCTTTCTCTTTATAATAAGCCATTCTAACCATATCCATATTTATTATTTTTTCGTAACTTTTATATAGTTTTAAGAAATCTTCTCTTCCTACATCTTTAAATATTGGAAAATCACTATATAAGTTTGTTACTAAGTCATATACTTCTCCAATACATTTATCATATTCTTTTATAGATGGTTTTTCTATTCTATAACCTAATTTTATAAATTCATCATAATGTTCAGTAAATTTAACATTAGAGTATGTTTCATCTACTTTTTCATATAATTGTGATGTATAGTGATCACATACTTTATAATTATTATCTGTGAATAACTTATAATAGTATGGTAAGTTATATGGCTCTCCTGTATATGGTCTTTCAAACTTATTAATTTTTAATCTATATTTTATCCAAAAAGAGGCATCTACTGGACCAATTAGCTTTTTATATTTCTTTTCTTTTGCAAATTTATATGCATTTTCAAATAAATATTTAGCTACTTTTTTATCATCAATACATTCAAAGAAACCTATATAACAAGTCTTTTTATCATCAGGATATTCCGTAATTATAAATCTTCCTACTACTTCGTTATTCTTATATATTAAAAACTTATTTAAAATAAAATATTTACTTAGTGGATGTTTTTCTAATAATATATCTGAGATAGTATTAGAGTCTTCCATATTATCTTTTTTTGTATATAATTTTTTTGGTAAATTTATAAAATCATTTATATAGTTATCTTCTTTATCAAATTTAATACATTTCATTTTTTACCTCTTTTCAATATCTTTATTTTGCCAATATGAGCATCCATCTCAATTAAATCTCCTGTTTTAATTATAGTGGTTGCATCTTCTACTCCTACAATACTAGGTATTTTTATTTCTCTTGAAATTATCGCTGTATGGGAAAGGATTGAACCTTTTTCAGCAATTACGCCTTTTGCATTAATAAGTAAAAATACCCATCCTGGATCAGTCATTTTAGTAATTAATATTTTATCTTTAACATCGTATGTTTCATTAACATCTTCTATCACTAATGCTTCCCCTTTTGCAAATCCATTAGATGTTGGAATTCCTTCTAGGATATCTTTTTCTTCTTCTTTTTGTACTTTATTTACTCTTTTATGTCTTTTATCGAACTCTTTATTAATAAATACTAATCTAGAATAACTGGGAAGAACTTCAAACATCTTATAATCTTTCTTACGTGTCCTTACTAACTTTTTTAAATCATATTTCTTATAATTAAATATCTCTTCTATTGTCAAATAAAATATATCTTCCTTCTTTCTTAGTCTTCTTTCTTTTACTAAGTTTTTAGAAATAGATAAGAACATTGCTCTCACCATTCCATATATTCTACTTCTATTAAGTCTAGATATTTCTCTATTCTTAATACCTTGCATTGCTCTTTTAGTAATGTATTTCGTTATAAAATCTTCTTTTATTACATTTTCTTTTTCTTTATTTAAATCGTTATAAATTACTTCTAATTTCTTTTTATCTTTTCGATATTCGGATATTCTTTTATCTAATAATTTATGATTTGTTCTAAAAGTTTCACTTTCTAATTTTAATTCTTCTAAATTACGATCTCCATATTTAAATATATAGTTATCATATAGTAGTTTATATTCCGATTTAGATAACTTATCTTTCTTAAAAGCTAATTCTATTAAACTCTTTATTGGTTTTAAACTCTCTATATTAGTAATACCAGAAATATAATCATTTATTTTCTCATCACTATATTTCTTTTTCTTTAATCTTTTCTTTAGTAATCCAGTAAAGATAAATGAATATAGATCATTTACTAGTGTAATATCCCAACAAGATAATAATTCATCTTTTATTAGACTATATAATTTTATTATTTCTTTATTAGATTGATTATCTTTAAAATGAGCATAGAAATAGTCATTTATTTCTATAAATTTATTATTTAATATGTCCATATTTTTAGATACATTTTTTAATTCTTTAAAGGTATTATAATATATCTTTATTTTCGTAGTTAAAGGTATCTTAATACTAGTTTTATCATAAGTTTTATTCTTTACTCCTAACATATCTTGCCATATAGGTATTATTTTTTTGCTAAATGGTAAGAATTTAATAAGAGTATACCAACTACTAATTTTATAATAGATTCTGCCTGATGATGAAGCAACCATATTATTAAAATTATCATTATTTGCTTCTACTAATTTTTTGTTTTTAGTTAAGCGATATGCTTCTTTTTTAAAGACGTTACTATAGACATAATGAACAAATGAAATGGTTAGTGGCAAACTTATGCCAGGATAGCTTTCTACTATATTACTATTATCTAATATTACTAAATTAGAAGTATCTATAGTAGTAATTGGTCTTGCTTGTAAGATATATATTCTATCTTTCTCTATAGCAAATTCTATATCTAAATATTCACCTATTACTTCTTTTATTTGTTCAGAAAGACTTACTAGTTTTTCTACTGTTTCTTTATTTAAATAATCTATTAAACCTTCATAATAATATAATTTATCTGTTCTATTATAGTAATAAGTAGTAGTTAATATTTTATCTTCTACTATATTATTTCCAAGACCTTTACCTACAACTATTACTGTTTCATTTAATAGGCCTTGAGGATTTGATGTAAAAATAATTCCTGAGTATTTTGCATTTACCATTTCTTGAATAATTACATCCATCTTTATTTCATTTACATTTATTTTTTGCTTTTTTAAATAATCTAATACACTCTTATTATTTATTGAATTAAAACAATCACTCACTTTTTTAGTAATGTTTTTTGGAGATACATTTAAATATGTATCAAATTGTCCAGCAAAACTATTAAACTCTCCATCTTCTATATATGAAGAACTTCTAATTGCATACTTTCCTTTATATTTACTTGTATCTATCCTTTTATCCTTATTATCCCACTCTACTACATCAAACTTTGGTACATTAAAGCCATTATCTCTTAATATTTCTAAATTCTTTCTTTTCATTAAATCTTACCTACTATTAGATATATTACTACAGTTAATAACATAGTAGATTCTTGTAGATAAGTATATCTTTCTACTTTTTCTACTATTTCATATTTAGATGGATCTATCATATATTCAATAAATTTAACAGTCATCCATATTACTAATAATAGTAGAATTAAAACAGATATTTTACTAAGGTTCCATACTAGAATAAAGTTAGTAATTATATCCATAATTGTTGCTATTAAGACAAAACGAGTAGCTCTTTTATAACCAAATAATTTAGAATATGTAGTATAGTCATTTTCCTTTTTAGGATTTTTTATTTTACGTGATACTTCCCAAATTAATGCTGGAAAATATAAAGTAAATAAAGTCATTATAGTGGTTAAGTTAATAAAATTTAAATTATATTTAATTACTGTAAAACTAATAATATATAAATTAACAATCATTTGAACTGGATTATGAGTAACTAGTGCAAGCGGTAGGCTTGGTTGTATTTTACTTCTTTGAAAGAACCATTTGCTCATTAAAAATCCATATACATATAAGACTATAAAGAAGATGAAATTAGGCATAAATAGATAGTTTAACACTATTGCAATTGCTTCTACAATTCCACATGATATTACAACATCTTTTATCTTAGTTTTACCTGCTGCAAGAGGCCTATCTGGAAATAGTATTTTATCTGTCCTATGATCTTTTAAATCATCTGCTACTCTTAACCATAAAAGGAAAGCAAATACAGTATAACTACCTATTAATTCTTGTACTCCTATATTAAAATGATTTACTCCTTGGTTTAATAATACTATGAAATAAATTTCTCCAAATACTATTAAACCTAGTAATAATCTTAAAAATATAGGGTATCTTTCTTTATAATAAATATGTAATCTTTTTAACATATTATTCACCGACCCTCTCACCTACATGTACAATTGTTTCAATGTTTTTCTTACTATATTTTAGGATATCTTTATCTACTTTTATATTATTTGCAATTATTATTATGGTACTTCCACCAGGTAAGAAATAACCTTTTTCTTCTCCTCTTTTAAATGTATCTTTATCATAATTAATAATCTTACCTACAAGTAGAGCTCCTACTTCCATATAAATCACATTTCCATAATTTTTAGTTTCTAAAATACTATACTCTCTTTCATTTTCTTTATAGATTTTATAATTACTTGATGAAGAACTTACAGTATGTAGTCTTCCTTTTATCTTCTTTCTCTTTATTCTTCTACCATCATCAATATAATGAAATCTATGATAATCATCTAGTGCTAAGCGATAGATAAAGACATAACCATTTTTATAATCAAGTTCTTCATCTACTAACTCATGAATCTTATAAGTTATATTTTTAACGTTTATCTCCAAATCTTTATTTATTTTATAAACTAATAGTTTTCCATTACATGGACTTATAAAACCTTTTTTTGTAATATTTATCTTCTTTAATTTACGAATGAAAAATTCATTAAATGAATTATAATCTTTATCTTCATATTTATTAATATCTATATTATTATTGTTTATAAACTTATTAATTTTATATTTACTTAAACTAGTACTATTATATATACCATATATTTTAGATACTAGTTTACTTGTTACTAATTTTGTTAGTATTTTATTTTTATATATTTTATTTAGTGTGCTTCCACCAAAATGTCTAGTTTCTTCTAATTCTTTATTTTTACGATTATATACTTGTGTCATAATACAAATAAGTAGATTATTGTTACTACTATAGCTGTTAATAAAAGAATTATAGAAGATACTAATCTTGGTTTTGGAACATTTATTTTTAAAATAAATAAAACTGCTACTATTAATGTAATAATATTATAAAGAATTATAAAAGTATTATTTTTTAATAAATAGAATAATAAAAATACTAATGGAAATATTAGAGCTGCATACGTAACAGGTAGTCCAATATATGACTTAATAGCTTTTTCACTATCTGCTGTTTTTATATTAAAATATGCAAGACGTGCTACAGCAAATATTACATAGATAATTGCAATTGGCAGATAAATAATACTTTTATTGATCTTTGATAGTATTACTATAGGTAGAGCAATAAAACTCATTACATCTACTAATGAATCTAATTCTATTCCGAACTCCTTTTCTTCTTTTGTTCTTTTGCATCTTCTAGCTACTGTTCCATCAAACAAGTCACATATTCCTGCTAAAATCAAACAAATCATCCCATATTTAATATCTATTCCTGATGTAACAAATATTAATCCTAGTGTACTAAGTATTAATCCAACGTAAGTTAATATAACTGATTTATTCCATTTCCCTATCATATAATTTCCTCTTACTTTCCCTTTTTTATTTCACCTGTTGTCCCATTTATAGTTATTGTTTCACCATCTTTTATTTCTTGCATAATATTTGTGGCAGATACGATAGCTGGTATTCCATATTCACGAGATACAATTGCTGCATGACAAAGTACTCCACCATATTCTGTAACGATACCTTTTAGTATAGCAAACTTAGGAGTCCAACCAGTATCCGTGAATTTAGTTACTAGAATATCTCCTTCTTGTAATCTATCAATCTCTTGGAATGACTCTATTACACGAGCAGTACCAGTAACAATTCCATTATTAGCTCCTAAACCTTTCATATCTGAGTTCCCTTTTGTTAGATTAGGTACTCCTCCAATTTCATTTTCACTTATATAGTTACGGTATGAATTATAATATTTTTTATTTTTATAAATAATAGCATGTAAGTCTTCTTCATCTAATTTTTCATCTAAAAAGTCCCAAATTTCTCCTACTTTTAAGAACCAAATATCATTTTCATCAACTAATACATTTTCTTTCACTAATTCTTTTGCAAGTTCAATAGTATATATTCTAATTAGATAATAGAATCTAGTAGATACATCTCTAAATTCTTCTCTCCACCACAACATATTTCTAATTTTTACTATTTTCTTTTCTAAGTCTTCAAAATTACCCACACCAATTTTTCTTTTTATTTCTCTTAGTTTTTTTTCATACTCTCTCTTTCCTCTTTCTCTATCATTGTCTGGAGAATAGTCTTCTGATAAATTTACTAAGTCTTTAATGTTAATAATAATTGGTTCAATATCTTCATAATAACAAGGATATGTTACATCTAATTCTTTATCTGAATGATATCCATACCTATTTATTACTTCTTTAACTTCATTAAAACAATAATTATCTATATTAGATTTAATATCCTCTTCTATTTTTTTTGTATTAGTAGTTATCCAATAATCAAATGTTTCTTTATCATTTCTTATTAATCTAGATACATTCCACATTTCATAGAATGGTAATAAATGAGATATATCACTCATATTACTAATTAAAGCTAAATAATCATTTTCTTAAATATATTTTAATAAGCTATCTTTATTAAGTGATTGATGAACAGTATTTATAAATATTTGCAAGAAGTAAGTAGACTAACTTTGTAAGTAATCATCATGAGTTAACTTTTTCCAAACATTTTTTATATCTAAAATACTATTTGTATCATACATTCCTTTATAATAATAATACTTATGTAATAGATCATCTTTATATTTTTCTTTGTTCTTTTCTCTTGTTTTTACAATTTTATTTTGAGCAATTGCCATACGAATAATAGCAATAATACTAGATGGTGTAATACCAGTGGTTTCTCCATCTCCTTCATATGTTGGAGTTATACCATATTCATCATCAAAATCTCTTTCTTTATAACCTACTATTTTGCTCATAGCCTTTTTTACTGTTGACAAGTTCCAATAACATCTTCCATAGAACATATCTCCTACTTTTAGAGGTAATTCTAATTCACTTAATATTTTAGAATCTAATATAAATTTGCGTAGTGTATATTCCCAAATGTATTCATATAAACTCCACATATATGGGGTACAAACAGATGCCGATACTCCTCCATCTTTAAAATCAGCTGTTGACCATAAGTCTTGGAATCCTTTGTATTCTATCTTAGTTATTTTACGAGCTTGTAGGATGTATAATTCATTATTTACTAAAGCAAATTCTATATCACATGGATATCCAAAATATTCCATTATTTTAGAAAATTCTCTACCCATTTTCTTTAATAAGTTTTCTGATAAGTATTTATTATTATCATTAATCTCAACTTTATCTTCATACCAGTTATAGTAATATTGTTCTGGTTTATTTTGACCACTTACTATGTTTTCTCCTAGTCCTTCTCCTACTTCTATTAACATTGTTTTGTCATTACCTGTAACTGGATCTACTGTAAAACAAATACCACTATGAGTACTTGGTACCATATCTTGAATTACAACACTCATAGCAAGATTATCTGTTGAAATATTATTATTTACTAAATAGCTTAATATTACTTCGGAAAACATTGATTGATAACACTCAATTACTTTTCTTAATACACTTCTTTTTTTTACGTTAAGATAAGTATTATATTGTCCTGCAAAAGAATATTCTTCCAAGTCTTCTTTTGCGCCACTACTTCTTACTGCATATAAGTTATTTTCTTTTAATCTTTTTTCAACTTCAGATATAGTAGTCTTTGAAAAAATAAAAGAATCAAATAAAGATATTATTTCTTTACTTATTTCAGAAATATTTTCATTATTTAATTTTTTTAACAACTTATTAATTTCACCATCTAAGTTATTATTTTTTAATTCTTCTATATAAGTATCACTATCAATTACAAAACCATCCGGTACATTAAAACCATTAGCCTTCATTTCCATTAAGAATTTTGCTTTATTACCAACCTTATTTATATTCTCCTTATTTTTAAAATCTACTATCATTTTTTAATCCCCCAAACTTTCATTTAAAACATATTTTTTCTTAAATGTAGAAAATACAACATCATATTTATTAATAGATGTGTTACTGTACCAATTACTATATATAATAAATAAATCCTTATACCTATTGGATAAAACATCCAAACAACAAGTGCTACTCCAAATACAGAATCTGCTTGATCTAGAATTATAAATAATACTTTCTTTTTACCTTTAATAGTCTTTCCTGGTGTTATATCTAGTCTTCTCTTTAAAAAACTATTTGGTAATTCAAACATAGCATAAAATAGACCTAATAAGAATCCAATTAGCAAATTATATCCTAGTGTATTTGCATGTTTAATATAGAAAAAATTTAAATTTTCTAACTTAGTATATTTCCATATAATTGAAAATATAATCATAAATACTATATTAAAAACAATATATCCAAAGAAACCTTTCCAAGTTTTATGATCTCCAAATATTCTTTTGTTATCAATGAAGTTCTTATTAAAATCCATTGGTTTCTTAAGAAAACTTAGAATGTTTAATTTACAAAATATTGAGTTTATTACACCTGCCAAAATAGGAGCAAGTAGTGTTATATACATTTTAACTATTAACATGGTTTTCCTCCTTGAATATTTTATTTTTATTAATCCAATAAGATTTATTATTATATACTGTTTTATAATTATTTATATTTTTATATAATTCTTTTTCATATTTTAATGATTCTTTAAAAGAGATTTTATTATTAATTATTTTATCTTCTAATAAGTCTTTTTCTTTGTAGAATGATTCTGGTATATCTTTAGTAAATAGTTTTCTTTTTAATAATTCATTACTTACATAATAATTATTATTTAGTTCAAAATTTTCTTTTCCAAAAATACCTTTTTTATATATAGATAGACAAGAAAGTGATCCTAAAGTTGTATATACGATAATCTCTTTCTCTCTTAATTCGACAATCATTGAATTAGTAGTATGATCTCCTATTAATTTACCTGCATGCATACATACACTATCAACACTTCCTGTTAGATATTTATTATTACTATGTGTTCTTAATATATCCATTGCTTCTTTTATATTAATATCGTCTTTTATTTTTGCTTCTACTAATTTTTTCCTTTTACTTGATTTAGAAAAATACTTGTATATTTGATTTTCTCTTATATTTGATTTTAAAGATAATCAATTTGAAATATTTGCTTTTGTTGCCTCTTGTACAATACACTCATTTTTAGATGTTTCAACAATAAAAATGTGGTTACGATCCATTATTAAATAAGAATTATCATAATAAAAGCTATGATCATAACCACAATTGCCACCCATTTTATATTTTTTAATGATTCTTTTGATAAAGTCTACTGCATCCTTTGCACTATTACATCTCTCTAAACATAATCTTACCACATCCATGCCAGTTAGACCTTTTTTTTCATATTTAAGTGAAGTAAAGATTGCTTCATTACCTATTACTAAGCCATATTCATTTACTCCCATTTCTGCTCCCCATAACCATTTAGGCCTTGAAATTAATATTGAATTTACTTCTTTTACTTCATCTATTTCGATATAAGATAGTTTTACTTTTTTATTCTTATTTTTATGTCTCTTGATATATTCTACTACTTGTATTTCATTAGGAGAACGATCACTGTTTTTTCCAAATATTTTATTTTTACCTAAAATCCCAAAAGTATCGCACATCTTAATATCACCATATAAATTATATCATATTTAATTACTTTATGAATCATTTTTTATACATAACAAAAGACTAGAAATTCTAGTCTTTTATTTTATTATTTACGTTGGTGGGACTGAATTTTATCTTTACTCTAAAAATCGTAATATCTTAATCTTCCGATTATTTTGTTAATTCTAGTTTCTTAAATTGTTTAAATTTATTCTTACCATAAACAAACTTTTTATCATTTGTATTTTCTGGTAATTCTATTACTTCAAGAATATAATCATGAATATTAACCAATAATTTTAAACCATCTTTTTTAATTAAATAATATGGTGTTGTATCATTTAGTGCATCTACAGTTT
>CAZOBH010000006.1:0-54530 GCA_964578175.1 uncultured Clostridium sp.
TAGTAATATCACTAACTTCTACTTGGTAACCACCATTATTAGCTATTTCCTTAAATTTACTAGGAATATCTTTTACATAAGTCTTACTATTACCAATAAAAACAACTTTCTTCTTTTCATTTTTATCTAGTGATATATTAGATTTCTTTGCTTTTTTTGATTCTTCTTCATTTTTCTTTCTAGCTTCTTCTCTTTTTTTAGCTACTTCTTCTCGTTCTTTCTTTGCTTTTTCAAGTTCAGCTTTTTCTTTAGCGTCTATAGTGGCTTGTTCTTCTTCTTCTTTATTTTTTAATTCCTTTATATAACTAGGTGTAGCTTTTTCCATACATGTTTTATATGTTGTTGCGAATCCTATTCCAGCTGATGATAACATATTAAAAAATAATGACACTATTAATGGAACGAAATATACTATACTAATTGCGACGATTCTTCCAGCGATTGTCTTTATTTGTTTCTTTGATTCAGCATCAGGACTTGTAACAATAGTAAATAACGTATAAGCATTCATTATTATAAAAATACTTGGTACCACAAACAAAATTATTAAAATTACTGTTTTAATAAATAATATTGTTGATAAAAAATTTGAATCTCCACATACCGTTGATAAAAACATATTATCACTACCTTTATTTAATTATATAATAAGAAAATATTAAAAAAAATATTATTACATTTTTAAGTGTAAAGTTAATAAGATAATAAATAAATTATGTTATAATGATGTCTATAGAGTTTAAAATACACGAGGAGAGATATATGTACGAAGAAATACCAGATATAGATATAAAAGAAGAAAAATTAAAATATGAATTTATAGATTCATCATTAGTAGAAGTAACTGATATAGAATATGAACCATATTATTATAATTTAGGTTTAAAATATTCTAATAATAAGTGCTTTTTAAGAAAAGAAGTATATGATATGTTAAAAGAAGCAAGAAAATTATTGCCTGATGGATATGATTTTAAAATATTAGATGGGTATAGACCAATTGAACTACAAGAAGAATTATATTATTACTACTACAATATTATAGTTAAAGAATTTAAATTGGATAATTTAAGTAAAGAAGAAAAAGATAAATTTATTAATCAATATGTAGCTTTACCAAAGAAAAATAATATATATGCACCAGCTCATACAACTGGTGGAGCAGTTGATTTAGTTTTAACATATAAAGGTAAAACAATAGACTTTGGAGTTAAATTTGATGAGTTTACTGATAAAACTAAAACTAATTACTATGAGATAAATGATATATCAGATGAGATAAAGAATAATAGAAGAATATTATATAATGTAATGACTAAAGTAGGTTTTACTAATCTTCCATCTGAGTGTTGGCATTATGATTATGGAAATATGAATTGGGCTTATTTAAAGAAAGAAAAAATAAAATATAAAGGAATTTTCTAGGAGGAAATATGATAATTAAAGGAGCAAATTTAGAAGATACTGAAGTAGAATTCAGTAATTTAGGTGATATCAACTATTTTGATGATAAAAGACAAAATGATTTAGTTAGATATATACAAGATATCTACTATAGTTTAAGTGAACAAGTAGGGGATGTAAGTGAATTCCCAAGAGAAGGTAATAAAGTAGTAATTAATCCAGGTATGTTAAATCATAGATGTTCAGGGGACTTAGATTCATTAAGAAATATATCTAAATATGGAGTACTTGCTTCTGAATGGTTTGGAGTATTAGAAAGTGAAATGGAAGGAAGATTCTGTGTATTTATATCTCGTATGAAAGGAGATAATTATCCATATAAAGGAGATCTTGCAGAAGATGACAGAAGCAGATTAAATATTGGACAAAACATATTATTATTTTTTGATGAAAATAATCCTGTAATGCAACAATTATTACATTTAGATTATTTTGAATATGAAAATATAAAAAATAATAATCCAGAATGTTTAAGTAATTATACTGATGAAGAAAGATTATTATTTGACCATTTAATAGAACCATTATCCCCAGCAGGGACTGATATGAGAAATAATTATAATTCAAAAACTAATTATTGGTCTGCAATACCAGGTGGTATTCCATCAAGATTAGTAAATGGATTATGTATAAAAAAGAATGATTATAGTGAAGAAGAATTAGAAGAATTAAGTAGTTTATTTCCAAACGCAACAATATTTAATAATAATTTAGAAATAGTACATGAAAGAAAAAAAGATAAAGAAGAGGGATTAAAAATATAATCTCTTTTTCATTGGGGTTTTACAAAATTGTTTATATTTGTTATAGTTTTAGTAGTGCAATAGTGATTAAAACAAGGAGGAATATATATGAAAGAATCAATATACAAGAAAACAATGGTTTTAATACCTTCAGCTTTTAATAGTAAAGCAATGGGTGATATAGAAAATTTTATTATTTTTTATAAAGATATCTTTGATTTATATATTATATGGGATAAAAAGAGTGAAATTATAAATGGAGTAAAATATATATCAAAATTTGATTCAAAAGCACAATATTTAATAACAACTGCAGATTACATTATTGATGCCGGTACTATTAATGGAACAACTAAGATTAATAATAACCAAACAAGAATTAGCGTCTGGCATGGTACTCCTTATAAAAAAATGTTTGTGGATTTAGATCCTACTAATATAAGCGAAGCTTTAAAATATGATTACGGTGTTGATTTAATGATTTCTCCTTCAAAATTTTATACAGAAGAGTTTCTAAGAAAATCAATGTTATATGACGGAAAAATTTTAGAAACTGCAATTTCACGAACAGATAGTTTGTATATTACAGATGAAGAGAAGAGATTGTTAAAAAAATCATTTCATATTGATGAAAATAAGAAAATTTTATTATATGCACCAACATATAGGAATCCTGGAAAAGTAAGACTACATTTTGATGCTGGTAAATTAAAAAAATCACTAGAAAAAGATGGTAGTGAATGGGTAATTGTAACAAAACTACATTATCTAAATAAATTAATAAATAAGAGAGACGTTATAGATTGTACATCATATCCAAATATAAATAATCTTTTAGCTATATCGGATGTTGTAGTAACAGATTATTCTAGTTTATTTATAGACTATTCTATCTTAGATAAACCGGTTATTTTTTATCAATATGATAAAAAAGATTATGATAGTGATAGAGGATTTATGTTCTCGTTAGAAAAATACGTTGATAAAAAGTATATTATAGAAAATGAAAATGAATTATATGAATTAGCATCAAAAATAGAAAAAAAGCCTAATTTAAAAAAAGTAAGAAGTGAGTTTTATCCTTATCAAAAAGAGAATTCTACAAAAGATTTGGTAAAAAAACTTGACTTAAATGCTGATTCTAGAAAAACAAAAGAGATTATTTTTCTTATAAATGAAGTAAATCAATTAGGCGGGGTAAATAATTTTGTTATGAATTTTTCTAGGTATTTCAAGAAAAATTATAATTCCAAAATTATAATTGTCGGAATCAAGGAATTTAATAAAAATAATAATGAAAATTATATTTTAGATGAAGATAATTTAGTTGATATTAAAGTTTCCTATGAAAATCATCCAAAATTAGTTAAATCCATTTTAGAAAATACAGATGGTTATATAATAACATGTCAGTTTTCAGCACAAAAAAAATTCCAATCTTTCCTAAAAAATAAAAATGTATTTTTAATGTTCCATGGTAATGGATATGATTTTGTTAATAGAAATTATTATACGTGGCATTTAGATGCTATAAATAAGAAAAAATTATATAATTACAAGAAATTTTTATTATTAACTGAAGATTATTGTAATGCTATTAAAGAAGCGGTTATCCCACAACTAAAAGATAGAATTGGGTATATAGAAAATTCTTATGATTTTAATAATAGAAAAAATTATTATAAGAAATCGAATGAATTTGCAGTATTGTCTAGACTTGATGATGACAAGAATATTTTTGATATTATAAAAATATTTTCAAATAAAAATTTAGATGAAAATTTTAAAGTTCATGTTTATGGTGATGGAAAATTAAAAGAAAAATTTATTGAGGAAATCAAAAGTAATAAATTAGAAAAAAAGGTAATAGTTCATGGATATGTAGAAGATAAAAATCAAATGTATAAAGATAAACAAGGACTAATAATGACAACTTTGAGTGAAGGCTTTGGCCTTATAATACTTGAAGCAGCTAGTTATGGAATACCTACTTATATTTATGAGTCTGCAGTTGCAGTTAGAGAATTTAAAAAATCTAATGTAATAAATGTAGTTGAAACATCTAATATTGAGGATTATGTAAACAAACTTAATAATCCTAAAAAGTTTAGAAAAGAAGATTTTGATAATATCGTATCAATGTTTTCAAATGAGAAGATTTTTGATAGATGGATTGATTTATTTAGTGAAATTGAAAATGAAAATTGTGTAAACCCTCATTTAAAACAAGTAATTAAAAAAAATATAAAGTCCTTTATTTCAAATATAAAAACAAGCCTAAAAACAAACATTAAAAAAATATTAAATAAAGACACGAAACAAAAAGATAGAAAGAATAGAATAAAAACATATTTAAAATATATTTATGATAGATATAAATACTATATATTTAAACTAAAACGTTTAACAATTAATCGTTATAAAGAACCATTAGTATCTATAATTGTTCCATTTTATAATTGTAATGATACAATAGAAGCTTTGTTAAAATCTATAAAAAAATCTGGATATAAAAATTATGAAGTCATAGTTATTAATGATGGTTCATCTGATGATCCAAGAGATATTATAAAAAAATATAAAAAAGTAAGATATTATTATAAGAAAAACGAGGGAGTAGGGTTAGCGAGAAATTATGGATTAGAAAAAATGAAAGGAAAATATTTTTGCTTTTTTGATGCAGATGACACTATGTATAAGGGGGCTTTAAATTATTTAGTAGATTATGCAATAAAGAATAATTTACCATTAGTTGCTGGTCAAACTCAAAGAATTATATTGAGTACAAAAAAAAGATCTTATTGGTTTAGAAAAATTTACAAAAAAAATTATGTTAATAAAATGAGTGATAGAACTTTGCTATTAGATGATTCATTATCAACGAATAAATTATATGAAACTTCGGCTTATAAAAAGAGTGGAATAAAATTTGATTCTGGTTTATATGAAGATAAATTATTTAGTTTTGAATTATATTCATATTATGATAAAATCGGAATTATTAATAATATAGTTTATAATTGGTTGGTTTATGGTAATAATTCAAGTATTACAACAATTGCATCATTTGATAATATAAAAGAAAGAATAAAGCGAATAGAACAAATATATAATATGTGCGATAATAACTTTAAAAGAGGATATGTAAATTTATTTGTTAAACATGACTTATCAGTATTTATAAATGATTATAATAGATATTCTAATAATGATAAGAAAAAAATATTTGACATGTATAGGGAATTTTTTATAAAAACTAAGAAATATATTTATTTCAATAATATTTTAAATGTTCAAAAAAGGGTTTTATTCCAACTTTTATTAAAAAATGATTTCTCTAGATTTGATTTACTTTCAACATATCTTTCTACTGCATTTCAAAAGAAAAAGTATAATTAGATTAGTTATATATGAGAAAACATCAAAAATAAACAAAAATAATATAAAGATTGAACTATCAATCTTTTTTATTATATAATGTTTATAGGATGTGAAAGAAATGGTATTTTTATTAACAATATATAAATACATTTTAAAATTTGTTTATTTCTTTTTAAAGTTATTACCAACTAGAAAAAAACAAATATTATTTCTTAGTAGACAAACTAATGAACCATCACTTGATTTTAAATATTTAATTGATGATATTCATAAAAGATATCCTGATTATAAAGTTATTGTTAAAACCAAAAGGTTAGAAAAAAATAATCCAATTCAAATAATTAGTTATTTATTTCATCCTTTTGCTCAAATGTATTATTTAGCTACTTCAAGTGTATGTGTTATTGATACTTTTATTATCCCAGTATCCTGCTTAAAACATAAAAAAAGTCTTAGAATTATTCAAATTTGGCATTCTTTGGCAGCTATTAAAAAGTTTGGATATCAAACATTAAATACTGATAAAGATAAAAAAATAGCTAAAGTTATGTGTATGCATAAGAATTATGACGCAATTGTATCTGGATCAGATGAAATGACTAAACACTTTTCTAAAGCATTTAATTATCCAGAATCTAAATTTATTACTTGTGGTCTTCCTAGAATTGATTATTTGCTAGATACTGAAAAAGATAATAAGAAAAAAGTATATAAAGAATATCCAGAACTTAAAAACAAAAAAATAGTTTTATATGTTCCTACTTTTAGAACTTATGATGAATATAAATTTGATGAAATTATAGATACTTATAAAGATTCTGATTATACTTTAATTATAAAAAAACATGAAAGATCTAAAGTAGATATAGATGAAAAGTATACTTATCCTAAAGTATCATCACTTGAATTATTGTCAGTTGCTGATTATGTAATAACTGATTATTCCGCAATAGCAGTTGAAGCATCAATTTTAAATAAACCATTATATTTATATATTTATGATTTGGATTTATATAATAAATATGAAGGAGTAAATATTGATCTATATAAAGAATTACCTGGATATGTTTTTGATGATATTAAAGATATAAAAAAATCTATGGATAAAAATAATTACGATATGAAGAAACTTGATAAATATAGAAAGAAATATGTTACTAATATAGATGGAACTTCAACTAAGAAACTTGTTGATTATATCATTGGAGGAAAATATGAGTATAAAGAAAAAAATAAAAAGTAAAATAGTAGATATGACTAAGAAAAACGAAACTTTTAGAAAAGTAGTTAGAAAAGGAATATATGAAAAAAATAGAGTTAAATATTTAAAATATAAGAATAAACCTATCGATGAAAAAAGAGTTTTATTTGAATCATTTATGGGAAGAAAATATGTAGATAGTCCTAAAGCTATATATGAATATATGTTAAATAGTGAAGAGTATAAAGATTATAAATTCGTATGGTTCTTTAAAAATCCTGAAGAACATAAAAATGTTGCTGATAATCCTAGAACTAAAGTATATAAATATGGATCAGCTGATTATTATAGATTATATGCTACTAGTAAATATTGGATTACTAATAGTAGAGTACCAGATACTATTAGTAAAAGAAAAGGACAAGTCTATGTACAATGTTGGCATGGAACTCCTCTTAAGAAACTTGGATTTGATATAGAAGTTAAGGGAGGAAATGCAATGAACTCTCTTAAAGATATTAGATATAAATATGAAGTAGATTCAAAAAAATATACTTATATGGTTTCTCCATCTAGATTTTGTACAGAAAAGTATATATCTGCATTTAACTTAAAAGCAGTTGGTAAAGAAGACATTGTTATTGAACAAGGATATCCAAGAAATGACTTTTTAATTAATTATACCGAAAAAGATGTTAAAGATATTAAAAAGAAACTTAAATTACCAAAAGATAAAAAGATAATATTATATGCTCCAACTTGGAGAGATAATCAACATACATCAGGTGTTGGATATACTTATAAAACAGAAGTGGATTTTGATAAATTAAGAGAAAAACTAGAAGATGAATATATAATATTATTTAGAGCTCATTATTTTGTTGCTAATAGTTTTGATTTTGAAAAATATAAAGGATTTATCTATAACGTAAGTGATTACGATGATATTAATCATTTATATGTAATTAGTGATATATTAATAACAGATTATTCATCTGTATTCTTTGATTATAGTATTTTAAAAAGACCAATATTATTCTATATGTATGATTTAGATGAATATCAACATAATCTTAGAGATTTCTATTTTGGACTTGATGAATTACCTGGACCAATTGTTGAAAAAGAAGATGAATTAATTAAAGAAATTGAAAAAACTAAGAAATTTAAGTATGATAATAAATATAAAAAGTTTAATGAAAAGTTTACATATCTTGATGATGGAAAAGCATCTGAAAGGGTCGTTAAGGAAATATTTAAATAGGAGGTTTTTATGAAAAGAATATTAACTTATGGAACTTATGATTTATTACATTATGGTCATATTAGACTACTTAAAAGAGCTAAAGAAATGGGAGATTATTTAATAGTTGCTATTTCAACTGATGAATTTAATGCTATTAAAGGAAAGAAAGCGTATCATTCATATGAAACTAGAAAGAAAATGTTAGAAGCAATTAGATATGTTGATCTTGTTATTCCAGAAGAGACTTGGGAACAAAAAAGAGATGATGTAATTAATTACAAAGTTGATTGTGTGGTTATGGGAAGTGACTGGGAAGGTAGTGAAAAATTTGAATGTCTAAGAGATTTATGTGATGTTCAATACTTACCAAGAACAAAAGGTATATCTACATCTAAAATTAAAAAAGATTTAGGTTTAATGGAACCAAATAATAATCCAAAAGATAATGAATATCCTGAACCAACAGATGAAAAAGTAGAAACATATACTGGTGGTAGACAAAAAAAGTTAGGGGCTAGAAAAGGAAAGTAATTTTCCTTTTTAATTTATATAATGCGTAAATATGGATTAGATTTATTAAAAATTTATTCAATGTTTTTAATTGTTGTACTTCATTTTTGTGCATCAATTATAAGATATAACACTTTAAATCCAGCTAGTTTAAAATCAGAAGTATATTATTTAATTTTTACAATTACATATTGTTGTGTTGATTGTTATGTATTAATTACTGGTTATTTTTATAAAAATAATACCGGTAAATTAAATAAATATTTAAAACTTTGGTTAATGGTATTCTTTTGGTCATCATTGTTAGGTTGTTTTGGATATTTCTCAGGGTATATTAATAAAAAAGAATTGTTTCAGTATTTCTTACCATTAACATATAATAAGTATTGGTATTTTACTGCTTATACAATTTTATATTTTACCTGTCCATACTTAAATAAGTTAATTGAGTCTTTAAATAGAAAAGAATTTAAAAGATTATTAATAATTGGATTAATATTCTTGTGTATTATTGATTTACCATTTGAAACATTTAGAATAGATAGAGGACTTCATTTTAGTTGGCTTTTCTTTTTATATTTATTTGGTGCATATATTAGAATTTATGAACCTATGAAAAATATAAAGAATATTAATTTAATAAAAATATCTATTTTTTGTATAGGATCAGCTTTTCTATCTAAATACTTAATTGATTATATAGCTAAATATCAATTAACTATTGCAAATACTATTTTCTTAGATAGAAATAATTCAATATTTATAGTTATTTATGCTTTATGTATGTTTGAATTATTTAAAAGAATTAGAATAAATAAAAAGATTATAAGTAATATCATACTTACCGTTTCTAAAACTACTTTTGGAATATTCTTAATACATTATAATTACGTTATTTTGAGTATGTTCTTAAGAGAAAAACTATGGTATGTATATAAAGAAAGAATTCTATATAGTTTAGAAGATACATTATTCTTTTGTATATTAATATTTATTATTTGTATGATACTTGAATATATTAGACAAAAACTGTTTAAACTATTTAAGATAGATAATTTAGTAGATAAATTTGTAGATAAAATTAAATCTATAAAAGTACTTGTTTTGACAAATTGATATTTTTTTGATATTATTAGACCACTTGAAAGGAAAAGGATATGAGTAATATAGTTAATACAATAGCTAGAAGACGTAGAACTCATACACTTGTGAAATAGTATTTATACTAGGACACAGGTGATTTAATGGTGCTTGTGTCTTATAGTTGTTATATAAATAAATAACCTATGTGATATAAGCACATAGGTTTTTGTTTTGGAGGTAACTATGGAAAATATTTTAATTATAAGACGAAGATTATTACGGTAACTTGTACTTTTATTAGTACAAGTATTTTGACATGCCTGTACTAATCCTAGAAATTGTTTATTAGTACAGGTTAATAGATAATTTTTAGGAGGATATATGAAAGAAGAAATAATAAAAACATTAAAAGATTTATTAAGTTTTAAAACTTATAAAGATAATAAATTAGAATTTGATAAATTATTTAATTATATAAAAAAAGAATATAAAAGTTTAAATATAGAAGAATATGTATTTGATAATAAAAAGTGTTTAGTACTTAGTAATAGTAAGTCTCATGATTTAGATATAATATTTTGTTGTCATATAGATGTTGTATATGCAGATGATTATAGTATTAAAGAAGATAATGATAATCTATATGGAAGAGGAACTATCGATATGAAAGGTAGTACTGCAGTGTGTCTTAATATTATGAAAAATCTAAATACTGATAAAAAAATAGCATTATTTATTACAAGTGATGAAGAAGTAGATGGTTATACTGCTTCATGTCTTGTTAAAGAATATAATAGTAAGTTTGCAATAGTACCAGATGGAGGATCTAATTTTGAACTTATTAGTGAAGAAAAAGGATTAATGCAATTAAAACTTAGTGTTAATACTAAATCATGTCATGCAGCTCAATTATTTAATGGAGAAAACGCTATTGTTAAACTATTTGATGTTTATAAAAAAATAATAGAGAAGTATCCATTACCTAAATCAAGTAATGATTATATTACTAGTATTAATTTATCTAAATTAAATGGAGGAACATCTAATAATCAAGTTCCTGGTTATGCTGAAATGATCTTAGATATTAGAAATATTAAATCAGATAGTTTAGATAAAATATTTAAATTTATTAAAAATATAGATAAAGATGTAAAAGTAGAAACAATTATAATTGGACCTACTTTTAGTACTAATTTAAATAATAAGTATGTAAAACAATATATTAGCTCTTGTGAAAAAATACTAAATAAAGATATTAAAATAATTGGATGTGAATCAACTAGTGATGCTATTTTCTTTAGTGAGAAGAATATACCTACTGTTATTATGAATCCTTGTGGATATTATGCCCATTCTCCACAAGAATATGTCAATAAAAATAGTTTATTAGATTTATATAATATTTATTATGATTTTATTAAGGAGTTTAAATAATGGAAGCTCTTAATAAAAAAACAGTAAATATCGATTTAAACTATTTATATTATAGAGCAATATTTTTAGACGATTCAGAGTTTAGAGTATGGAAAAAATTAGAAAATGGTTGTTCTATTGCAACTATGGGTTATTCTGAAGAAAATGTTTTAGTACTTATGAAATTATTAGAGTCTTTTGCCGAACAATACGGAGAAGAAATAACTTATGAATCAGCAAGTGATGAATTAAAATTATATCAAGATAATGGTAAATTATTTATTTATCTTGATGAAAATAATAATCCAGTATCTATGAATGGAGTTACTTATAATGAAGATAATATTAGCGTAGGTTTTGGAAGTTCTGATGATAGAGATATTTCATCTTTATATTTTTATGGATTATCAACAGTTCATGAATATAGGGGGAAAGGTGCTTGTAGAACATTGATTGATTTCGCTATTCAATATGCTTATTACAATAATTTTGATTTAGTATATGCAAGAACTGATTTAATTAATTCTAATTCCGAATGGATTATGCAAAACGCTGGTTTAGAAGTATGTAAAAATGATAATGATATTATAGCTGAATGGGTACCTGTAACTGAGTCTAAAGGTGATTATAGACTTCATATGTGGTTACCTTTAAAAGAAGATATTTATATATATCCAAAGGAAGATGCAATTATGGCTGATGGTATTACAAGAGAAATAAAAGTTAAAAAAGATAAAGTAAAAAAGAAGGATTTTGTTTATGAAGAAATTTAAAATTAATGATGAAGTATTTGATATTTTAGGAGATATATCAGTAGGTGTATTAGTTCTTAAAAATGTTAATGAGAATAAAAAGTTAAGTGATATAGAATCAAAAGAAATAAAAGAGTTACTTGAAAATAGTAATAATTATTCTAAAAAGTATTTAACAAGTGATGTTATATCTGAAAATGATGTTGTTAAAGTATGGAGAGAAATATATCAAAAGTTTCCGACTAAAAAAGGAGTTCGTTGTTCTTTAGAAAATTTACTTAAAAGAGTATTACATGATAATCCAGTTGGAAGTATTTTACCATCTATAGATATTACTAATTCTATTTCCTTAAAATATGCTTTACCAATAGGTGCAGAAGATTTAGATAAAATAGATGGTGATTTGTTTTTAGGAGTTATGGAAGGATCTGAACATTTTCTACCTATTGGAAGTGAAGAAGAAGATAAACCATTAAAAGGTGAAATAGCATATTGTGATAATTATGGAGTTGTATGTAGATGTCTTAATTGGAGAGATGGAGTAAGAACTGAAATAACAGATGATACAACGTTAGAATTTATCGCAATGGAATGTGTTGAAAAAGATAAACTTGATGATCTAAATAATGCTCTTCTAGAACTAGCTAATTTGATGAGTAAATACTTAGATTGTGAAGTAGTATTGAAAACAATAGTTGATAAAAATAATAAAGAAGTTGTTTTAATTGAAGGATAGTTTAAATATCCTTTTTTTTATAATTTACATTAATAATATTTGTTTAGTATACTTTAATTGAAAAAATAAGTATATGAAGGAGTGTTATTAATGGAAGAAGTATCACAAGAATTTTTAGACTTTTTTTGTGTAAGATTAGATCAAATACCAATTCAGGGAAATATAGGTGATTGTTTACATTGGGAATTTAATTCAAGCAAATCTCCTTCACTAAATGAAAGTGAATTTATTTATTATGAGGGAACCATTAATTTTACATATAATGGTGTAACTTATATAAGTCGTGATGGAGACGATGTTAGAGCATATTTAAGTAGTAAAGGATTTAAGGATTGTAAACATGGTAAAAGAGCAGATACAATTTTAGCAGCTTGGTATAGTATTACTAGTACGATGATTTATAAATATCATGTTGATGATCCTGTTTTTAGAAAATATGCAGCTATTGCTCTTCCCCATCACCTAAGTCCTACTTTAACTAGTAAAAATATTGGAAGAACAGATGAAGAAATACATAGAACTATTGAAAGAGTTAGAGAAGAAGAAGCTATTTTTTCTGATGATGCTAGTAAGTGGTTAGAAAGTGAATGGGGAAAATATTTACAAGTTGAAAGAGATAGATTATTATTTGATGTTGCTGTTAATCATATGCAATCTAGCTTAGATAGATTAGGTTATGGTAATGTACATTTAAAGACTGATGATATTAGTATTGAAGCTAGAGAGAGAATAATTAATTATTGGCTAAAATCTAATGGAATTGATGAGCAATATAGTTTATCTGGTCCATATAAAGATCTGATAAATGGTAAGAATTTTGATAATAACAATCCGATTATTATTGATACTGAATATGAACAAAATCCTTTAATGAGACCCAAACCAATTGCTATATCTGTAGATGAAGTTGTTAATGCTTTGGATAGTTTAATTAACTCTAAAAATAATACGAATAAAATGAAAATATAATAAATAAATAAATTTTATTCAAGGATAGATTAAATATCCTTTTTTTATTTATAAAAAAAGCGTATACTAATTATGAGAGTTATAGGTGAGAATATGAAAAACAACATAGTTGAATATTTGGATGAAGTTATAAAAAATAATCCAAGAAAAAATATTTTTATTGAAAAGAATAGAAAGATTACTTATAAAGAATTTGGTAATCAATCTAAAAAAATAGCATCTAATATTTTAGATAAATATGATTTAAAAAATAAACCAATTGCTATATTTATAGATAAATCTATTAATTGTTTATTATCTATGTTTGGTACATTATATAGTAGAAATTTTTATTGTGTAATAGATGTTAATTCACCCAAGAATAGAATAGATACTATTATTAATACTTTAGAACCTAGTTTGATTATTACTGATAATAAGAATATAGATAAAATTAAAAATTATTCTTATTCTATAAATATATTAAATATAGATGAACTAGATGATATTAAGTTTTCTAATTTTAAAATTAATTATTGCCTTACAGATCCAGCATATGTTTTATTTACTAGTGGATCTACTGGAGTACCTAAAGGTAGTGTAATACTTGAGAGTTCTTTAATTAGTTATATAGATTGGTTTAAAGAAGAATTTAATATTAATAAAGAAACTGTTTTTGGTAGTCAAACGCCATTTTATTTTAGTATGTCAGTATCTGATATTTTTGCAACTGTTGTTAGTGGAGCGACATTTGTAATAATACCTAAAGTTAATTTTTCATTTCCTTTAAAACTTATAGAATTTTTAAATGAATATAAAATAAATACTATTTATTGGGTCCCATCAGCACTAGCAATAGTAGCTAATTTAAAAACATTTGATTATATAAAACCAAAGTATTTAGAAAAAGTATTATTTGCAGGTGAAGTTATGCCAATGCCTGTACTAAATATTTGGAGAAAACATTTACCAAAATGTTTATATGCAAACTTGTTTGGACCTACAGAAACAACTGATATATTTGCTTTCTATAAAGTTAATAGAAAGTTTAAAGACAATGAAACATTACCTATGGGAGTTCCTTGTAAAAATGTAGATATTATTATGATTGATTCTGATAATAAAGAATCAAATGAAGGAGAAATATATGTAAGGAGTCCTTTTGTAGGAAACGGATATTATAATAATAAAGAAAAAACAGATGTTAGTTTCATTCAAAATCCTACTCATAATAATTATATAGATATAGTTTATAAAACAGGAGATCTTGGTAAATATAATAAATATGGAGAAATAGAATATCTTGGTAGAAAAGACTTTCAAATTAAACATATGGGATATAGAATAGAACTTGGTGAAATTGAAAGTAATATTAATTCTTTAGATGGAATAAATATTTGTGCTTGTATTTATCAAGATGATAAGATAATACTATATTATGAATCAAATAATCTAGATGATGATGATGTAGTAGATTTTTCTAATAAACATTTACTAAATTATATGAGACCTAATGTTATTAAAAAGATTATTAAAATGCCATATAATGCAAATGGTAAAATAGATAGAGTTAAATTAAAAGAAATGTATAAAGAAGGAGAATAGATATGAAAGAAATAATTGAAATTTTAAATGAAGTTAAACCAGGAGAAGATTATGAACATGAAGAAGAATTAGTTAGTAATGGAATATTAACATCTTTTGATATAGTAACTTTAATATCTTTATTAAATACTAAATTTGATATATCAATTACAGTTACTGATTTAGTTCCTGAAAACTTTGAATCAGCAAAAACTATAAAAGAATTAGTTGATAGATTAAAATAATTAGAAACTGGTGGGAGATATGAATTATACGTCATTAAACTTTTTACTATTTATATCAGTAATAGTACTTATATATTATTTGTTCCCTAAAAAGTATAGATGGACTGTATTACTAGTAAGTAGTATTATTTGTTATTACTTAATGAGTGGTTGGTTATTACTTTTTGTTATACTTGGAACACTTATATCTTATATAGGTGCTAAAATATTAGAAAAAGAGAAGAAAAGAAAAAAGAAAATATTTATATTAACTCTTATATTAGTATTAGGATTCTTACTTGTACTTAAATATAATAATTTTATTAGTTCTTTATTAAATCCTATTTTAAACTTAGTTAATTTAAATATTCCATTTAAGAAGTTTATATTACCGGTAGGTATATCTTACTATACATTAGAGATGATATCTTATATATCTGATGTATATTTAAAAAAGATAAAAGCAGAAAAGAACTTTTTTAAATTATTAACATTCTTTACTTATTTTCCAAAAGTATTAGAAGGACCAATTTCTAAATATAGGGAAATATCTAAAGATATGTTTTCTATTCATAAATTCAATTATGATAGTTTTAGAAAAGCTTGGATATTAATTGGAATAGGATTTATAAAAAAATTAGTTATAGCTGATAGAGCTGGAATATTTGTTAATAATTTCTTTAGTGATGGACACACTGGTCTTTTAACTATAGTTGCAGTCATTATGTATACGATCCAATTATATTTTGATTTTAGTGGATGTATAGATATTATTTCAGGAGTATCTGAATTATTTGGAATTAAGTTACCTGAAAACTTTAGACAACCATTCTTTAGTAAATCAATTGAAGAGTTTTGGAGAAGATGGCATATTACTTTAGGTCTTTGGTTAAAAGAATATATATTCTTTCCAATATCATTATCTAAAATGAATATGAATTTAAATAAGAAAATGAGAAATGTTAAATTCAAACATTTATCTAGGTTTATAATAATAGCTTTCCCATTATTCTTTGTTTGGTTCTTTAATGGTTTATGGCATGGACCTACAATAAAATATGTATTATATGGATTATATTATTATATATTGATGATGTTAGGAGTGTTATTTAAACCTATTTTAGATAAACTTGTTAAATTATTAAGAATTAATACTAAAGTGTTTAGTTATAGATTATTTCAAATATTAAGAACAACAATAATAGTATGTTTTGGAATGCTTATATTTAGAACTGAAACTATACCTGAAGTATTTGAAATAATTAAAAATATTAAAATAAGTGACCCAGTTAATTTCTTTGATTTAGGAATTAACATAAAAGAATTTGTACCTTTCTTAATATCATTATTTGCAATGTTCTTTATTAGTTTAGCTAAAGAGTTAAAAATAAATGTAAGAGAAAAATTAGAAGAACAAAATCTAGTATTTAGATGGTGTGTATATTGGATAATAATATTTACAGTTATAATATTTGGTGTATACGGAAAAGGTTATGATGCAGCTAGTTTTATCTATGGAGGCTTCTAATGAAAAAGTTTAAGAATTTATTACAATTTACGATATTTATAGGTTTAACTATTTATTTACTTTATGTAGCTGGATTTATTATAGCGCCAAAAGGAACTGATTATGATGATCAAGGAGGATCTTACACAGTTAATGGATTATATCAATTAAAGAAGAATCAATTAGATATATTATTTTTAGGAGATAGTAGTATGTCTAGATCTGTTTCACCTATGCAAATATATGAAGAAACAGGTATAACATCATATAATTATAGTATTAATTCATCACGTGTATATATGTCTTATTATCTACTTAAAGATGCTTTAATTACTCAAAAACCAAAAGTAGTATTCATTGATACCATTACTTTATTCTATGAATATAGAGAAAAGGAAGCAGAACAAAGACCATCTTTTGATTATATGAGATGGAGTAAAGAAAAAGTAAATGTAGTTAATGATAAATTATTTAGTGAAAATTATTTTGATAAATTATCATTTATATTCCCAGTATTAAGATATCATGATAGATGGCAACATCTAGGAATGAAAGATATAAAACCATATTTTAGTAGTAGAAATTCTATTTCTAGAGGTTTCTATTTAAGTAGTAAATATAAACCAAATAAAAAAGCTAAAACATATATGGATAAAAATGACAAAGAAGTTCATATGTTAAAAGAAACAGAAGAGTATTTATATAAATTAATCGATTTATGTAAGGAAGAAGATATAGATTTAATTTTCTTAGGTATTCCTGATACTAAAGTTTGGAATTATTCCTCATCAAAGAAAATGGAAGAGATTGCAAAAGAGACAGATACTGTATTCCTAGATTTAAATGATAGTAAAAAATATAAATATGATTGGGATACAGATTCAGAAAATGGATCAACTCACTTTAATATCTATGGAGCTAAAAAAACAACAGAATATGTAACTGATTATATTTTAGATAACTATCATTTCAAAAGTCATAAAGATGATTCATATTATGATAATTGGAATAAAGATTTAAAGAAATATAAGAAAAAGGAAAAAGCAACTATTGAGAAATTAGAATATAATATAGATCATAAAATAATGTATAAAAGTAAAAATAAAAAAAGATAAAAAGTTAAGATGAAAAACTCTTAACTTTTTCTTTTTATTTTCCTTGCAATTTATAATTAGTATCGTTATAATAGAAAACATATTTTTGCTGAGGTGATGAACTATGATTAAAACTAATTTACCTGTACTTTTGATAAGAAACATGGTTCTTTTTCCTAATAGTGAAATTAGACTTGAAATAGATAGTGAAATTGATAAAAAAATAGTAGCATTATCAGAAGATTATTATAGCAATCAGGTATTAGTTGTTAATCCTAAAGATGTATTTGAAGAAGATCCTGATATAACAGAACTTCCTAAAGTTGGTATAGTTGGAAATATTAAAATGAAAATAGATATGCCAAATAATAAGACTAGGATAATAGTTTCTGGTGTTCATAGAGCAATAGTTCATACTTATACTAAAGAAGAAGGCATAATTGATGCAGTAGTTAGTAGTGTTGAAGAAGAAGTTCTTAATATGAAAGAAGAACTTGCTTATGCTCGTAGTTTAGTTAAACATATTGAAGTTTATGTTAAAGAAGTTCCTTATATGTCTAATACAGTTTTATCTCAAATTACTGGTATCACAGATATAAGTCAACTAACAGATATAGTTGCTTTATTTTTGCCTATAGATTTAGAAAGAAAATTAGAATATATTTCTGAGTTCTCATCTACTAAAAGAGTTAAAATGATTCTTGATGATATAAATAGAGATATGGAAATTATTAAACTTGAAAAAGAAATAGATGATGAAGTTACAAAGAACTTGGATAAAAGTCAAAAAGAGTTTGTACTACGTGAAAAAATTAGAGTTATTAAAGAAGAACTTGGAGACTTACATGATCATGATTATGAAGTAGATAGGTTAAGAGAAAAAGCTAATAATTTAAAATGCCCTGAAAAGATTAAAACTAGACTTGATAATGAAATAAATAGATATGAATCATGTAATGTTAATTCACCAGAAATTGGAATCTTAAGTACATATATAGATTGGTTATTAGATTTACCTTGGAATAAATTTACTAAAGATGAGACTAATTTAAATAAAGTTAAAGAAAGCCTTGATGAATCACATTATGCATTAGATACAGTTAAAGATAGAATAATAGAATTTTTAGCAGTTAAAGAAAAGAAAAATAGTTTAAGAAGTCCAATTATTTGTTTAGTTGGTCCCCCAGGAGTTGGTAAAACAACACTTGCTCAAAGTATAGCTAATAGCTTAAATCGTAAATCAACAAAGATCTCTGTTGGTGGAGTTAATGATGAAGCAGAGATAGTTGGACATAGAAGGACATATGTTGGGGCAGCACCTGGATTAATTATTCAAGGAATGAAAAAAGCTGGAACATCTAATCCTGTATTTATAATTGATGAAATAGATAAAATGACAAAAGATATTAAAGGAGATCCAGCTAGTGCTCTTCTTGAAGTATTAGATAAAGAACAAAATCAAAGGTTCCAAGATCATTATATAGAAGAAGAATTTGATTTATCATCAGTTATGTTTATAGCAACTGCAAATTATATAGATCAAATTCCAACTGAATTAAGAGATAGATTAGAGATAGTAGAATTATCTAGTTATACTGAATATGAAAAGTTAGATATAGCTAAAATATATTTAGTTCCTAATCAATTAGAAGAACATGGAGTAGATGATAAGAAAATTAAATTTGAAGAAGAAGCAATACTTTCAATTATTAGAAATTATACTAAAGAAAGTGGAGTAAGAGAATTAGAAAGATTAATAGCAACTATTATTAGAAAAATTGTTAAAGAGATAGTTGTAGATAAATCTAAAAAAGATTATGTAATTACATCTACTAATTTAAAAGAATATTTAGGTAATCAAAAATATTTCTATCATGATAAAGATGATGATGGACATGTCGGAGTAGTTAATGGACTTTGTTATACAGAGTTTGGTGGAGATATATTACCTATTGAAACTACTATGTATCAAGGAAAAGGAGAATTAATTCTTACAGGTTCCTTAGGTGATGTTATGAAAGAATCTGCTCAAATTGCTTTTAGTTATATTAAAGCAAATTGTGATTTATTTAATCTTGATATAAATGAAATTGAAAATAAAAATATTCATATTCATGTACCTGAAGGTAGTGTTCCAAAAGAAGGACCTAGTGCAGGGACTGCTTTAACAACAGCTATGTTAAGTTTATTTAGGAATATGAAAATACCTAGTAATATAGCAATGACTGGAGAAATGACTTTGAGAGGAAGAATACTTCCAATTGGTGGTCTAAAAGAAAAAGTAATAGGTGCACATAGAGCAAACGTTAAAACAATATTTTTACCTAAAGAAAATGAAAGAGACTTAGAAGAAATACCTGAAGATATTAAAAATGAAATAAAATTTATCTTTGTAGAAAGATATGGAGAAATTTACAAGGAATTAAATAAGAATAAGAAAAATAAAAAATAAGGAGGAATAAAAAATGGATAGAGTAAGAGAAAAAAGAGAAATTAAGGACTTTTTGGAAGTTCAAAGAGATATGTTTATATTAGATGAGGAGGAATTAACTGAAAAATATGTTCCTGATATACATCAATATAAAAAGTTTTTAAGTGGAGTTAAAAGAACACTTGGTCCAATGTCATATAATTATTACTTAGATTATTCTAGAGGAGATAAAATACACAGTGTAGTAGTAAGAGGTGCAGATGCCCATGAGGAGAGTATTCCATTAATATATCCAAATGGAGAAATAGTAGAAGATTTATCAATAGTTCTAGGTTATTATGATCTTGAAAGAAAAGATAGAAAGTATAATTACGATCTTAGAGAAGATGCTATGGGAACTTATGAATATACACTAAATTGTAGATATAATATTCCTGGTAGATCTTTTAAAGATATGCTTATAGATATGCCAGAACAATTTGAAAGAGTTTTAAGTACTTCTAGTGTTACTAAAATAGATGCTAAATATGCATCTGCAGTTGCTTATTTATTTGGAACTTTTCCTGAATTTATGAGTAGTTTAGATAACTGTGATACAATTATAGATTCTATTTCTAAAACTAATGTTAGAGATTCTCGTACTGGAGATTTTAAAGAAGATAGAATGTTTAGAAGGACAGCTAAGAGAGCAAGAAGTGCAGTAGAAAATTATACTAAACAATTAGAAAAAGGTACAGCTAAAAAAATTGAAAAATAATTAATATAATGATAATATTAAATAGTCATAAATAGAGGTGAGTATATGTTATCAGTTATTATATTAGGATTTATTCAAGGAATTGCAGAATTTTTGCCTATTTCATCATCAGCTCATTTAATTATTTTTAGAGATGTTTTTGGAATTGGATCTAGTCTTATTACAGAAGAAATATCTATGTCTTTTGATATAGCATTACATTTAGGTACTTTAGGAGCAATAGGTATATATTTCTTTAAAGATTTTTGGAATATGATTATAAAAGGATTAAGTAAACCAAAATCTAAAGATGGAAAATTATTCTGGTATGTAGTTGTTGGTACAATTCCAGCAGCTATATTTGGAGTTTTATTTGAAGATGTAATAGAAAACTTTTTTAGAAAACAATATATATTAATAGCTATTGCTTTAATAGTAATGGGTATAATTATATTTGTATTAGATAAGACTAATAAACAAGAAAAAGATGTCAAAGAGATGAGTTTAAAAGATGCTATTATAATAGGTTGTAGTCAAGTATTTGCATTAGTTCCAGGTTTTTCTAGAAGTGGTACGACTATTGCTGCTGCAAGAGCTTTAAAATTAAAAAGAGAAGATGCTGCTAAATTTTCATTTTATTTATCAGCACCTGTAGTTTTAGGATCAGTTGTATTATTTCTTTTGAAAGAAGATTTAAATGTAATTAAAGCTCACCTAGATATATTTATAATGGGAGTATTAATCTCGTTTACAGTAGGACTTTTATGTATTAAATACTTCTTAAAGTATTTACGTAAGAATGATTTTGAAATATTTATGTTCTATCGTATTATACTTGGTGTAATTGTAATATTATGTGTGGTATTTTAAAATATCACCTTTTTTTATGTCTTTAACAAAGTTATTAGGATATTCAAAAGTATAATAAACTTTTTTCTTAGGTAGTATGATTCTATTCTTTTTCATATTTTTTTTAATATATAGCACTTTAAGATTTTTATCAGTCATTACAACATCTATTTCTTCTTTCATAAAAAAGGTATGAATACTATTACATTTTGGAAATACCAAACAATAATCTATATTCTTTTTACCCATTAATCCAATAAATCTATCTTTAAAAGATATAGCTTCAACATAATTTATTTTATTCATACTATCACCATTATTTTTAATATATCATATTATTGACAAAAAAAACTCTTCATTATAAAATTATATTGATTAAAGGGTATGGTGGTAAAAGTGAAAAAAGTAGAGAATAATAAAGGACAAGCATTAGTAGAATATGTTCTTATTATCGCCCTTATTTCGGTTATTGTTATTGGTGTAATAAATACATTTGGTGGTTATATAAAAGATAGTATAACAAAAACTTCTTGTTCTATAGCTGATAAAAATTATGTAGAAGGAGAAGAACCAGGAGATGGTTATTGTAAATAGTGCTTAGGCACTTTTTTTGTTAACAAAAATATATTGACAACCTGTAATGCTTGTGATAATATTTAACATGAATTTGAAGAAAGGAGTGAGAATATGATTTTTGATGTATTATATAATTTGTTTTTAGATATGAGTAAAATGACGAAGCGAGAGTATTCTCACTTAGTTTAACTATTTTTTGTAAGTTAAAAGTCATTTTATATGGCTTTTTTATATTTTAGAAAGGAAGATGATTTTATGGAGAAATTAAAAAACTTTAAGTTATTATTTCACTATTTAAGAAATGATAAATTAAAAGTATTTATATACGTAATATTAGTTTTAATGTCTTATCTACCAGCTTTAATTTCTGCATATTTCTGGGGTAAAGCATTAGAATTCTTATTATTAAAAGATGCAACTAAATTCCTTTTATATTTAATAATTTGGGAAGGAATATATATTTTTTGTTATTCAATTTTACAAGTACCTAGAGATAAAATATATAATTATCTAGAACTCAAATTCATGAGAGAAGTATCAAATGATTTATATAAGAAAATTGATAACTTACCAGCTATAGCGTTTGAAGATATTGGTGTAGGTGAGTTTATTAATAGATTGTATAATGATATTGATAGAGTAATGTCTTTATTAAATAGTATGATTAGACTTATATGTAAGTCCTTTGTACTAGTAGTAGTTATTGTTTTAGCGTTTAAAGTATCCCTATTAATTGGAATAGAAATAATTATATTTGGTGTAGTAATGGGATTTATTTCTGCTAAATTCTTTCCAAAGATTAAAAAGACTCAAGAAAATATTAAAAAAGAAACAGATGGATATGTTAAAAGAGCAACTGAAAATATTACAGGTATAAGAGAAATTAAAGCTCTTGGAATTAAAGAAAATGTTGAAAAAGATATAGACAATACTTTAGATAGAATGTTTAAGCATTCTAAAGATATAAGAAATTACCAAGTTATTTATTATGCTTTAAATAATTTAACTTATTTTATCTTACAATTTATAATTCTATATTCAGTAGGAGTTTTCTTTATAAGAGGTCAAATAGTTTATGCTGTATTTATGATGTTTGAAACATATATTTGGAGAATAGATGAGGTAGTTGAATCTTTATCAGACTTTGGAGTTAACTTTAATAAAGTATCTGTTTCATTAAAAAGAATTGATGAAATTGTTAATAATAGACTTTATGAAGATGAAAAATTTGGTGATATTGAATTAAAAGACTGTAAGGGAATTATTGAATTTAAAGATATTCATTTCAAATATAGAGAAGATGAAGAAAATACTTTAAATGGATTAAGTCTTAAAATAGAACCAAATAAAAAGACTGCAATAGTAGGTAAATCTGGTAATGGTAAATCAACAATATTTAATCTATTATTAAGATTCTTTGATGTACATGAAGGAAGTTTAACTATAGATGGAATAGATATTAAAGATTTAACTGAAGAGTCTCTTCGTAAGAATATTTCAATTATAAGACAAGCACCATTCTTATTTAATTTATCCATATTTGATAATTTTAAATTTGTTAAAGAAGATGTAACATTAGAAGAAGTAAAAGAAGTTTGTAAAAAAGCTTATATAGATGAGTATATAGAAAGCTTACCTCATAAATATGATACGATAATTGGTGAGGGTGGAGTAAACTTATCTGGCGGACAAAAGCAAAGAATTGCGATTGCTAGAACTTTACTTTTAGATACTAAGATAATTCTATTCGATGAAGCAACAAGTGCACTTGATAATGAATCACAAGAATATATTAAGAAAACAATTGATTCATTAGTTAAAGATCACACTATAATAATAGTTGCACATAGATTATCAACAATTATAGATGCAGACATTATAAATGTCATCGATAAAGGTAAGTGTAGTGCAAGTGGCACTCATAAGAAATTGATGAAAGAATCTAAGACATATCAAAAATTATATTTATCAGAAAATTCAGATTCAGAATAATAAAAGGACTTGAAAACTTTATAAATTATGTTATAATTTAAAAGTAATCAAGTTTTTTTATGACTCCTTAGCTCAGTTGGTAGAGCAACTGACTCTTAATCAGTGGGTCTAGGGTTCGAATCCCTAAGGGGTCACCATTTTATAGTGATAAACGCGTAGCGTTTTGATATGGAGACATACTCAAGAGGCTGAAGAGGCGCCCCTGCTAAGGGTGTAGATCGGGTAACCGGTGCGAGAGTTCAAATCTCTCTGTCTCCGCCATTTTAAAAATAAGACCAATTGATGGTCTTTTTTTGTTTTAAAGAATTTGCCTCAGATAAAAGATATCAAAAACCAACAGAACTAATGTAGATGTTAAATATCTAAATTTTTTATAAAAAAATAATTTTTTTTAAATGAATTATGTTATTATTGATAATAGGTGATAGTATGAGTACATCTTATATAATTGCTCAAGTCTTTGGTATATGTGCATGGTTCTTCTTTTTACTTAGTTATCATGCTAAAAGAGAAAATAAAGCAATTGGATTTCACATCATATCAAGTTTGTTTTATATCGTTAACTATTTTATACTTGACGCTACAGCTGGATTTTTAATTAGTGCATTTGAACTTGTAAAAGATGTTGGTTATTATAAAACAGATAAAGATAAATATATTTATTTATTCAGTCTTCCAGTTTATGTTTTTATTGGACTTTATGCTGGTAATAATTTATTTATTTTGGTTCCGATTATTGCAAGTCTTATTGATGGATATGTTGCTTTGAAAGATAAAAAGACTATGGTAATAGGTGGAATAATATCTAATTCAATATGGATCATATATGATTTTGCATTTGCTAACTATTCAGCATGTTTTTCTGATGTATTCTTAGTTTTATCTAATGCAACAATATTATTATATGGATTTAGTAAGTATTATCATCGAAATTATGTATATGCAACTCGTGTACAATATATATCTAAAAGTACATTTAGAAGAATATCAAAACTTGATAAACAATTACTTGATAAACAATATGTATGGGTACTTGATGATATTGTAAATATTTATAATAAAGAAAAAAGAAGTTATATACTTATAAAATATAAAAATGTAGTTATTGGTTATGTAAATCTTTTAAGTCTTACTAAAGAATATTATGATGAATTAATTAATTCTAATACAATGTATAAAAATATAGATATAGATAGAATTAAAAGTTTTAAAAAGAATGAAAACCTACATTTAATTATGAATAGTATTATTCTAAAAAATGAATATCAAAATAAAGATTCAATTAATAAAATATCTAATTCTATTGATAAATTTGTAAGAAAAATGAAAAAAGATGGTTATCATATTAAAGAGATATCAATGTTTGCGATAACTCCATTTGAAAATAAAGTAGCTATAGCTAATGATTTTGTTAAAGAAAGAGATATTACTAACGAATGTATATTATATAAAAAGACAATTAAATAAATTTGTGATATAATGAAATAGAATAGGTGATTATATGAAGATTAAATCAAATCTTTCAGGTAATTTTATGTCTATTTATAGTGAAGCAAAAGGGGTTGCTAGAAATAAAAAGTATATATTAAAGAATAAGAAAGTTTTTTCTATTAACTATTTTTTAGAACTAGCACTTAGATACATTATTTCTCTATATATAGAATTTTATTATCTAGATTATACGAGTGGAACAATTCAAATAGTATTTTTATTCTTGATACTATATACTTTGGTATTTATTATATTGGATATATTTAGATTAACTTTTATGTTTGAAAATATATGTAAAAAAGAATTTGTAACAAGTATAACAGTTACTGATAAAGGTATAATAGATGAATCATTTTATGGAATAAAAATGTTATTTAAATGGAATAAAATTAAAGCAGTAGTTGTTAAAAATAAAAGTGTTGTTATACTTACTGATACTCCTTGTTATTTTTATTTCAGTAGTAGAGATGAAAAAAATATTATTAAGAAGTTAAAAGAATATAATAAAAATATTTTAGTAATTAGAAAATAAGGATAACTAACTAGTTATTCTTTTTATTTTAAGTTATAATTAAAAAGAAGTGATATTATGAAGAAATTTATTAAATTATTATTGATGATAATTGTTATTAGTATACCTATAGTTAACGCTAAGTCTTTTAAAAGTTGTGATGATAAAGTAGAATTTAATACTCCAGACGGATGGTATACTTTTACTAGAGAGAATTATAAAGGAAATGATTCTTTAATTCATAGTGGAAGAAGTGAAAGTGAAATAACTAAGTTGTTTGAAACAAATAATGTTTATTTGTATTCATTTACTAGTAATAGTAAAAAAGAGTTTTTAATAAAAAGAATAGAATATCAAAATAAAGATTTTAATCAAATGACAGAAGATGAATTAACTAGAATAGAAGATAAATTTGTAGATGGACTTGATATAAATGAACATGAAAAATATGAAAAAGATAATTATATATTTATTAGATTAGAATTTAATAATAGTCAAAATAATAAAAATTTTTTTGTAGATGAATACTTAATAGCTGTTGATAATTATTTATATTCTTTTATACTTCAAAGTACAGAAGAATTATCTGCAAGTGATAAAGTAGATTTTAAATCTAGAATTGATAGTTTAAATATAGATGGTATAAAAGATATAGCTATAGAAGAAGAACAAACTGTTTCTAATGAAGAAAATGAAGTAGTAATTGAGAATGAAGATAATTCATTAAAAATTATTATAATATTAATAGGAGTTGTCATAGTAATACTATCAATAATATTCCTTGCAATTTTACTTAAAGAAAGAAAAAAATAATAATAATTATTTTACAAGTAGATGATGAATCTACTTTTTTTTGTTTAAAAATTTATGTTATAATGACAATTGTAGAATAGTAGGATTATATGATAGGGTGATTATATGAATAAAAAAGGATTTACAATGATAGAGTTGCTAGCGGTAATAGTAATACTAGGACTTTTACTAGGAGTTGGAATACCAGCAGTAAATAAAGTGCTAGCTAATTTTAGAATTGATTATTATAAGAAGTTAGAAGGAACCCTAGCAACAGCAGGTCAAGAATTTATATCAGATAAAAGATATCAAAAACCAACAGAACTAATGTATTCAAGAGTAATAACAAAGGAAGAATTAGTAGGTGGAAAATATATAGATGAGATATTAGATTATAAAGAGAATGAATGTGCAGGAAGTTATGTAGTGGTAGCAAAAATAGGAGATAAACACTACGAGTATCAAGCATGCTTAAAATGTGAAACAGACGAATATGAAACAGATACAAGTAATAAAGAATATGATCTATGTAATATAGCATGGCAAGATAATGAAAACATTGATTATGGAGCAGTAAACGATAAAGAAAAATTATGGGTATATTATGGAACACCAGCAAATGAGATAAAGAACGAGCTAGGTCTATCTTACGGAATAACAAAGAAAGATAGTGAAGGAAAAGTAATAGCACAAGCAGAAGGAATGGAAAATAAAATTGTATATCCAAATAACATAAATGAATTAGTAAGTGCAAATCTAGATAAAGAAGTAACATTAAGATATGAATTACCAACAGGAGAAAGTGTAAATAGAAAAGCAGAGATGTATAGATTTAGTGTACCAACAGTAAGTCTAAAATATGGAGCAAATAATGTAGCAACAGGAAAACATACAGGAGATACATACACTCAAGGAGAATGGACGAGTAGTTTAAATGTAACAATCGGATATAATGAGAAAGATAAAGAAAAATATAGAGACTTTATAGAACAAAGCACGAAATTCACGGTAGAGTGGTATAACCAAACAACAAAGAAGTGGGAGATAGGAGCAACATGTAATACGAAAGGACTAACTAGTTGTACATGGAATATAAATAGAGACTTTAATGCAGTAACAAAATTTAGAATAAAAGATTATAAAGGACATCCATCAATGGAAACTGGAAACTATAAGTTACAAGTAGATGTACAAAAACCAAGTGTAACATTAACAAGACAAACATATAATACATATAATTGGACAGCAACAGAGAAAGGTGAATCAGGATTAAGAGGATATAGGTATTCAACAAGTAATACAGTACCAACAAGTTACACAACAAGTGGAACAATAAATTCAGGAAGTAAAACAATAAGTAGTGAAGCAACAAACTATGTATGGGTAGTAGATAGAGCAGGAAATGCGAATAGTGCATCAATTGCATCATATACAGTAAAAAGAAGTCAAGGAGCAGGAACGAGTTTAACAACAAAATATGAAACATCAAGTGGAACAACATTTACAAGTAATTTAGTAGTATTAAATGGAACAAAGATATATGTATCAGGAACATCAAGTGCAGGATACAGTGGAATAGTAGTAAAGAAAAATGGAACAGCAATAACAAATAATGCACAAACAACAATAAGTGCGAACTCGACAATCAGTAGTGAAGCAACAATATGTGCAGCTGGAAGTTATAGTGGAGCAGGAGCAGCATCATGTACAAAATGTCCAGTTGGAACTTATTCGTCAGGTACAGGATCAACTTCATGTACAAACTGTGCAACAGGTTATGAAAGTGGTGAAGGCGCAACTACTTGTACAAAGAAAACATTTACTATTACATATAATGGAAATGGAAGTACTGGAGGATCAACTGCTAGTACAAGTTGTAAATATAATGAAACATGTACTTTAAGAAATAATGGATTTAAAAGAACAGGGTATTTCTTTACAGGATGGTATACTAGTGCATCTGGAGGAACTAAATATGGTTCAACTACTAAACTTACAAGTAATATAACAGTTTATGCACAATGGACAAAAATAACTATGAGTATCTCTAATCCAACTAATGGAAATTGGACAAATCGAGATATAGTATTATCATTAAGTACAAGTTTACCAGCAGAAAAAGTAAAATCTTGGTATTATAGTTATGCTAATATTACTCCAAGTTTAAGTAATGTTGGAAGTGACGATACTAGAAATTGGGTTAAACATGATAATTCATCTGGTAAAAAATCATTTAATACAACACCATATAGTGCAGAGAGAAATCAACTATCATACATAATGGTGTGTAGTACTGATAATGAATGTATTAAAGAATCAACACGTATTAGAATTGACAAAACTGCACCTTATTATTCATCAAGCGAATCAAGAGACTGTGATCATATATATTATGGATATTATCATTGTTATATGCCTATAATAAGAGATAATTTATCTGGTGTAAACAGTCGTTGTATTTCAACTTCTGGTGGAGAAAATCATTGTGATAATTATGGTGGAATTATGGCTGTGTCTGATGAGTTAAATACAACATCATATTCTATTTGGTGGGATTACAGCAGTGCATGTGACATAGCTGGAAATTGTAGAAATCTTGGAAGACATTATCATAGTTGGTAATAAATAATATGAAAAAAAGAATGAAATATATATAAATATTTCATCCTTTTTTATTTATTTATAATTTTAATATAAATTTTCACATTATTTTTTAATATCCTATGGTATACTAGAATAGTAGGATTATATGATAGGGTGATTATATGAATAAAAAAGGATTTACAATGATAGAGTTGCTAGCGGTAATAGTAATACTAGGACTTTTACTAGGAGTTGGAATACCAGCAGTAAATAAAGTGCTAGCTAATTTTAGAATTGATTATTATAAGAAGTTAGAAGGAACCCTAGCAACAGCAGGTCAAGAATTTATATCAGATAAAAGATATCAAAAACCAACAGAACTAATGTATTCAAGAGTAATAACAAAGGAAGAATTAGTAGGTGGAAAATATATAGATGAGATATTAGATTATAAAGAGAATGAATGTGCAGGAAGTTATGTAGTGGTAGCAAAAATAGGAGATAAACACTACGAGTATCAAGCATGCTTAAAATGTGAAACAGACGAATATGAAACAGATACAAGTAATAAAGAATATGATCTATGTAATATAGCATGGCAAGATAATGAAAACATTGATTATGGAGCAGTAAACGATAAAGAAAAATTATGGGTATATTATGGAACACCAGCAAATGAGATAAAGAACGAGCTAGGTCTATCTTACGGAATAACAAAGAAAGATAGTGAAGGAAAAGTAATAGCACAAGCAGAAGGAATGGAAAATAAAATTGTATATCCAAATAACATAAATGAATTAGTAAGTGCAAATCTAGATAAAGAAGTAACATTAAGATATGAATTACCAACAGGAGAAAGTGTAAATAGAAAAGCAGAGATGTATAGATTTAGTGTACCAACAGTAAGTCTAAAATATGGAGCAAATAATGTAGCAACAGGAAAACATACAGGAGATACATACACTCAAGGAGAATGGACGAGTAGTTTAAATGTAACAATCGGATATAATGAGAAAGATAAAGAAAAATATAGAGACTTTATAGAACAAAGCACGAAATTCACGGTAGAGTGGTATAACCAAACAACAAAGAAGTGGGAGATAGGAGCAACATGTAATACGAAAGGACTAACTAGTTGTACATGGAATATAAATAGAGACTTTAATGCAGTAACAAAATTTAGAATAAAAGATTATAAAGGACATCCATCAATGGAAACTGGAAACTATAAGTTACAAGTAGATGTACAAAAACCAAGTGTAACATTAACAAGACAAACATATAATACATATAATTGGACAGCAACAGAGAAAGGTGAATCAGGATTAAGAGGATATAGGTATTCAACAAGTAATACAGTACCAACAAGTTACACAACAAGTGGAACAATAAATTCAGGAAGTAAAACAATAAGTAGTGAAGCAACAAACTATGTATGGGTAGTAGATAGAGCAGGAAATGCGAATAGTGCATCAATTGCATCATATACAGTAAAAAGAAGTCAAGGAGCAGGAACGAGTTTAACAACAAAATATGAAACATCAAGTGGAACAACATTTACAAGTAATTTAGTAGTATTAAATGGAACAAAGATATATGTATCAGGAACATCAAGTGCAGGATACAGTGGAATAGTAGTAAAGAAAAATGGAACAGCAATAACAAATAATGCACAAACAACAATAAGTGCGAACTCGACAATCAGTAGTGAAGCAACAATATGTGCAGCTGGAAGTTATAGTGGAGCAGGAGCAGCATCATGTACAAAATGTCCAGTTGGAACTTATTCGTCAGGTACAGGATCAACTTCATGTACAAAATGTGCCAAAGGAACTTATGCAGCAAGTACTGGATCATCAAGTTGTGCAAAAGCAAGCTGTGGGCATTACGTAGATACAGAAGGAGCGAGTTCACAAAAAACATGTGCCGCAGGAACATATAGTTCAGAAGGAGCAGCAACATGTACAAGTGCAACAGCAGGACATTATGTAGCAAGTGCTGGAGCATGTAGTCAAACAGCATGTGCGAAAGGAACATATCAATCAGGAACAGGAAAGACAAGCTGTACACAAGCAACATGTGGACATTATGTAAGTTCAACAGGAGCAACATCACAAGCAACATGTGCAGCTGGAACGTATAGTGCAGCAGGAGCAGCAACATGTACAAGTGCAACAGCTGGACATTATGTTGCAAGTGCTGGAGCATGTAGTCAAACAGCATGTGCGAAAGGAACATATCAATCAGGAACAGGAAAGACAAGCTGTACACAAGCAACATGTGGACATTATGTAAGTTCAACAGGAGCAACATCACAAGCAACATGTGCAGCTGGAACGTATAGTGCAGCAGGGGCAGCATCATGTACAAGTGCAACAGCTGGTCACTATGTAGCAAGTGCTGGAGCATGTAGCCAAACAGCATGTGCTAAAGGAACATATCAATCGGGAACAGGGAAAACAAGTTGTTCAAGTTGTGCAGCCGGAACTTATGCATCTAGTACTGGTTCAAGTAGTTGTACAAATGCAAGTTGTGGACATTATGTAGCAAGTGCTGGAGCAAGTTCACAAACAGCATGTGCAGCCGGGACATATCAAGATGGAACAGGGAAAACAAGTTGTAAAAGTGCAACAGCTGGTCACTACGTAGCAAGTGCTGGAGCATGCAGTCAAGCTGCTTGTGCTAAAGGAACATATCAATCAGGAACAGGAAAAACAAGTTGTTCAAATTGTGCAGCCGGAACTTATGCATCTAGTACTGGATCAAGTAGTTGTACAAATGCAAGTTGTGGACATTATGTAGCAAGTGCTGGAGCAAGTTCACAAACAGCATGTGCAGCCGGAACATATCAATCAGGAACAGGAAAAACAAGTTGTACAAATGCTAGTAAAGGATATTATGTAGCAAGTGCCGGGTCATGTAGTCAAACAAAATGTCCAGCGAATAAATATCAAAATGAAACAGGAAAGTCTAGTTGTAAAAACTGTCCTGCTGGTACTGAAAGTAGTGCTGGAGCAAGTTCATGTACATCTACATGTACTCTTACATTTACAAATGCTACTTATGTTGAAAGTGGAAATAACGGTGGTAGATGTTGGAACACTTGTAAAGGTACTGAGTGTCAAAGTTCTCATCTTCACTGGGAACATAATTGTAGTACTCCTTCAACTGGTGGAAGTAGAAAGTCTATCTCACATAGTGGATATAGTTGGAACTGGGGAGGACAAGGATCTAGAATGTGTTACTATAACCCAGATTCTAGTCCATACTTCAGCGATTTATGGGAAAGATGTGATACATCTGAAGCATATTATAATAATTCTGCTAAAACTGCTGGTGGAACATTCTGTTTTAACTCAGCACAAAAATGGGATTATTATAGGTCATCAGAATATGGAATTGCTACCGTATGTTATGGTACTCAATGTGGCCAAAGAATAATTTGTACAGGAAGTAATTGTAATTAATATTTGAGGTGGTTAGATGAAGAAAAAAAATAAATTTAATCTAAAATTATTAATTGGAATAGTATTATTAATATTTATTATTATATGTGTCTTATTCTTTGCTAATTATAAAAATGATGATAAAAAATTAACGCAAGAGGAAGAAGTATTAGAAAATATAGATAAAGTATTCTTAAATAAAGATACAAATTCAGAAGCTATTTTTAAACTTATGGAAACAAAAGTTGCTACAACATATATAATGATGGGAAAAGGATCATTCTTAAGAAGTACACCAAAAGTACCTGAGAATTTAAACTCTTATAAAAAGGTACAAAATAAATATGTTGATAAAATAGAGAATATTATTTTAGAAAATTCAAAATATGAAATAACAGATACAAGAGATGGAAATATATATTTTGATATAACACCATGGTATTATGATATGTATGCTAGTGATGTTATGCATTTATCAAGTAGACTTATGAAAATGAATGGTGTTAGCAATGATCCAGAAAAAAATACAAATTATTCAGTAGACGAATATAAATCAAGAGTAAAAGCAATGCAAATAATAGATAGGAAATTGGATAATTATTACAATACTGAAAATGAAGTTCTACATTTTAAAATGTTTTTTGTAGATGGAAAACCATATGAAAATCAATATTTGAGCTTATACTTTAATTTAGCAGGAGTAACATCAAAAACAGCAATAATGAATCAAGCAGCATATGAAAAACAAACTAAAAGAATAGATGGTTATATAGATGAAGCAATTAAAAACGGAATACTTGATAAAAATAATCCATTTGAATTATAAGATTAACATTTGTTAATCTTTTTTTGTGTAAAGTTTATTTATTTGAATATATGTTTATGTTATATTTTTATTAGTGGTAGAATTCTTGGAGGTATATATGAATTATTATGATAAAGATATTAGTGAAATATATAAAGAATTTGATAGTTCAAGTCATGGTTTAAAACAAGACCAAATTGATAATAAACTACAAAAATATGGGTATAACAAGTTAGTTGAAGGTAAAAAGAAATCTAAACTTAGTAAATTTTTAAATCAATTTAATGATATGATGATTATTATTTTACTAATTGTTATGTTATTAACTTTTTTCTATGCTTTGTTTTCCACACATGATTATACCGATAGTATTGTTATTTTTGTTGTAGTAATTCTTAATGCTATTATGGGATTTATTCAAGAAGAAAAAGCTGAAGTTACTTTAGATGGATTAAAAAAGTATTCTGCAACAAGTTGTACTGTAAAAAGAAATGGTGAAGAGACAACAATAAGTACTGAGTATTTAGTTCCAGGAGATATTATTATTTTAAATCCAGGAGATAAAGTACCAGCTGATGCTAGAATAATAGAGGCATATAATCTTCAAGTAGATGAGTCTCCTCTTACAGGGGAATCTGCTCCAGTAAGAAAAAATATTGATAAATTAAAAGGAAAATTACTTTTACAAGAACAAACTAACATGATTTTTTCAGGTACTAATATTACTGATGGTAAATGTATAGCTATAGTTTGTAAAACTGGTATGAAAACAGAGATAGGTTCTATAGCAGTATCTCTTAATACTCCATATGAAGTAAAAACTCCACTTCAAGTTAAAATAGAGGAATTATCAAAGAAAATTACTTTTATAGTATTAATAATTATTTGTATAGTATTTTTATATAGTATGATAAATAATTATAGTTTAATTGAATCTATTTCATTATGTATTGCTTTAGCTGTAGGAGCTATTCCTGAAGGGCTTCCAGCAGTAATAACTATTACTTTATCAATAGGAGTTGGAAACTTAGCTAAAAAGAAGACTGTCGTTAAACAAATGAACGCTATTGAAACATTAGGTTCAACAGATATTATATGTTCAGATAAAACAGGTACTATTACTCAAAATAAGATGATAGTTGAAAAAGATATAATTTATAATCAAGAAATGGTTAATTTAATTTGTGCTTTAGATAATGAAGGAGTAATAGATAAAGATAAATATATTGGAGATCCAACTGAAACATGTTTATATGACTATTTAAAGAAACAAAAGATTGATCCGATAAAAATTAGAAAGAGTAATAAAAGATTATTTGAAATACCTTTTGATAGTAAGCGTAAAATGTCATCTTCTATTAATGAAGTAAATAATAAAAGATATATATTTACTAAAGGTAGTGTAGAAAACTTAATAGAAGTTTGTAATAGAATAGATGATGGTAAAGTATCTAAATTAACCAGTGAAAAGAAAAAAGAAATTACTAACTTAGATAAAGATATGGCAAAAGATGCTTTAAGAGTATTAGGTTTTGCTTATAAAGAACTTGATAAAATAAATGAGAAATCTATATCTTCAGAAGAAAAAGATCTTATTTTTGTTGGTTTAGTTGGAATAATAGATCCAGCAAGGCCTGATGCTGAAGAAGCAGTTAAGAAATGTATTAGTGCTGGTATTAAACCTATTATGATTACAGGAGATTCTTTATCTACTGCAACCGCAATTGCTAAACAAATTGGAATAGTTAATTCTGAAAAAGAAGGAGTTCTAGGAAGTGAATTAGATAAATATACTGATGAACAATTAATAGATTTTGTAACTCACTATAGTGTTTATGCTAGAGTAAATCCAAATCATAAAAGAAGAATTATAGCCGCTTTTCAAAGTGCAGGAAAAGTAGTTGCAATGACTGGTGATGGAGTAAATGATGCTCCTGCTATAAAAGATGCTCATGTAGGAGTAGGAATGGGAATTACTGGAACAGATGTAACAAAAAGTGTTGCAGATATAATAATACTTGATGATTCATTCTCTACTATTGTTACAGCAGTTGAAGAGGGAAGAAGAATATTTTCTAATATTAGGAATAATATAGTTTATGCCTTATCAAGTAATTTTGCTGAAATATTTTCAGTATTTATTGGTATGTTAACTGGAAATACAATTTTACTTCCAATTCAAATATTATTTATTGATCTAGTAACAGATTCTATACCTAGTATTTGTTTATCGTTTGAAAAAAGCGAAAAAGGAATAATGGATAAACCTCCTAGAGGAATAAATAAAACAATATTTACACCATTTATCATCTTTTGTATAGCATCATCTTCAATTATTGAAACATTATTTGTTTTATATACATATTTTGTAATAGGACATGGATTGTCTCCAGAACAATGTATAACACTTGCCTTACTTGCGATGGTTATGCAAGAAATAGTTTATGCTGTAAGTACACGTAATTTAAAAGACCTTATAATATATCAAGGATTATTTAGTAATAAAGCTATGAATATTGGATTACTTGCGATTATACTAGTTGAATTAATAGTATTCTTAACTCCAGTAGGAAGTTTTGTTGGAGTAGTTGCGATAGAATCTAGTATTCTTATAAAGGCAATCATAGTTAACTTGTTTGCATTCTTTATATATGAAGTAATTAAACCAATTGCAAGAAAAGTATTTAATGATTAGGAGGATTAATATGGATAAAGTACTTGAAAAAGCATTAAGAAATGAAAGGAATAGACAAAGGGATAATATAGAACTCATTGCTAGTGAAAACTATGTATCTAAGGATGTTTTAAAATTACAAGGTAGTATTTTAACTAATAAATATGCTGAAGGATATCCTGGTAAAAGATATTATGGTGGATGCGAATATATTGATATATTTGAAAATAGAGCAATAGAAAATGCAACAAAGTTATTTGATTGTAAATACGCTAATGTCCAACCACATTCTGGAAGTGCTGCTAATATGGCTGTATATAGAGCTCTTCTTGAAAAAGGAGATACAGTAATGGGTATGAATCTTTCTCAAGGTGGACATTTAACTCATGGACATTCTATGTCATTTAGTGGACAAGATTATAAAATAATTGAATATAGTGTTGATAAAGAAACTGAAACAATTGATTATGACGAAGTATTAAAACTAGCTCTTTTAAATAAACCTAAAATGATTATAGCTGGTGCATCAGCTTATTCTAGAATTATTGATTTTAAAAAGTTTAGAGAAATAGCTGATAAAGTAGGTGCTTATCTAATGGTAGATATGGCACATATTGCTGGAATAGTTGCAGTAGGACTTCATCCATCACCACTTCCTTATGCTGATGTAGTTACAACTACTACTCATAAAACATTACGTGGACCTAGAGGTGGAATGATTCTTACTAATAACGAAGAAATTATTACTAAAATTAATAAAACAGTATTCCCAGGTATTCAAGGTGGACCATTAATGCATGTAATAGGAGCTAAAGCTCAATGTTTCTATGAAGATTTACAACCTGATTTTAAAGAATATATTAGTCAAGTCTTAAAAAATGCTAAAATTCTTGCTAAGACTTTAGAAGATAATGGATTAAGAATAGTTTCAGGTGGAACAGATAATCATTTAATGTTAGTAGATGTAAAATCAATTGGTTTAACTGGAAAACAAGCAGAAAAACTATTAGATAATATTCATATTACAGTTAATAAAAATACTATTCCATATGATACTGAAAAACCATTTGTAACTAGTGGAATTAGACTTGGTACTCCAGCTATGACTACTCGTGGATTTAAAGAAAAAGATTTTATTAAAGTAGGTAATATAATAGTTGAATCTTTAAAGAATCCAGATAATTTAGAAATACAAGAAAAATTAAAAGAAGAAGTATTAGAATTAACAAGATCTCATCCTGTTAAGTAAATATATGTAAAAAATAACAATATGAAATTGTTATTTTTCTTTTTATTTGGTATTTTTATAATATGAATAGGTGGTGTTTCTATGGCAGATATGGCATTAAAACCTTATAGTATTGATATAGAAAGTATAAGAATTGGTAAAACAGATATTAAAACTTATGTTGATCATGAAACTAAAAAAGAAAATAAATATGTAATAGATTTAAGTGAAGCTTTTAAAGAACCTTTAAAATTAAAAGAAAAAAAATATGTAATGGATTTATCTGGAGTATTTCCTAGTTTTGATAATATTAACAGTGATTATAATCCATATATAGATGAATTAAATGATAATTATTAAAGTTTTAAAGAATAGAAGGGAACTATTATGAAGAAAGTATTTAGATTTATTTTAGTTGTTTTATTATGCCCAACAATAATTTTTGCTGAGTCTAGAATAGCTTGTGGTGATGCTGGTAATATTCCTTTAGCTTTGCCTGAGTTTGTAAGAACTATTTTAACTCTTGTTAAATTTTTAGTGCCACTTGGTTTAATTTTATATGGTGGTGTAGACTTATTAAAAGCGGTTTATAGTAATGATAAAAGAGGTTTAGATATAGCAACAAAACACTTTATAACAAGAGCAGTTGCTGGTGTTTCTATTTTCTTTTTTATATACATAGTTCAAATTTTTGTTAAAGGAACAGAGGATAATACAGTACTTGAATGTTTAAATTGTTTTACTACTGATGAAAATGCATGTGTTGTTTATAATGTAGAAGTTGATGATGGAAAGAAAGAAAAAGAAGAAGCTGATAAGAAACGTGAGGCTTTAAATAAAAAACGTGAAGAAGAAAGAAAGAAACAAGAAGAAGAAGCTAGAAGAGCTAAAGAAATAGCTAGTAGAGATAAAGATGATGATTCAATTCTTAATGGAACAAGAACTCCAGGAGAAACAACTGGTTCATGTAATCCAGGAAGTAAAAATATCTTTTTAGGTGACTCTAGAACTGTTCAAATGTGTATTTATAAAACAGGAGCTAGTTGGGTAAACAATCCTTGTGAATATACAACTCATGGAACATATCAAAAAGGAAATGACTACTATGTTGCTGCTGGAGGATTAGGATATGATTGGATGGTATCAAGTGGAGCAGCTGGAGTTAATGCTATTTTAAATGCAAATCCAGGAACTACATTTAATATCATAAGTTTATTAGGTATAAATGGACTTGGTGCAGAAAGATATGTTGCCAAATACAAAGAATATGCAAGTGGTCCATGGAAAGGTCATAATTTAGTATTTGTTAGTGGTAATCCAATTGATGAAAGTAGATATTCTGGATTTAAGAATAGTGATATTGAAAGTTTTAATAGAACATTAAAAAATGGAGTAAGTGGAATAGGTATGTATTGTGATACTTATAGTAAGTTACCCAAGAACTTTGGTGGAGATGGACTTCATTATAATCAACAAATGTATGAAAAAATATATACTGAGTCATTGAAATGTGCAAATACAATAGATCCTAATTGTAATAATGGGGTATCAGGAGAAACTCATTCAGCAGGACTTAATCATAGTCAAAAATTACAAAAAGTATTCCCTAATGGTATTCCAGCATCAGATGCTGAAGTACGTAAATATTTAGTTGATTTAGAAGTTCCAATTACTAAAAAAGATGGAACTAAGACAACCACTACTGTTCAAGTACATAAAGTAATTGCTGGTGATGTTAAAGCGGCTTTAGTAGCAGCACAAAATTCAGGATTTAAAGTTTATGAAATAGGTGGATATAGAACTTATGGGTCTGATTCAGCAGGATCAATTACAAGTATCGGATTAGTTCAAAGTCAACACTGTTATGGATTAGCAGTTGATATAAATGTTGATGAAAACTGTCATAGACCGAGCAATGGGCCATGTGTTACAGGAAGTACTTATTTAACTGGACCTTATGCAATAACACCAGATACAGCTCTTTATAAATCATTCATTGGTAATGGATGGGGATGGGGAGGAGAATGGAGTAGTTCAAAAGACTATATGCATTTCTCTTACTTTGGTTATTAGGCGTTAATTATGAAAAAGAAATTACTATTACTAAACATAATTAACATTTTATATTCACCATTAGTATTAGCTGATACTAGAGCAGCATGTGGAAATACTGATAATATTCCAGCTGCTCTTCCTGAATTTGTTAGACTTATATTTCTATTAATAAAATATTTGATACCAGTTGCTTTGATACTATATGGATCAATTGACTTTTTAAAAGTATTATTTTCTGGTAGTAATGTAGGACTAGATAGAGTAGTAAAGAAAATGATTACAAGAGTAATAGCAGGTGTATCAGTATTTTTCATAGTGTTTTTGATTCAATTTTTCGTAAAAGAAGCAACAGAAGATGATGGAATTGTAGAGTGTATAAGTTGTTTTACTACAAATGAGGATTCATGTAGATTATATGTAGCAGAAGAAGATGATGGATCAAGTGAAAAAACTGAAGCTGATAAAAAAAGAGAGTCTTTAAATAAAAAGCGAGAAGAAGAAAGAAAGAAACAGGAAGAAGAAGCTAAAAAAGCAAAAGAGATTGCTAAAAAAGATAAAGATGATGATTCAATACTTAATGGAAGAATGGTACAAACTTGTCTAGATTATTCATATGCTGGAAATGGAAAAGTAAAATCTAGATTTTCAAGTCATACTCTAGAAATTGTTGAGAAACATTTAAATGATTTTGATTATAGTAATTTTGTATCTAGAACAGATGATTTTAAAGTATATATGAATAGTCTTGGTGGAGTATTTTCTAGTTACTATGGGAAAAAAATGCATGTTACATCAGCCAAAGAATTACAACTTGTCAGTGAATATGTTTTTGGAATGATGTATATGTATGGATTTGATTATTATAATGGACCAACTCGTAAATATTGCAAATGGGGTGGAAGTTGTAAAGATATGGATAAAATAAGAATGGGAGAACTACCACAAGCTGCATCAAGTGATGCATTTTATCCAGGAACTATAATTCATTCTGAAGATGGATTATCTGGACCATTAAGTGATTTTGATAAATTAATTAGTAATCAAGGTGAGATTAACATGACTACTAACTGTAACTGGACTGTTGATATGATCTATTATAAAGCTGGATTATTTGGTGGAAAAGGTCAACCTGGTGGTTCAGCAGATGCTGCAGCTATGGGTAGAAAATATAAAATAATAAGTGATCCTAATGATCTACAAGTAGGAGATATTGTTCATTTTTTTGAAAATGGAATTGATAAGACTAATCCTGATACTTGGAATGGATGGTATCATGTTGCCTTTATTGGAGAAGTTGATAGTTATAATAAAAAAGTAGTAGGTTATGATGGAGGTAGTTATTTTACTAATAATCGTAACTTTAAATGGGAAGCTAAAATAGAAGGTAGTGAAACAAAATTACATGGAACTAAAAACTGGGCTGCAGTAAGAATTGCAGATTTAGATCAAAGTTGTATTTAAGGAGGTTATTATGAAACCACAAAATAGACCACTTCATATTATATGTAATAAAGAAGATATTGGAGAAGTTGTCCTTATGTCAGGAGATCCTTTAAGAGCTAAATATATTGCTGAAAAATATCTTAGTCTTCATAAAAGAGTAAATGAACTTAGGAATATGTATGCTTATACGGGATTTTATAAAGGTAAAAAAATAACGGTAATGGGACATGGAATGGGTGTACCATCAATAGGAATATATACATTTGAATTATTCTATTATTTTGATGTTAAAAAAATAATTAGAATAGGTACTGGTGGAGCTGGATTAGTACCAATAGATTTAAATGAAGTAGTACTTGCAGATTCTGCATATAATGAATCCAATTATGCTTTAGAGTTTATAGGAGAAGAAGCACATATTTCATATCCTAGTAAAGAACTTAATGATAAGATTATAGAAATATCTAAAAAACAAAATATTAAACTTAATATTGGACCTGTTTTAACTACTGATGTGTTTACTCCATATGGAAATGTTGATGAAACTATAAAAAGACTTCCAAAAGACTTTAAATATATTGCAGAAGAAATGGAAAGTTTTGCTTTATTTTATAATGCAAAAGTATTTAAAAGAGAAGCAGCATGTTTAATTACAATAGTAGATTCAAAGTTTACTGATAAAATAGTAACACCAGAAGATAGAGAAAAAGCATTAGATAATATGATTCTTTTAGGTCTGGAATCATTAATTTAGATAAAAAAACTTTACTTTTTAGCAAAAATAGTATAAATTATACGTGCATTGTTAAAAAAACTTTGTCTAAATAGAGTTTGTTTGATATAATACAAAGAGAAACGAGGAGGGATACTATGGCAAAAGTAGGAAATAGACAACTTAAAACATTAGTATGTACTGAATGTAATAGTGAAAATTATCGTGTTGAAAAGAATGTAAAAAATACTACTGAACGTTTAGAATTAAAAAAATATTGTTCTAAATGTCAAAAACATACAACACATAGAGAAAAAAAATAATTAGGGGGATATTATGATTAATGTTAATGATTTTAAAAATGGTTTAACTATTAAAATGGATGGAAAAATATATACTGTTATTGAATTCCAACATGTTAAACCTGGTAAAGGATCAGCTTTTGTACGTTGTAAATTAAAAAATATTATTGATGGTACAACTATTGAAACAACATTTAATGCTGGAGTTAAAGTAGAAGCTGCTCGTATAGAAAGAAGAGAAATGCAATATTTATATTCACAAGATGATACTTATTATTTTATGAATATGCAAACTTATGATCAAATAGGAGTTGATAAAGCATCTATTGGTGACGATATAAAATATCTAAAAGAAAATATTACTTTATATCTAACTATGTATGAAGGAAATGTTATTGGTGTAGTTTTACCTGATAAAGTAGAATATACTGTTACTCATACAGAACCAGCTGTTAAGGGAAATACAACAAGTAGTGCTATGAAAGATGCAACTCTAGAAAATGGTTTAGTTGTTAAAGTTCCTTTATTTATTAACGAAGGAGAAAGTGTAGTAATAACAACTGCAGATGGTAAATATTCATCAAGAGCTTAAATGCTCTTTTTTTGTAGGAGGAATATATGAATAAAACTGTTTTAGTTACTGGTAGTAGCAAAGGAATAGGTGCGTCTATTATAAAAAAGTTTGCAAGCAATAATTATGATGTAGTAATAACTTATAATAATGATTTAGAAAGTGCTTTAAAAGTACAAGAAGAAGTTAACAAGTTAAATGTAAAATCATTAGTAATTAAATGTGATATAAGTAATGAATTAGAAGTAAAGAATATGATAGATGAAATAATAAATAAATATGGGCATATTGATGTCTTAATTAATAATGCAAGCATTGAAGAATCATCTAGTATAGAAGAGAAAAATATAGATTCATTTAATAGAATATTATCAGTTAATCTAATTGGTTCTTTTTTAGTAACAAAAGAAGTATCTAAATATATGTTAAAAGAAAAATATGGATCAATTATAAATATTTCATCTAATAATAGTATTAATGCAGGAGATATTAATACTTTAGAATATGATGTATCTAAAGGAGGAATTAATGTATTAACTAAAGATTTTTCTAAATTTCTAGCTCCATATATTACAGTTAATGCCGTAGCTCCTGGTTGGATTAAATCAGAAAAAGTAGTAGACCTTAATAATAGTTTAGATAACAAATTAGAAATAGAAGAGTCTAAAAAAATATTAATGGGTAGATTTGGTGAATGTGAAGAAGTTGCAGATTTAGTTTATAGTATTGCAAATAATAAATATATTACTGGAGAAATTATTAAAATAGATGGCGGATATATTGATTAAGAAAGAGGTTATATAATGAAAATAAGTGATAAAGCAGTAGAAATAGTAGAAAAAGCAGAACAAGAATTAGAACCAATTTATAAGGAAATAACTAAAGTATGTAATAGTAATAGTTTAAAAGTATTAAATGCATTTCATAATCATAATTTATCAGAAATACATTTAGGAAGTACTACTGGATATGGATATAACGATATAGGAAGAGATACTATAGAAAAAATATTTGCAGAAGTATTAGGTGCTGAAAAAGCAGTAGTAAGAAATCAATTTATATCAGGTTCTCATGCATTAAATGTAACTTTATTTGGCTTATTAAGACCAGGGGATACTATGCTTAGTATTTCAGGACTTCCATATGATACATTACATGAAGTAATTGGTATTAAAGATAATCCTAGTTCTTTAAAATCATTTGGTATTAATTATAAACAAATAGATTTAATAGATAATGATTTTGATTATGATAAGATAAAAAATACTTTAGAAAATGATAATATTAAATTAATAGAAATACAAAGATCTAAAGGTTATTCTACTAGAAAGAGTATAACTATAGATAAGTTAGAAAAAGTAATTAAATTTATTAAAGATATTAATAAAGATATTATTGTTATGGTAGATAATTGTTATTGTGAATTTGTTAGTTCAAAAGAACCAACTGAAGTAGGTGCTGATATAATGGTTGGTTCACTAATAAAAAATTTAGGTGGTGGAATTGCTTTAAATGGGGCATATGTTGCTGGAAAAGCTAATTTAATAGATTTAGTAGGTGAAAGATTAACTCTTCCAGGAGAGGGATTAGAAGTAGGACCTTCTCTTGGTGCTAATAGAAATATAATCCAAGGTTTATTCTTTGCTCCATCAGTTGTATCTAGTGCTTTAAAAACAGCCGTTTTAACAAGTAAAGTATTAGAAGATTTAGGTTATGATGTTGAACCTAAATATAATGAGAAGAGAGCAGATATTGTTCAAAATATAGTATTTAACGATAAAGATAAATTAATTAAATATTGTCAAAGTATTCAAAGTGCATCACCTGTAGATTCTCAAGCATTACCAATTCCTGGAGATATGCCTGGATATGATGATCAAGTAATTATGGCAGCAGGTTGTTTTACTCAAGGAAGTTCAATAGAGTTATCTTGTGATGGCCCTTTAAGAAGTCCATATATTGCATATCAACAAGGTGGATTAACTTATGAATATGGTCGTCTTGCAGTAATAAAAGCAATATCTGATTTAGAAAATTAAAAATAGATGTTGAAAAATAATAATAAATGATGTATAATTCAATATGTATCTGAGTTATACATGTCTCGTTAGCTCAGCTGGATAGAGCACCGCCCTTCTAAGGCGGGTGTCGAGAGTTCGAATCTCCCACGGGACACCATATAAAAATAAAACCCTTTATTTTAAAGGGTTTTTATTTTGTAATTTTAAAACAAATTTTTAGTTTTTAGTTGCTGGTATAGTTTTAGTGCATTTGTTATTAGATAAGGTATATCCAGAATCACATGTATAGATTTTTTTATGTAATGGTAGACATTTATAACTATCTGGTCCACCCAAACTAATCATTTTTATTATTCCATATCCACTAGGACAAGATTCGTCTGTTGTTTCATATCCTTCACTTAAATTAACGCAATATGTATCGCTTGGTATTCCTGAATTTGAGTAATCATAAGTATTAGAAGGACATACATGTTTTGCATCAATTGTAATGGTACATGTAGTTCCATTTAATTTATATCCATTTGGACATGAATAAGTTACTTTTGGTTTAGGAGTTTCAGTTTGATTATTATTATTTGATCCTGTATTTGTTGTTGTTCCTGAACTAGAACTTGTATTTGTATTAGTTTTTGTATTTTTATTTGTATTTGTCTTTTTATTAGTTGTATTTTTACTTGATGTAGACTTTTTTGTTTTTGTACTTGTACTTGTAGTATTTTTTGTACTAGTTTTAGGATTAGTAACTTTATTATCAGTTTTATTAGTATTGTTAGTATTAGTTTGTTCTTTGGTTTGTTCTTTAGTTTGCTCTTTATTTTCTTCTATAGTTGATTCGATTACAGGTGTTTCTTCTTTTGTTTCAATTTTACTAGTTTCACTTGTCTTATTATTTTTATATGTATTAGTTTTTAAGAGAAAGAAACAAACACATATTAAAGTGATTATAAAAATGATTAAAAATACTTTTTTTCTATCCATAAACATAACCTTCTATCATAAAAAGTATATCATATTAACATAATAGAAATATAATTATATTCTGCTTTATATGTAAAGTGTTCATATCTTTTTTGTAAAACAAGTTAATTTAATGTCAAGTTACTTCTAGTTTATTTTTTGATAATTAAAACTGTGCTAATATTAAAATAGAGGTGTGGTAATGGGTAGAAAAGATGGTAGAAGAAGAGAAGTAACTAATTTAATGATTAGAGATTTTAACCTACTGAGATTAGGATATGATTTTATGGGTTATAGAATTAGAAGAGTTGATAGCTTATCTTTTCATCATCTTATAATACCTCATAAAGATTGCAAAGAACAAGGAATAGAAAGTCAAGGATATGTTAGATGGAATGGTGCAATTTTAGTAAGAGATACAGCACATGACTATTTACATACTATAGAACGGGTAGATAGAGATAGTTTTTTATATATTACAGATCAAATGGAAACTATGAATAAACACGGTAGTTTAAGTAGAAAGAATTTAGCAAATATAGATAGATGTTTAACTGATTTTGAAATGAAACATTATAATGATGGAATAGGTAATGGTAAAAGACTAATTAAAAAGAAATGGATTAGTGATAGGATTCACTTTGGAGAATAATAAATGATTGCATAAATCATTTATTTTTAGTATTATAAATAACTACAAGGTGATGATATTATGGAAAAAATAGCAATACTTTCAGATATTCATGGTAATTTAGAAGCATTAAAATCAGTATTAGAAGATTCAAAAAAACTTGAAGTTACTAGATATTATTGTTTAGGAGACACTATAGGAAAAGGAGAACATAGCCATGAATGTCTTGAATTAATAAAAGAGACATGTAATGAAAACTCTGTTTTAGGTAATTATGAAGAAGAATATAAACTTGGATTTAGTAAAGTTTCTGGATTAACCAAAGAAGATCAAGAATATATATCTAATCTTAATTTTTCAATAGATTTTTTCTTAAGTGGAAGAAGAGTTAGATTATTTCATTCTACGCCTTATAATACTTTTGAATATTTTTTACCTACAGATGATATTAAAGCAACTGCTCAAATGTTTGCTCCTAGTATTAGAGTTAATAATATGGAAATGCCTGATATAGTAGTTTGTGGACATACACATATGCCATATAGTAAAAGACTTCTTGCAAGAGATTTAATTGGTGTAGGAAGTGTTGGTGAATCAGTTGAATTATTTCAAGATGAATTTTTCATGGGTGATGTAAGAAATGTTGCTTGCGCAAATTACTTATTACTAGATGGAGAGTTTGGAGATTCTGAAAACTTTGGAGCAATTTCTTATACACATAGAAGGGTACCTTATGATATAGATAAAGAATTAGGTAATAATCCTCGTGAAGAAAGAGTTAAAGTTTTAAAATATGGAATTACACCTAAACAAAGTATTTATTTAGACATAGCAAGAGATAAAGGAATTAAAATATAAAAAAAGACATTAAATGTCTTTTTCTTTTGGTTTGGTTTCGCCTTCTAGATTTAAATTAGCTGTGTGTTTTGGATGTCTTTTTTCAACAGGTAATGTTTCTACCCATTTCTTGCCATCCCATTTTTTTAAACAGTTAGGACCGTACCATTCTTTTAATATTTTTTCAATGTTATTATATGAATAAAATTGTCTTCCTTCAAATTCATATAATTTAAAAGGATATACATCTTCTTTTTTAAATACAGGTTCATGTAAGAATTTTTCCCATGGTACACTTATTGGTTGAGAAACTAATGAACTATTTTCATGACGTCTAGAATATTTATAAGCATACCATCTTATAAATCTAGATAATAGAGTATGAGGTATTCTTAAATTATCAAGAAGTACATAAATTAACATTAATATTTTTATAAAAGTATAATTTAATTCAAAACCTAATTTATTTTCTCCAATATTATCATAAATAATTACATCTACAAAAATCCCATTACCTGATTTACATCTATTTTTTAATAAAAAGTTTTCTTCTTCTATCCATGTACCTCTTTTTCTTACTTTCATAGTAGGTCCATTTATAACATTAAATAGTTTATCATTTTCAAAACATTGGAAATAATATTTATCTGATAAATCTTTATTCATTGCATCTATAAACTTGTTCCAATCTTCTCTAGGAACTATAACATCTATATCATCATCCCATGGAATAAAACCTTTATAGTTAACTATTCCTAGAGCTGAACCAGCCATAAGTCCATATTTAACATCGTTTTTAACACAAACTCTATGTATTTCATCCATTATATCTAAGACTTCTAATTGTAAATCTCTTACTGTTATATCTTTATCTTTAGTATGTTTTAGAATATAAGTATCTTTTTCTCTTATACATCCATTTTTCTTTTCGTTATCCATTATTTTCACCTAGTATTAATTTAGCATAATCCATATAAAAATAAAATATTTATTTATTTTAATTAAAGTAGTATAATAACGTCGGTGAGTTAAGTGAAAAGGGAAAAATTAGTTGATATTATTAATATATTATTCTTAATTTTATTGTTCTTTATTATGTTTATAATATTAACAAGAAACACGAATGTTTTTGGAGCAGTAAAAGATTGGAATCATCAACACTGGGTATTCCCAGAATATTTTAGAAATTTATTTTATAAAAATCATGATTTGTTACCTGATTTTGCTTTTAATATAGGTAGTGGTCAAAATATATATAATTTTGCATATTTTGGATTATTAAATCCAATTATTTTATTTTCATATTTATTACCATTTATATCTATGAGAGATTATATTATTGGTTCAGCTATTTTTATGTTATTACTTGGTGTTATATTTATGTATTTCTTTATAAAAAAGAAAAGTAATAGTAAGGTTGCATTCTTAACTAGTTTCTTTTTTATGATGGCAACTCCATTAATATTTCATACTCATAGACATATTATGTTTGTTGATTATATGCCATTTCTTATTATGGCTTATTTTGGAGTAGATAGGTTTTTTGAGAAGAATAAAAAAATTTTATTATCTATAAGCGTATTCTTAATGATAATGACGAGTTTCTATTACAGTGTATCTGGAATATTTTCTATTATTATTTATGGTATATTTGTTTATCTAAATAAAATAGACAGATTTAAATTTAAAAGTTTTGTTATCGATGGCATTAAATTCGTAATTCCAATACTTATAGGTGTATTATTATCTGGGGTATTAATAGTTCCTACTATGTATGGATTGCTAGCTGGAAGAAGTGGAGATAAATCTAGTATAGATTTATTAAGTCTATTTATACCTAATCTTAAAATAAATAACTTTTTATATAGTTCTTATTCATTAGGTCTATCATTTATTGGATTCTTTAGTTTAATTAGATCATATTTTGATAATGATAAATCATATAAATTTTTATCAATAATTTTAACAGTATTATTATCATTTCCGTTATTTGCATATATTTTAAATGGTACTCTTTATACAGAACTTAAAGTATTTATTCCATTTATTCCATTATTTATGATTTTAATTAGTAAGACTTTATCTAATATTAATAAACATGATTTTAAATATTTTAGATTATCTGTATTTTTTATTTCTATTGTATCTATATTTGACTTTCAATATTTTATACCATTAGTTTTAGATATATTCTTCTTATATATATGTCTATATTTGGTTATAACTAATAAAAAAATATTATATCTTTTATTTGAAATACCAGTAATATTTATATTTGCTTGTTGTTTTAATTTTGGAGAGAAATATGTAAAACTAGATAAACATGATGATTTTGCTAATTATCTAGAAAAAATAGATGATGATTCATTCTATAGAGTAAATATTATTAATGATAATCTAGATTCAGTTAATAGAATATATAAATCTCAATATTATCAAGGGTATATTTATTCATCAGCCTCAAATTATAATTATAAAGACTTTTATTATAAAATAGGTAATAATATTAGACATCGTAGCTATGGTATGCTTAATGACTCAGAAAACATTTTCTATAACATCTATATGGGAAATAAATATATTATTAAAAAAGATGGATTAGATTCTAGTTTTTACAAAAAGATTAATAACGGTATATATGAATATGATAATGTTTTACCTATTGCGTATTTAAATTATGATTTAATGAGTAAAAATGATTATTCTAAATTAGAATTCCCTGATAATAGTTATGCTCTTTTAAAATATACAATAGTGGATGAAGATGTTAAATCAAACTATGAATCAGTATTTGAAAAGATAGATCTTGATTATGATGTTATTTATAATAGTTCTAATATAAATAGTTATAAATTTAATAATAAAAAAGAATCAACTATAATACTTAAAATAAATAATAATATTAAAGATAAAGTATTAATAATAGATTTTGATATGAATAAACAAGAATCTTGTTCTTTAGGTGATACTAGTATTAGTATTAATGGAATAGTTAATAAGTTAACTTGTAAAGATTGGAAATATCAAAATAAGAATAATAATTTTAAATATGTAATATCTGATAATAAAAATGAATTAATAATCAAATTATCTAAAGGACATTTCGATATAGATAATATCAATGTATATACTTTAGATAATAAATATTTAAAAGATATTAACTCTAGTATTGATGAATTAGTAATAGATAAAAATAAAACAAAAGGAGATTTTATCTATGGAAGTATTAATGCATCAAGGAATGGTATTGTAAGTACTAGTATTACTTATGATAAAGGATTTAATATTTATGTAGATGGTGATAAAATAGATGCACTTGAAGTTGATTCTGACTTCTTGGGATTTAAAATTGATAAAGGAACACATCAAATCAAGATAGAGTATAAGTCTCCATATAAAAATATTGGTATTATTATATCTATTATTGGTCTTATTCTTTTAGGAGGGTATTTTATGATATTTATAATAGACTTTATAGGTCTATGTTTACAAGAATTAAAAGAACCTAAAACTAAGTTAGGTAAATTATATTTTAAATATAAAGAAATTATTAATTATTTAATAGTTGGTGGATTAACAACAGTAGTTAGTTTATTATCTTATTATTTATTTAGAGTATTTATAAGCAATTATCAAATATGTACTGTTTTATCATGGATTTGTGCTGTATTATTTGCATATATAACTAATAGAATATTCGTATTTGAAAGTAAAAATAAAAATATTATAAAAGAAATGAGCAAGTTCTTTAGTGCAAGAATATTAACACTTTTATTTGAAATGTTATTTATGTTTATTACTGTTAGTTTAATTCATATAAATGATAGAATAGCTAAATTAGTTGTACAAGTTTTTATAGTTATATTTAATTATATAATTAGTAAGTTTATAGTATTTACAAAAAATAAAGAGAAGAATTAAAATTTCTTCTCTTTATTTTTATTCTCTGATTCAGTATTTACTTCATCTAATCTTATTTTTTTATATGAGTCGTTAACTAATCCATTAAATGAACTATCAGTAGGATTATCCATTCTATTTAAAGTTCTATAAAAGAAGTTATTACTATTTAAGAATAAGTTAAGACCAGGAATATTTCCATTTAATTCACTTGTTACATATGTAAGTAAATCTCTAGATCTTTTATGTGATAACAATTGTTCCATTAAAGAGTCGTATTCACCTTTTTTTATAAAATCTCTAGATAAGTAATCATGTAACATTCCAGAATAGGCAACTACTACTAACTCTCCATCTTCGTTTGGAGTTTGAGTTAAATTTATATAATTACTTTTTTTACCAAATCTTTCAAGAGATGAAAATCTTTTAATTGTATATGGTCTAACCCCAACATAAGATTGATCTTCAAAATCTATAAATCTAAATACTTCTTGGTCATCTTTCTTTCTTCTTATGTAATATCCGATACTATAATCAGATAGTTGCAATGATACTTCACCATATTCTGAATCTGTACTTTTAATTCTAAATATATAATTGCTTACTCCGTAAGAGTTACTCGATTCAATTGTTTTAGAAACAATAGTTCCATCAAATGTTCTTTCTTCTTTTGTTAAACTTATTCCTTCAGTTCTATCATTTTTTACAAATTTAAAAGAAAAAGATCCATCACTAGTTCTATAATTAGTTCCATTATTATATAAAGGAATCATGTTACCTTCGTTATCAACAACAAAAGTTTCATCATTATTACTTTTTATTGAATAACCTAGTAATGTAAATAGATCTTCATAACTATAATAAATATCTTCTATTTTTTTCATATAATCTCCCCAATACAAGACCATATAATATTACTAAGTTTAGGTAAAGTCAATTTACAATTAACTTCAAATTTGATTTAATAGAGTTATAAAGCATTTTTTATAATTATAGGGAGGTTGTAATGAGAGAAATTAAAATTCCAGCAGATTTTACTTTTGAACAAATGGTTGAAAAATTAAAAGAAAGTGGTCCGGGGTGTTATGCTCATTTTAATGGAGTAGATATTCATTCTGATAATATAACACTTGATAGTGCTGCAATGACTTTATCTGGATTTAATTATTCAGATTTTAAAAAAATAATGAGTGAATTAGATTCGATAAAAGGTCACGAAGTAGAAGTAATTGATAATCTTTCTAAAATGGCAGAAAAAGTAGTTATACCTGAAAAATTAGAAATGTTTAAAACTGATTTAAAAGATATAGTTATGGATGACCCATTTAATGCTATTATTTCTAAAAAGGCATTAGATATTATTGCTGTATTAAATGATGATTTGAATAGTGGTGTTGAAGCATTTAATAGCGACTCTTTTTCTAAAAATAGAGTTGCAAGTTCTGTTATTAGGAGTTTGGTTTTAGATTATTCTATTAATGGAGCAGATTTCTATGAAATTACAACTTCACAAGAATTAACTGATTATGAAAAAAAGAAAATAGATAGTTTAAGAGATAATAATAAATTATTAGGAGGAGAAAATGAAGGAAAGAGGATTTGAAATAGCTAAAGGATATGAAGATAAGGATATACATATTCCTGAAAGAAAAACAGCTCATTCTGCAGGATATGATGTAGAAGCAGCTGAAGATATAACTATTCCTATGTATAAACCCGGAATTAAACCTACTTTAATTCCAACTGGATTAAAAGCATATTGTATGGAAGATGAGTGCTACTTATTACTTAATAGAAGTAGTGGACCTAAAAAAGGATTTTTAATGGCTAATAGTGTTGGTTTAATTGATAGTGATTACTATGGTAATGAAGATAATGATGGACATTTTTATTTTTCTTATTTTAACTGTAGTGATCATGATATAGAAGTTAAAAAAGGAGATATTATTGGTCAAGTAGTATTTATGAAATACTTGGTTTGTGATGGAGACAATGCAACTGGAGTACGTAAGGGTGGATTTGGATCAACTGATAAATAAAAGAATCACTTGTATAAAATAGTGATTCTTTTTCCTTTTATTTCTATTAATCCTTCTTCTTTCATATATGATAATTCACGAGATAAAGCACTTCTATCTGTTGCTAAATATAAAGCTAGATCATTATAAGTAGAAGGTATATAAATATTTCTTGAATGATTCTTTCCATATTCAATATTAAAATATTCTAGTAATTTGTTTCTTATTGTTTTTTTTGAAAGTATTCTTATTCTTTCGTTTTTTTCTTTTACTCTTTCATTTACTATATCAAATATATTCATTAAGAATGTATTAAAATATCTATAATTTGTATTCTCATAGTTAAATAAACGATCATAGTCAATTATAATAACCTCATTATCTTCAGTTGCTATTATTTCATGATCATAATTGTCAATAGATGACAATATTGATCCGAAAATTGAACCTTTTTCTAATTCTTCAATTTTATTCTTTTCACCGTTGTAATTTATACGAATTATTTCAGCATAACCACTTGAAATAATGCCAATTATATTGTCAAATTTAATTGTCGATAACATAGTTTGACCTTTTTTATATTTGTAAATATGAACTTCTAATAACTGTAAAATTTTTTTTCTTTCTTTTTCAGAAATGCCTAAAAATGGGTCTTTCACATTCATCACCTAAAAAAATTTTAACATAAGATGTAAAATGTTGCAAATGCAACATTTATTTTTATTTTTGATGTGCTATACTCAATTCGTAATAGAAAAAATTGGAGGTAGTCATTTATGAAAATAATTAAGAGGGATGGGCATGTAGTTGACTATATGCCAGAGAAAATTGAGAATGCTATTCAAAAAGCAAACTTAGAAGTACTTGAAGAAGATAGAGTCTCAGATGTACAAATTAAAAATATAATCAAATATATTGAAAATTTGCACAAAAAAAGAATGTTAGTTGAAGATATTCAAGACATAATCGAAATGAGATTAATGTCACTTGGAAAATACGCTTTAGCTAAACAATATATTACTTACAGATATACTAGAGAATTAGTAAGAAAAAGTAATACTACAGATTTAACTATTAAAG
>CAZOBH010000007.1:0-38173 GCA_964578175.1 uncultured Clostridium sp.
TTTCTAATTTAATTTTATTATATGGCCTTTTTATTTACAACAAACTAGATTTTAATTCGTGTAAATTTATGTAAACAAAAAGAAGTAATATATACTTCTTTTTACCAGAATCCAGATATATGCATATTATCATCATAATTATTTGAATTATTTGACTTATTCTTCTTATCTTTCTTTTTCTTTTTATCATTTCCAGCTTTGTATGGAGTTGTACTCTTTGGAATTGGATCAGGTTCTTTAAATGTATCAGATGAATCATCACTAAATGAATCTGTATTAAAGTTTTCTGTAATATTATTATCTGATCTTCCTGATATTATATTTTTTACAAACATTCCTGCTCCCATAATTGCTGCTGTAACTATAGCTGTAATAACACACGGTATAAGTGCAGTATTTTCTTTCTTTTTTTCTTCTTTTGGATTAACAATAACTTTTAATTTAGTAGATATTGTCCCAGCACTTATAGTTATTGTTGCTTCTCCTTGACCTACCGCAATTATTTTTTCATCTTGATCTATTATAACTACTTTACTATCAGATGAAGTCCAGTTTAATTGTCCATCAAATGTATTATTTTCTGGTTCAAGTTTAGGTAATACTCTTTTAGTATCTCCAACTGTTAAAGTTATTTCACTCTCTTCTAATTTTATATCTGTTATATCTACATTTTCTTTTTCAACTTTAATAGTTTTAGTTGTACTTACTCCTCCTGCTGTTGCAGTAATTGTTGTTTCTCCAACATTAACTGAAGTAAATAATCCTGTATTATCTATTGTTCCTATTTCAGGATTACTTGATTGCCATGTTACTGATTTATTAGTAGCATTTTCAGGCATTACAGTTGCTGAAAAACTAATTGTTCCACCGACTACGACATTATTAGCAGATGATTCAATCGTAACATTACTAACTGCAATTGATTTATCTTTTTTCTTAACTGTTAAAGCACCTGATACACTTGGAACACCACTAGCACTAGGTTCATAAGCAACTACTTTTATTCTTTTGTCAGCTTCAAACGTATTTTTTATATAAAATACTGGATATACTACACTATTACCTGATCCAGTACAAAATATTCTTTTATATGGTGCATTAAAAACACATGTAGGATCATTTCCAGGTTTAAAACCTACAAAGGTTAAATTATAGTCATCATATTCAAATTCATAATAAACATATCCACTACTACTCTTACCACTTGAATTTAAACTAAAAGAAAAATAGTTTCCTGCTTCAGTATTAGATGGTCCACTTTGATTAGTTAAACTAACTTCCGTTATAGCGTTAACTTTAACGAAAGATAAAAAAACTATTATTGATATAAATAACATAAATTTATGTTTCATAATATCTACCTCTACTCTAATTTATCACATTTAATTATAAAATAATTTAAATTTAAAAAAAGAATATGTAAATTTACATATCTTCTTTTACTTCAACTACTACATTTTGCATATCTTTATCTGAAAGAATTGTTTCATGCATATATTCTTCTTCATTCTCTAAATTCACTTCTTCTATACGATCACATCTACATTTTTCAGATATAAGTATAGCTTCTATCTTTTTTAATGTATTTTCTATTTCATCATTAACAACTACATAGTTATATTTAGTAACTTCATTTAATTCTTTATATGCTGTTTTAAATCTTTGATTAATCTTCTCTTCAGAATCAGTTCCTCTATTTCTAAGTCTTGATTTTAATGATTTAAGACTAGGAGGAAATAAGAATATAAATATAGCCTCAGGTATAAGTTCTTTTATTTTTGCAGCACCTTGTATTTCAATAACTAGAAATACATCAATTCCATTTTCTAACTTTTCATTTATATATTTTTTTGGAGTACCATAATAATTATTTACATACTTTGCATATTCTAAAAAGAATCCTTCTTCTATATTTTTTTCAAATTCTTCTTCAGTAACATAGTAATAATTAACTCCTTCTTTTTCTCCTTTTCTCATAGGTCTAGAAGTCATAGAAACAGATAACCATGCATCGTCATGATTTTTAACATATTCATTTACTATAGTGTCTTTCCCAACTCCAGAAGGTCCTGAAATAACTATAAGACTTCCTCTTTTCTTAGTTTTAATTAATCCCATATTATCACCTTCGTATTAGTATTAATAGCACAACTTTATTTTTTATTCAATCTTTTTTGTTTTAAATCTTTTATACACTTAATTAATAAAATAATAATATATGGTATTAAAATATATGAATAATAATTACCTACAATTGCTTGAGTTAATCCATTTGGTGGAGGACAAGAATCACCAGTCGTAGATAGGTACATTTTAAAATAAACCAAATAAAAATATTTTAATACAATAACAAAGAATAGTTCTTTATATTTTATATTTTTACTTAAATGTAATAAAATTACAAAACAAATAATATTAAATATACCCAAAATAGAAAAACGAATAATATTTCCCAATAAAGTAAAATTATAACCACAATCATAATTATCATAATATAAATTATATTTAATACATATTTGTCCTACTACTTGGATTAAAAATATAGTTAAAATAGCAAATAAGTAAATAGATGTAATTGTAAAATATCTTTTCTCTATTATAGCTATAAATAGTATAATTATTGGAATTAAAAAAACTAATGCTAATATATCAAACATCTCCTTACTCTAAACTTATATTAAATATACCAAATAAAATAAAAAAAGACTATAATATAGTCTTTTTTTCATAAATTAAGCACCCATTTGACTCTTTACTTCTTCAGCAAAGTTTTCTACTCTCTTTTCGATTCCTTCACCAACTTCGTAACGAATCATAGATTTAATAGTTCCATTATTATTAGCTACATATTTTTCTACTGTTAGATCTGGATCTTTAATAAATTCTTGTTCTAATAAACAATTTTCTTTGTAATATTTATTAATTCTTCCAGCAACCATTTTTTGAGCTATTTCTTCTGGTTTACCTTCATTTTTAGCTTGTTCAATTAAAATTGCTTTTTCATGTTCTAATACTTCTTCAGGTACTTCTTCTCTATTTAAATATCCTGGGTTCATTGCAGCAACATGCATAGATACATCTCTTGCAACTTCTTCATTAGCTCCACTAACTACTGTAATAACACTAATTCTTCCTCCCATATGAGAGTAAATTCCAAATACTTCATCATCATTCTTAGTAACTCTTTCAAATCTTCTAAATGATAATTTTTCTCCAATAGTTGCAATCATATTAACTAGATATTCTTGAATAGTTCCTTCACTAGTTTTAACATTTAAAGCATCTTCCATAGTAGTAACATCACTTTTTAATAATGCTTCACTAATATCATCAACGAATTTTTTAAATTTTTCATTTTTAGCAACGAAATCAGTTTCAGAATTAACTTCAAGTATAATAGCAGTATTTCCATCACTTACTATATTAGTAAGACCTTCAGCTGCAATTCTTGATTCTTTTTTAGCTGCTTTAGCAGTTCCATTTTTTCTTAACCAATCAATTGCTCCATCCATATCCCCTTTTGATGCTTCTAGAGCTTTTTTACAATCAGCAAATCCAGCTCCAGTACTTGTTCTAAGATTTTTAACATCTTCTAATGTATACATTCTTTTATCCTCCTTATTAAATGATTATTATTTTAAAGTACTAATTAATTCATCCTTTTTCATTTTAGAATAACCTTTTATTCCTTTATCTTTAGCTATAGCTTTTAATTCAGTTAAAGTCATATCTTCATATTTAGGTTCTTCTTTTTTAGGAGTTTTAACTTCTTCTTTTTTCTTTTCTTCTTTTTCTTCTTTAACAGTTTCTACTTTTTTAGTTTCTTTCTTTTCTACTTTCTTAGCTGGTTTTTCTGCTTTTTCTTCTTTTTCACTATTATCATTTTGATTCATATAATCTTCTTGAGTTTTAACTTCTTTTTCATCAACTGTAATATAGTCAACTACTTCTTTTCCAGTTGCTTCTGCAATAGCATTTGTTAAAACACCAATTAATAATTTAACACTTCTTACTGCATCATCATTTCCTGGAATTACATAATCAACCATATCTGGATCACAGTTAGTGTCTACAATTCCAAATACTGGTATTCCTAAAATTCTTGCTTCATGAATAGCGATTTCTTCTTTTTTAGGATCAACAATAACTAAGGCATTAGGTAATTTTCTCATTTCTCTAATTCCTCTTAAGTTTTTGTTTAATTTTTCATATTCTTTTCTTATTTTAATAACTTCTTTTTTAGGTAAAAGATCAAAAGTTCCATCTTTTTCCATATTTTCAATTTCTTCCATTCTTTTTACTCTTGAACGGATTGTTTTAAAGTTAGTTAATGTTCCACCTAACCATCTTTCATTTACAAAATAGTTATCAGTTCTAACTGCATTTTCTTCAGCAGCTTCTTGAGCTTGTTTTTTAGTTCCTACAAAAAGAACTTTTCCTTCATTTTCAGCAATTGCTTTCATTGCATCATAAGCTTCTTCTAATTTTTTAACTGTTTTTTGTAAATCTATAATATAGATATCATCTCTAGATGTATAGATATATTCTTTCATCTTAGGATTCCATCTTTTCTTTTGATGTCCAAATTGAACACCAGCTACTAATAAATAATTCATTGATACTACTGTCATATTTTTTATTTCCTTTCGTTATACACTAATTAATTTCTAAAATTTATCACCAATTGGCACTAGATAAATCAATCCATTAATTTGATTATTTTTCTAAAGCCTCAATTAATTCAGCTTTTTTCATTTTACTTGCACCTTCAATTTTCTTTTTAGATGCTAATTCTTTTAATTCAGCTACAGTCATAGAACTATAGTCTACTTTTTTAGTTTCCTTTTTAACTTCTTTTTTTGGTTCTTCTTTTTTAGTTTCTTTCTTAGTTTCTTTTTTAGGAGCTTCTACTTTTTTAGTTCCTTTAACTATTTCATTTTTAACTTCAGTACGTTCTACTTTTGCTTTTCCTTCAAGTCCAGCTTTAGCAGTTTTAACTAATTCAGTAAATGCTTTTGGATCGTTAATAGCGATTTCAGATAACATTTTTCTATTTACATCTACTCCTGCTTTTAATAATCCATTGATAAATTTAGAATAACTTATTTCGTTTTCACGACAAGCTGCATTAATTCTAGTAATCCATAATTTTCTAAATTCTCTTTTCTTTTGTTTTCTATCACGGAAAGCATATTGTCCAGAATGCATTAATTGTTCTTTAGCTGTTTTATATAATCTATGTTTACTTCCAAAATAACCTTTAGCACTCTTTAATACTTTTTTATGACGTGCTTTTGTAACTGCACCATTCTTAACTCTAGTCATCTCTTCATCCTCCTATTTAATAGCGTTCTTTAGTCTATTAGTATCTGCTTTAGATAAAGCATTACCATTAATCTTTCTTCTATTATATTTCATACTTTTCTTACCAGTATTATGTCTTTGTCCTGGTTTATAGATAGATATACTACCACTTTGTCTTATATTTAATACTTTCTTTAACCCTTTATGAGTTTTAATTTTTGGCATAATTTCCTCCTTATATTTATTTCTTTGGTGTTAATAGCATAGACATGCTACGTCCCTCAAGTTTAGGCATTGTTTCAATATCTGCAAGATCTTCAACTCTACTACAAAAATTCATAAGTACATCTCTTCCTATTTCTGTATGAGCCATTTCTCTTCCTTTAAAACGAATAGAAAGTTTAATTTTATGTCCTTTTTCAAGATACTTTCTAACATTTCTAAGTTTAGTTTCAATATCTCCTACATCAATAGTTGATGAAAGTCTATATTCTTTAGTTTCTACTTTTGTTGCTCTTTGTTTCTTTAATGCTTCTTTTTCTTTTTTTGATCTTTCATACTTATATTTGTTATAATCCATAATCTTACATACTGGTGGATTACCATTTGCATTGATAAGAACTAAATCTAATCCTGCATAACCAGCTAGTGTTAATGCATCTGTTGACGATTTAATACCTACATGTTCCCCATTTGGACCAATTACTAAAACTTGATCTAATTTAATTTGTTCATTAATTAACAAATTATTTTTTGAACTTGCTATAAAAAACACCTCCATTAAATAATAAAAAGTAGGTACAAGTACCTACTTAAAAACCATAATAAACAATTCTAATATGTTATATCTTGGCATTTTACCCATTGCTTTTCGCTAATCAGGTGGATGTAGGTACATCTCTTTCCTTTTCATATTTACTTAAACATTATAACATATTATTTCTTTTTGTCAATTACTTTCTTCTTATCTTTAATATCCTGTCTCTTCTTAACTACAAATATATTTAATACAAAACATACAAATGATATAAATGTATAAAAATAAACTCCTGTAATAAGTGATAAAGCAGCAAAAAATATTACTAAAATATCAAGAACTATGAACATATAGATAAGAATATTATTAACTCTATAATCTTTTATTTTATCATCATTTATATTTTTCTTTTTAGCCATAATCCTCCTAATTTGCAAATACTAATAAAGATACAATAAGTACAAATAGTATTGTAATAACAAATAATACTGAAAGAGATACAAATGCTCCTCTATCTTGTTCTTCTTTTTCTACTTTTTCTACTCTTATATTTCTTTTATCTTGGTATTTCTTTTTAATATCTTTTATAATACTATCTACTTCATTTTTATTATTAGTTCTAATAGTTAAATTAGTTTTATTAGATGAATTAAAATATATATTATTATCTTTAATCTTAATATAATCTAAAGAATCAATATTTGAAGATATATAACTAGTTATTATTAATGGTAGTATCTTACTATCAAAGTACTTACCATGATTAAATGTAACTGTTTTTTTATTATCTTCATTTCTGATCATTTCTACAATTCTGTTATCTCCATCAGAATGTACTATAACATCATCTAATTCTTTAGTTGGACTAGTTTCTATAAAATCTATTACCTTAGCAACTTCTAAATCAGCTGATAAATTATTATATACACTAGAATCATTTTCATTTCTATATCTAGTTGGTTCAGGTTCTGCTGGATTTTCTACTGGTAAATCTATTTCAAAATTATCAAATCCATCATTTCTTTTAACATATAAATTAAGTTTTTTAGCATATTCTTCTAATTTACTAGATCCATCAGATACTAAATAATTAATAGTATTATTATTATATAAAGTATATCCAAGAATTATATTATTAGATCTAATATAGAAATCATCATTAACTAAATCTCTTACTTTCTTAACAATTGGAGGAATAGTTTCATCTCCATTATCTTGATTAAAGACTTTTATTGCAGTATCTAATACATATTTATATTTATCATCAAATTCATTACTATTAAGAGATAATATATCTAAATTGAAATAATTATTTTTTTCTTCTTTTATATAATAAAATTCAAAATCAAGTCCATAGTACGTATACAATTTATTAATTAAACTATTAATATATTTATTTGAATTATCATCTATTTTAACAGTAATGATTTTATCATCATTTTTATTATTATATATATAAATATTTATATGTTTATCTTTACATATTTCTTCTAATTCTTTTTTCATCTTATTTGGATTTCTATTGTCATCAATTGTTGGAAATACATTACCATTAAGTTTTATTGAGCCATTATTTAATCCATCTATATATTTACCTACTTTATTCATAAATTCTAATAAAGTATCATTATCAATATTAGATGTATCTAGTTCATTTATATTATTTTCCAAACTATTAGCATCAATTTCTCGATTATCAATTTTTTTAGATAATTCTTCTAAATTGTAATTTTTCATACTATCCCTCCTATCAATACTATAGTCCAAATAATTAAAATAAAATATGTAATTAAATAAAAATTCCTTTTCTTAGTTTTATGTCTAAACATATGCATACTTATTACAAAACCATATACTCCACCTAAAGCACAAATTAGAAACAATAACTTTTCACTAATTCTATATTTATGTTTTATAGCAAGCAATTTATCTATTAAACAAATGATAAATCCTATTATATTTATTATTATAAAATAGTTTTGTATATCGATACGCCCCCTATTATCAATTTCATTGTATCAAACATACATATAAAAAAACTATAGAAAGTGTAAACTTTCTTATAGTTTTACGTAAAATTTAGTCTTTATTTTCTAATTTCTTTAAAATTTGTTTTGTTACTTTAATAGCACTCTTTCTTACTTCTTCTGCTACTTCGTTTACAACAGGAGTTGCTTTTGCCTTAGTATATTCAACTAATTCTTCTGTTTTTGTTTTAACTACATCTGCAGTAGCATAAGCAATATCTTGTACTTTTTCTTTATCTAAGTCTTGAATAGTGGCTTTAATTTCATCTATTTTCTCTAAGATATTATCTTTAACTTCATCTTTATCAATTTCTTTTGCTTTCGCTGTTAACTCATTTATTTTTAATTTAAGATCTTTTTGAGCCTCTTTACCACTCTTAGGTGCAAATAAAACTCCTAAAGCTCCACCTATTCCAAGACCTAAAACGAATTTTCCTATACCAGATTTCTTTTTACTCATCGAAATCATCCTCACTTTCTACTTTTCTTCCAAAGATATGATTAACCTTCTTACTTATATTATACCTTATATTAGAAATAGTTTCACTACCTTTTTCTATCATTTCAAATGTAGGATCTAACTTTTCTAATTTTCTATTTACATCTTTAATAGATTTAGTAGTTTGATCTAAAACTTTTATTAATTTAAGACCAACAACTATAAATACTATTATTAAAAATATAATTAAAAATCTAATAACGATATCTAACATAACTCCTCCTATTTAATATTATTATAAAATATAAATGATAATATTATATTAAGTATTGAATAAAAACATATAAATGATCCTAGTATTTGATTCATCATAAATACAGTCTTAACTGAATTAAATAATAGAATTAAAGATAAAATTAACATAATTGATATTATAAATATACATACATTTATATTTTTATCCTTACTCTTATACATAATCATAGTATATGTATATTTAGAGAATAAATACAATATCATAATAATAGAAATTACTTCTTGAATTCCTTCTTTTATAAAAGTAGGTTTTATAAATAGAAATAATGCAATTATTAAAGATATTAATCCATATATTATACTAAAATCAAACTTTTTCTTTTTATCACTTCTAGTAAAATATTTATATATCGAAAATCCTACTACTACCATTAATATCATAGCTATAAACATAGATATAAATGTTATAGTGGCATATGGTTTATATAAAAGCCAAATACCAAATATAGTAGTTAATATAGATATAACTAAATTAATGTAAAAAGAATTTCTAACTTCATCTTTTAACATTTAATCACCTATTTCTTTAAGAATATAAACCATAATAGATATAGAACTACAAATACTATTCCACCAAATATTATTAAAATATTTTGATTCTTTTTACCATTTTTATTTAACATAATCATAGTTCTAGCAGTAGTATCTCCAAGTAAATAAAGCATAGTTGTAGATATAAAACTAATTGATACAGGGTCAAATAAAGCTGTATTTTTACTATAAACATTATCTATAACTATATAAGGTACTTTATTAGAGTAATTAACTACTACATCTTTATTATCTATAAGCAATGATTCTTTAACTCCATATAAAGAAGTAAATATTAACATATGATGTAATTTATAAGTGTATTCATAAACTTTTCTTAAAGCCTTATCCATCTCTCTAAAATTATTTTTAAGTACTTCTAAATCACCTTTTTTATAATCATGCATTAAGTCATAATCAATAATTATAGTATCATTAACTCCATTATCTATTTCATTAATAAGTATTTGAGTCATTTCAGCAAAATAATCATTATTTATTTTAACTGATTTAGTATTTAAATAAGGACTTACTTCATTTTTATTTCCATTTAATACACTATTTATATATGTTGCTCTTGTATTATCAGCAATTAATGTTACTTTTTTATTTAACTTTTCTAATTTTTGAGTAAAGTAATCAGTTGGTAAATCATATTCATAAGCATGAGCAAGTGTTCCTTTTTCATTAATTGGAAGTAAAGATGTAATTTTAATATTAGTAGGATTATCATCTGTTGTAAATAATTGTTTTGGATTAACTATAATACTTAAGTATCTACTTATAGGCATATAAGTATAGTTAAATATAAATATACTATCATTACTTTCAAATAAAGTTCTTCTTTTTAATAAGAATGGAGACATATTTTCATCTGCAATACCATTTTTATAACGAGTTTCAAATAATGATTGCCAGTCAGTCCATGTTTCAGAAACACTAGTAGTACAAATCTTATATAACTTGCTTAAATTAGATATTGGTGTTGAATCACTTACCATATCAACTCCAACTATAAGACTTACTCCTACATTTTCATATCCAGCAATTGATCTTGTTATAGCTTTAATAGAATCTTTTGCAGTATGAAGGCCTTTTTCACTATTATAACCAACAAATAAATGAATACATACTTCTTTAACTTGTTTTTTAATACATTCATCAACAAAAGCTTTTAATTGATCTCCAGTTGTATAAGAGAATTTATCTCCGATCATGAAGAATATATGCATTTTAGATTTATTTTGAGCAGCAAAATCTATACTTTCATCCATTACATTGTTTATAAAATTCTTTTCACTTATTCTTTTATCCATACTTTTAACAGCTAAATCAGTATAACCTCCGTTAGAAAAACATTGGTACCCGAATTGATAAGTACTAGATTGATTAGGTAAGAAACCACATTCTTTACCACTAGATAAAATACTACTATACATATATTCTTGACTAAGTCTAACTACATTAGGAGTTAAATCATCTCCAAGTGAATATGAATTAGCAGCTTCAATACCAAATCCATTTGCTAAAAATAAAATTTTCTTTTTTCCATTCATTTCTTCATTCATTTTAGGCCCACTCCCTATTCTATTTATATTTTAATGTTTATTTGAATATAAATCAATTACTATTTTGTTCATTATACGCTTTTATTACATTCTCCATTAATGATATAACAGTCATTCTACCTACTCCATTAGGAACAGGAGTAATAAAAGATACTTTATCTTTTACATTTTCAAAATCTACATCACCAGTTAAATGTCCATCTATTAAATTAGTACCAACATCTATTACAACTGAATTATCTTTTACCATATCATTTGTTATATAATGAGCTTTACCTATAGCAACTATTAAAATATCTGCTTCTTTAGTAATATCTTTTAAATTACTAGTTTTAGAATGAGTAACTGTAACAGTTGCATTTTCATTTAATAAGCATGATATTAATGGTTTACCAACTAACTTACTACGGCCTACTAAAACAACGTGTTTACCAGCTAAATCAATATTATATTCTTTAAATAAGTTCATAACTCCTAATGCAGTACAAGGTATAAAACAATTACCTTTATCAAATAACTTACCAATATTCTCGGTAGTAAGTCCATCTACATCTTTTAAAGCTGAAATACTATTAATTATTTTATCTTCATCTAATTCCTTAGGAAGTGGTAATTGAACCATAATACCATTTACTGAATTATCTATATTTAATTCTTGTATTTTATTTATCAATTCTTTTTCAGATACTTCTTGATAATGAAGATGAAGTACTTCTATTCCAATTTCAGTACCAACTTTTAGTTTTTGAGAAACGTATTTATTACTTGGCCCATCATTACCTACTTGTATTATTACAAGTTTAGGAATAGATTTAAGTTTAGACACTTCCTTTTTCATTTTTTCTATTCTTTCTAATTGTATTTTTTTACCATCTATTAATATCATATAATCACCATTAATATTATATCACAAATTATGTTATAATTATTAGGGTGAATAATATGTCAAAATTATATTTTAGATATGGAGCAATGAACTGTGGTAAAACAACTGCTTTACTTCAAGTTGCTCATAATTATGAAGAACGAGGAATGAGTGTCTTAATTATTAAACCAATAATAGATAAGAAAGCAGCTGATTCTATTGAATCAAGACTTGGAATTAGAAGAAAAGTAGATTATTTAATAAAAGATGGAGATAATTTATATAAAATATTAAAAAATTATAAGAAAAATGATAAGAAACTATCTTGTATTTTAGTAGATGAAGCACATTTCATTGAAGAAGAACAAGTTGATCAATTATTTAAATTTGCTACATTAGAAAATATACCCGTTATTTGTTATGGATTAAGATCTGATTTCAAAACTAAAGCATTTAGAGCAGTACCAAGATTACTTACTTTAGCATCTACTATTGAAGAGATGAAAACAATATGTAGGTGTGGTAAAAAAGCTACTTTAAATTTAAGATTCGTAAACGGAAAAATTGCAACAGATGGAGAACAAGTAGCTATAGATGGATTCGATAATGTTACTTATGAATCAATGTGTCCAGCATGTTATTTTAAAGCATTAAAAAATAGTACTAAATAGTACTATTTTTTTATAAGTTTTCATTAATAATATCCATATACGGTTCTATATCATTTATTAATTTATAAGACATAATTATAAATATAATAATTAATGTAATTGCAATAACTGTACCAATTATTTTAAAAATCGTTCTTCTCTTTTCTATTTTTTCTAGTCTTTCTACTCTAGCTGATAATTCATCTATTTTCTTTTCCAATTCATTCATAATAATCCTTCTTTACTATTTACCATTTTAATAATTTCTTGTTTTAATACTTCTACTATTTCATCTTGAGGAACTCTTTTTATAATCTTTCCTTTTTTAAATATTATTCCTTCTTTTATTCCACCAGCAATACCTATATCTGCTTCTCTTGCCTCACCAGGACCATTTACAGCACATCCCATAACTGCAACTGTAATATCACTATTAATTGATTTTAAAAACTCTTCTATTTCATTAGCAATAGGTATTAAATCAATTTGTGTTCTTCCACATGTAGGACATGAAACTAATGAAGGTACTCCTTTGTATAGATTAAGATCTTTTAATATTTCTTTAGCAACAATTACTTCATCTATTGGATTACTTGATAAAGATACTCTTAATGTATCACCTATTCCTTTATTAAGTAAAATACCAATTCCAATACTAGATTTAATAGTACCACTAAATTTAGTACCTGCTTCAGTTATACCAATGTGTAATGGATAATTAAATTCTTTACTAGCTTTTTCATATGCTTCAATACATAAATTAAGATTAGATGATTTAAGAGATAAACAAATATCATAGAAATCTAAATCTTCTAATATCTTAATATGTCTTTTAGCACTTTCTATCATAGCATCAGCTGTTGGTTTACCATATTTTTCTAATAAATCTTTTTCTAAAGATCCAGCATTAACTCCTATTCTAATTGGAATATGTTTTTCCTTACAAGCATCAACTACTTTTTTTACTTTTTCTTTATCTCCAATATTACCAGGATTAATTCTTACTTTATCTACTCCACTTTTAATAGCTTCTAGTGCAATTCTATAATCAAAATGAATATCAGCTACAATTGGTATATGAATACTTTTTTTAATCTCTTTAATAGCTTTAGCGTCTTCTATATCAAGACATGCTACTCTAATTATTTCACAACCTACATCTTCAAGTTCTAATATTTGTTTAACAGTACTTTCTACATCTTTAGTCTTAGTATTACACATAGATTGAATAACTATTTTATCCTGTCCACCTATTTGAACATTACCAACATATATTTTTCTAGTTTCTTTCATATCATCACCACTTATATTTTAACCTAAAAAAGAACTATAATATAGTTCTTTATATTTATTTTCTATTTATTTTCTTATTAATCTATATAATTTAATTAAAACTGGATATAAAACTTTAACTGGTTTATAAATCCATGAAATAGGTAAATCATACTCTCCACAGAATTCCATTACTCTTCCATTAAATTGTTTTTTAAACTTAGTTAAATGATCATTTAAATGTCCATCTACTCCACCCAAATTACAATAGTGACATTTGTTTTCAATTGAGAATTTAATTATTTCATATACAAGAGCAGCAGATGCATGTAATCTAGTTAAATGAAGATTATTACCAGCATATAAATATTCACTAGTTCTAATTCCTTTTTTGTTACTTGGAAGTAGTATTAAAGCTCCAGATAAAACTAATTCTTTTCCATTTTCTTTTATTAATTCCTTAGCTTCATTAATTGATTCTTCTTTAGGATTATCTTCACTTTCTAAAAACTCTAAGTACTTATCTAAATCAATATGAGCAAATACAAGATAGGCATTACCCTTGTAACTAGTCATTATTTTTTCAAAATATTCTTTACTTCTTAAACTAATATTTTGTTTCTTTTCAGTTTGATGAAGCAAGTCCATAAGTACATCTACTTTTTTTATATCATCAGTTATTTCAAATGTAATTCCTCTTTTTTCTTGATAATTACCAAAATAGGATTTAAGTCTTTTATATGTTTTTAATATCTCTTTTTCATCTAATATTTTAGAATCTTTATCACAAAGAGGAGCAAAAACATTATATTGTGGTTGAAAATTAATATGCATGCTTTTATTTATTCCAGTACTTTTATATCCTAGCTTAAGTAAATTATTATGTTTTACTTCATAATCTTTAGAATAATTATGTTCTATTTCTTCATCTTTAAAACTATTATCAGTTATACAAAAGTTAGGATCTAATTTAACGACATAAGCTTTATTCTTTTTAGCAAGTTTCTTAATATTTAATGTCATTGCTTCAAGATCTTCATAATTTTTAAAATCTATTAAATAACCTCTAGGTATATAAAATAATTTAATTTTACCAAATACTTTTCTAACAAGTATTAAACAAATACCTACTAGTTTTTTATCTTTATATAACCCACAATGAAATGATCCCCAATTACTTTTAATATTAGACCAGTTATATTCTTGCATAAAACTAGCCATAGGATAATTTTCTATAAATTTATCATATTCTTTCTTATCTAAATTATCAGTAAACGTATACATATCATCACATTCTTTCGTGTTCTATTATATCATATAGAATATCAATAAAAAAGAACGATATTTAAAATATCATTCTTTATTTTTTTACATAGCGTCTTTTCTAGAGAAATTAAGTTTTCCTTTTTTATCAGTACCAATTGCTTTAACAAGTATTTCATCACCTACTGATACTACATCTGATACTTTATCAACTCTCTCTTTAGCTAATTTAGAAATATGTACTAATCCTTCACATCCAGGCCATACTTCTACAAAGCATCCAAATTCTTCAATTTTTACTACTTTAGCAGTATAAACTTGTCCTTCTTCTACTTCACGAACAACATTTTTTATCATTTCTGCAGCTTTATTAATAACTTCTCTATCAGTATGATAAATAATAACTTGTCCTGACTCTTCTACATCTATCTTAACAGCATTAACATCTTGAACACTATCAACATTTGAAGATGAAAGAATAATATTAGTAATTGTTTCTCCACCTTTACCAATAACATCTTTTATCTTTTCAGGTTTAATCATAAATGTTTCAATCTTAGGAGCATATTGAGATACATCTTCTCTTGGTTTATCTATAACACTTTCCATAACATCTAATATTTCAAGTCTAGCTTTATGAGCTTGATCTAGTGCTTTTCCAAGTATTTCTTTAGTAACTCCTTTAATTTTAATATCCATTTGTAAAGAACAAATTCCTTCTCTTGTTCCACCAACTTTAAAGTCCATATCTCCAAGATGATCTTCCATTCCTTGAATATCTGTTAATATTTCATATTTAGATTCATCATCTTTATCTGTAATAAGTCCCATTGCAATACCAGCAACTGGTGCTTTAATTGGAACTCCTGCTGCCATAAGAGATAGGCATCCTGCACAAATAGTAGCTTGAGAACTTGATCCATTTGATTCAAGTATTTCAGATACAACTCTTACTGTATATGGGAACTCTTCTTCTGAAGGCATAACTTGTTTTAAACATCTTTCACCTAGAGCACCATGTCCAATTTCACGTCTTCCAGGTGAACCATATCTTCCAGTTGATCCAACTGAGAATTGAGGGAAGTTATAATGAAGCATAAAATGCTTAGTACTTTCAAGTGATAATCCATCTAATGTTTGATATTCATTTAAAGCACCTAATGTTGTAGTTGCTAGTGCTTGAGTTTCTCCTCTTGTAAATAATGCTGAACCATGAGTTCTTGGAAGTAAATCAATACTTGCAGATAATGGTCTTATTTCATCCATTTTACGTCCATCAGCTCTTATATGTTCATTAACAGTAATAGATCTAAATAAATCATATTCTACTGCTTCCATTATTAATTTTATTTTAGTTAATAAAACTTCTAATTCTTCCTTAGGTAATTCAGCGTATTTTTCAGTATATTCTTCTACTACTTCTTCTTTAATAGTATCAATTGCATCATACTTTTCTAGTTTTCCTTTAATTCTTAATGCTTTATCAAGTCTATCAGAAATCTTATTTGTTATTTCTTCTTTTAATTCATCTTCTATTTCAAGATGTTCATATTCCATTTTAGGAACACCTAATTCTTTAATAATCTTTTCTTGAAATTTACATAGTTTTTTAACAGCTTCATGTCCAAACATTAATGCTTCTAACATATCACTTTCTGATACCTCTTTAGAACCTGCCTCAACCATGTTAATAGCGTCTTTAGTTCCAGCTACTGTTAAATCTATATCTGATTCTTCTAATTCAGCTGGAGTTGGATTTATAACGAATTTTCCATTTACACGTCCTACTTTAACTCCTGCTATTGGTCCTCCAAAAGGTATTTTAGAAATACAAGTTGCAAGAGATGATCCAAACATAGCAGTAAGTTCTGGTGAATTATCAGGATCAACTGATAAAACTGTATTAACTACTTGTACTTCATTTCTAAAATCTTCTGGGAATAATGGTCTCATAGGTCTATCAATCATTCTAGCAGCAAGTGTTGCAGCATCTGTTGGTCTTCCTTCTCTTTTAATAAATCCTCCAGGTATTTTACCTACTGAATATAACTTTTCTTGATATAAAACCATTAATGGGAAAAAGTCAGATAAAATATTTGCATCATTTCCAACTACTACAGTAGATAATACTACTGTATCTCCATATCTAACTAATACTGATCCATGAGCTTGTTTAGCTAATTCTCCATTTTCAACAACTAACTTTCTTCCCCCAAAATCTAATTCATATACTTTCTTTTCCATATATCCTCCAATTTAAAAATAAAAGACACCAAAAACAGTGTCTACTTTTATATATTATTTTCTTAAACCTAATTCTTTAATTAAAGCACGATATCTATTAACATCTGTTTTAATAAGATAGTTTAATAATTTTTTTCTTTGCCCAACTTTTTTAAGAAGTCCACGATTAGAATGATAATCATGTTTATGTTCTTTCATATGTTCAGTTAAGTTATTAATTTCATAAGTTAAAATAGCAACTTGAACTTCAACAGAACCACAATCTTTATCATTTATTTGGTATTTCTTAATTAGTTTTGCTTTTTCTTCTTTAGTTAATGCCATAATAAATTCCTCCTATAAATAATATTCGCTTTATCTGAGTACTTGTCGGAATATTCAAATACTAAGAAAAAGTACATAGATAATATAATATAAATATGATTAAAAATCAAGTTTTTTATCTAAATTAATTTTTCGTTAATATAATCTACTATTTCTTCAATTTTAATAGTTACTTGTTCCATAGTATCTCTATCTCTTACTGTTACAGTACCTTCATTAATTGTATTATCATCTATTGTAATCGCAAATGGTGTACCTACAGCATCTGCTCTTCTATAACGTTTACCAATTGCTGCAGTATCATCATAATCTGTCATAAAATATTTAGAAATACTTTCGTATACTTCTTTAGCTTTATCTCCATGATATTTTTTTATAAGTGGTAGAACTACTACTTTGTATGGAGCTAACTCAGGTTTTAATTTAAGAACTAATCTAGTTTCTCCATCTTCTAATTCTTCTTCAGTATAGGCATCACTTAAAACTGTTAAAAACATACGATCAAGTCCTACTGAAGGTTCTATTACATATGGTAAATACTTTTCATTAGTTTCAGGATCAAGATATCTTAAATCTTTTCCTGAATGTTTCATATGAACACCTAAATCATAATCAGTTCTATCTGCAATTCCCCAAAGTTCTCCCCATCCAAATGGAAATTTATACTCAATATCAGTTGTTGCTTTACTATAGAATGATAATTCTTCTTTAGCGTGATCTCTATATCTTAAATTATCTTTATTAATTCCTAAACTATATAAGAATTTCATACAGTAATCTTTCCAAAACTTAAATTCATCTAAGTCTTCTCCCGGTTTACAAAAATATTCTAATTCCATTTGTTCAAATTCTCTTGTTCTAAAAATAAAGTTACCTGGTGTAATTTCATTTCTAAAACTTTTGCCAATTTGACCTACTCCAAATGGTACTTTTGCTCTCATAGCTCTTTGAGTGTTAATAAAATTAACAAATATTCCTTGTGCTGTTTCTCCTCTTAAATATACTTTAGATTTAGTATCTTCTGTAACTCCCATATTAGTTTCAAATAATAAATTGAATTTTCTAATTGGAGTAAAGTCTACACTTCCACATTTTGGACACTTAATTTCATTGTCTTTAATATAATTTTCTAATTGTTCATTACTCCATCCATCACCAGTTTCTTTTCCTTCTGAATGATCTTCTATTAATTTATCAGCTCTAAAACGAGATTTACAATGCTTACAATCAATTAATGGATCAGTAAAACTAGTAACATGTCCAGATGCTACCCATGTTTCAGGATTCATAAAAATTGCTGAGTCTTGTCCATAGTTATTAGGTATTTCTCTAATAAACTTTTGCCACCATTTATTTTTAATATTATTTTTAAGTTCTACTCCCAAAGGACCATAATCCCAAGTATTAGCAAGTCCTCCATATATTTCACTACCTTGGAATATATATCCATATTGTTTACAATAATTAACTAAATCATCCATATTTATTTCTTTCATTTTATTTCCTTCTTTCTATATATTTTAATAAACTCTTTTCATCATTAAATACTCTTATATGATTAAGAATAGTATTATCATTAAATCTATTATTAATTGCTTTAACTAAGAACTTAATTAAATCATCATAATAATTATTAATATTATATATAATAATTTCTTTATCTGTTTTAATAGTTCTATTTTCTTCAAGCATTGAAAATAATTCACCTAAAGTGCCACTTCCACCAGGAAGTATTAGAATAATATTAGATTCATCATAAATAGTATTAGTTCTAGTAAAAGTACTATCTAAATATTTATAATCTCCTTTAAAATTACTAAAATCTTCTTTATATAGTTCCATAGTATAAACAGTAACTTTTCTTTTATTATTCAAAAAATTATTAATTATTTTACCAGGCATTCCATCTTCCATATAAATACCAATATTTAAATTAAAGTTATTAGATAATTCTTTAGTAATATTATCTACTGAATCTATATACTTTTTATCAATATCAGTATGAGATGATGAACTAATAAATATATTTTTAATAATATCACCTCCAGTAAATAAAAAGAGAACAAAGTGTATGGGCGTATTTAACGCTGTTCCACCATACTTTGTTCTCTTTACATACATAGCTCTGGGATTCCACCCCGTCATCACTTCATAATTTTAATTTTAATTATTTTAAATAATTTGTCAAGTTAATTATCTTCTTCTACAAGTGGAGGTAATAAAGCGTCTTCTGGTGCTTCTGTCTCTTCTCCTTGTGTTTGATTCTCATTTTCATCTTTTTTTATTTGACTATCATTTGTATTTTGTGCTTGTTCATTTTGCCACTCTTTATTTTCTTCACTTTTATCACTTTTTAAGGTAAAACTTAGAACCACACCAACTACTACAAGAATAATACCTATTACAACTAAAATCTTATTAATCAATTTCATTAAATCACCACCATATTATTCACTTGAAACTACTTCAATATTTCCATACCAGTTTTCTACAGTTCCAGTTACGAAGTTTGCCGCAGTTTGACTTCCAGTTATTGCTTTCCAGTCAAACTTCTTACCAGTTTTATTTACAATAGTAGCTAAAGCTCCATTATTACTTGTCCAAGTAATTTCTTTACGGAATGCATTTGTTCCGATCGATGTAACAGTACTAGGAATAGTAAGATGTGTTAATTTACAAAGACTACAAGCGTTTGCTCCAATACTTGTTACACCCTCTGGAATAGTTAAGCTAGGAATATATGTATAGTAGAAAGCATAAGGTCCAATTGTTGTTACTCCATCTGGAACAACTACATTTTTATACATATCAGCATATCCAATTACATTAGTATAATCTATTCCTGATTCTGTTCTTTTATATATAAATGGTTGAACATTTCCTTTACCGTCATCATTATTGATATATGTTAATCTATTTAATTGGAATGCTAATTGATCAATATGAGTAACTGATTTTGGTATAGTTAATGTACCAGTTAAACTAACATATCTAAATGCTGTCGTACCTAATGTCTTAACACCTGCTGGAATAACAACATTATTACGATTTTTACCAGCATATCCATTTAAGTAAGTATAATCCCACTTTCCTTTACCATCATCACCTTTATAACGTCTATAAATATACATTTCATCCGGTGAAGTTACATTGTTAATATTAAATGCTAAGTCCCCAATTGATGTAACTGAATCAGGTATTGTTATACTTTCAAGTCTATTACTATAGAATGCAGATGATCCAATTGAAGTTACACCATTTGGAATATTAACATGAGATATTCCAGAATAAGCAAAAGCAGATGAACTTATTGTTTTAACTGTTTCAGGAATACGAACCGTCCAGTTAGTTAATGACATTCTTTCAAAAGCTCCTGATCCAATTGATTCTAATTTAATACCATTTTGTTCTTCAGGTATTATAAATATCTTACTACTTCCAAATTCAGATAAGTCTCCAATATATCCAATTACTGTTTTATAATCTTTTGTTCCATTAGAATTAGTTTTATATATAAATGATGCATTTGATATTAAATTATCACAATATGCACATGAACCGATTGATGTAACAGTAGCTGGTATATTATAACTTGTTAATTTATTATATTGGAATGCTCTTGCTCCTATAGTTACAAGGCCTCTAACTAATTTCATTTCCTTTATTGTATAATTTCTTAAGAATGCTTCTGATCCTATCGTTTTTACACTACTTGGAATATATACTTCTTCTAATTTGTTATAAGCAAAAGCTCTTGTTCCAATCTCTGTTATAGATGCTGGAATAACAACGCTTGTAAGTCCCATATTATTAAATGTATATTGATATATCTTTGTTACTGTATAATTTCCTACTTTACCAGGAATAACTACATCAGTTCCACAATCTTTGTTATAATATGTAACCATTAATGTTCCATCATCATTTTTTTGATAACTATAACACTCTCTAGCTTTTTTCTCTGATATTGCAACTAAAGGTTCAGTAGTTGTTACATTTCCTTCACCATCTAAAACTTTTATATTATTTCTTCCCCCTATTGGAAACGCTAGTTGAAGAATATCATCACTATCTATATAAATATCACTAATATCAAGATCTTTTTGTTCTGTAATATCTACTGTATGGTGTGTTTCATCTACTGAAGTCCAGTAATATGTATAATTGTTATTTTTGTCAACAGTAACTATTACATATGCTTCTTTCCATTTTCCCCAAGGACTTTGTTTTATACTTCCATCATTAGTTTTTAATTGTTCAACGCTAAAATAATAAACTGTATCTTGTTTACTAGCAGTTAATTCTTTATTAGCAATCATACTAGATGCAATTGAAATATATTCTTGTGCTGTATCAATATATAGTTGTTTTTTGCTTTTTTCAATATATCTAGATATAGCAATTATTCCCATACTAAACATTATACCAAGGATTACTACTACAGCTAAAATCTCGATTAAAGTGAACCCTTTTTCATTCTTCATCTAATCACCTACTCTATATTAATTATATTAAATGCATAATAAAAATACAACGATTAGTTGTATTCTTATTTACATGTTTTTATGTATTTTATTTTTAGCTTTTGTTGATTTAATATGCTCTCCAACTATTTCAGATACATCAGAAATTGAAATAAAGGCTGATTCATCCTCATCATTTATAATTCTTTTAAGTTCAGGTACTTCTAAACGAGTAAGAACAACATATAATATTTCTTTTTTACCACTTATTAAACCTGCGCCTTTTATTAGTGTACATGTTCTACCTAATTTATTATAAATAACTTCTGATAATTTATTACTTTTATCAGTTATTATCATACATGATTTAGCTTGACTTAATCCTTCACTAACAAGATCTATTAACTTATATGTAATAAAATATGTAAGCAATGAATAAAGAGCTCTATCTATACCAAAGATAAAACTAGCAACAGTAAATATTATCAAATTAAATATTAATACTATTTGACCAACTGATAAAGATGTATTTTTACTTATTACTATCGCAACTGATTCAGTTCCATCTATACATCCACCGAATCTAATAACTAAACCAACTCCAATTCCTAAAACTGCACCTCCATATATTACTGCAAGTAATGGATCACTAGTTAAAGGAGGATTCCCTGCTAATAATTCTAGTAACAAAGCAAATAAACCCATACTATAAAGTGCTTTTATTAAGAATTGTTTACCTAGATTTTTATAACCTACATATACAAATGGAATATTAATTACAAATACTAAAGCACCTAGCATTAATCCAGTTAATTTATTAATAATAATTGAAATACCAGTTACTCCTCCATCTAGAATTGAATTAGGTATTAAAAATTCGTCTAGTGCAAAAGCTGCTAAAAATGCACCAAGTGTCATACATAGAAAATCTAAAATAAATTTTATAGTTAAGTCTTTTCTTCTCCTTTTTCTCATATTTCCCTCCTATCCTAATTTTAATTTCCTAAATATTCTTTTTAAAACAGTTTTTATAATATTACTAAAGTATTTAAACTCATCTTTATTTCTATACAAAATATAAAATAATAAATTAGGAACTAATACACACATTAGACATTTAAATATAAATACTAATATAACTGGTCCAGTTATTAAACTTAGTACGTAATATAAAGTGTATGCAAAACAAATAGTTGAAATTAATCTTAAGAAATATTCTATATAATATTTTTTAACACTTACTTTAAATCCATCTTTATATAAGATATATACTTCTATCCAGAATGGTAATGAAAAATAACTAATTAATGTACCTATAAATACTCCAATTGTACCAAACTTAATAGCTAGTATTATAGATAATCCAATATTTAATATTGCTTCATATAAAGTTACATATCTATCTTTATAAAATATTCCACTAGCTTCTCTAAATGAATATATTACTTTTCTCATAGTTGTAAAATAGAAATTAATTACTAAAATAAGAACGATATTCATACTAAATAAATAATCTTTTCCTGCTATTATTTCTATAAAATCATTAAATAATACCATAAGACATATAGAACAGAAAAATGCTATCCAGTAAGTTGCAAAATTACTTTTATTAAATAATTCTATTCTTCTTTCTTTGTCTTGATCTACCCAGAAATTACCTACTCCAGGAGTTAAAGATGTATATACTTGATTAATTACCATAAATAATGCATATATTACTAAATGATAATTAGAATAAAATGCTACTTCATTTATTCCTACAAACTTAGAAATAACAATATTATCAGTAGAATTAACTGCTACTCCACCAATCTTTTTAAGCATTAAAGCTTTAGTATTTTTAATTATTTCAGAAGTATCTTTCTTTGGTAGCTTTTTAATCTTTTTATCTTTAAGATATGGATACATTTTATCTGCTTTAATAGATAATGCCCAGTTAGATATTAATGTTAAAATAACTTGGATAATTAAATATCCAAAATAATCTTTAGTTAATACTATATATATTATTTGTAATATATTCATAAGTATATAAAAACTATATCTATAAATTGTTTCTATATGTCTATTTTGATCAGCTAAAATAAGATTTCTTTTATATGAGAAGAAATATGATATAGCTGTATTAGTAACAAATAACATATAAATCCAATCAAGATGTTCAATATCTGGCATATCTTTTATAAAGAATGACAAAAATGGTGTTATTGCAAAACCTATAATAAATATTACAAATCCTATAACTATATATACTCTTTTAAATAAAAGCATCAATGCTTTAATTTGTTCTTTATCATCTTTAGCAAGTGGTCTATATAAAGAATAAGTTATAGCTGTACCTACACCTAATTCAGATAAAGAAAGAATTGTTAATATATTTGAAAACAATCCATTAAGTCCTAAATAAGTCGTACTTAAATAATGAATAAATACTATTCTCGTAATAAAACTAGCAAGTATTCCTAAAGATTGACCTAAAAAAGACCAATAGACATTTCTAATCATACTTTTAGTTCTAGACATAAGTCCACCTCACAAGAATTATAGCACTTATAAAAAAAGTCTTCAATTAACTAGTTTTTATATATACAAAAATAGACATCTAAGATGTCTATTTATTTAGCTTTTTTTCTTCTTCTAATTCTAATTTATGATAAGCAACTTTACCTACTAAAGTTTTAGGTAATTTATCTCTAAATTCATATTCACTTGGCCATGAATAACGAGCTAAGTTCTTTTTACATAATTCTTTAATAGATTCTAATGTCTTATCTGATTCAGGAACTCCTGATTTAAGAACAATAAATGCTTTAGCAACTTGTACCTTATATGGGTGAGGTATTCCTATTACACAACAATAACTAACATCTGGATGACTTTCTATTATGTTTTCTATATATTGTGGATAAACATTATAACCAGATGAAACTATCATTCTTTTAATTCTTTGTTTAAAGTATACAAATCCATCTTCATCCATTGAAGCTACATCTCCAGTATGAAGCCAAATTCTTCCATTTTTATCAGGTATTAAAGTTTTCTTTGTTAATTCTTGATCTTTTAAATAACCTTTCATAACAGTAGGTCCAGATATTATTATTTCTCCTTCTTTACCATATTTTAATTCTTTATTTGTTCCTGGTTTAACTATTTTATAATACATTCCAGGATAAGGTATTCCGATTGAACCAGCACGATAATCTGAATATGGAGTTAAGCAACTTGCACCTGTACTTTCAGTTAACCCATATCCTTCTCTTACTTGAATATTTGCACCATGGCTTTGAATAAAATCATCTACTTTTTTCTTTAAACTAACTGATAGATTATCTCCACCAGATATTAATAATTTTAATTTAGAAAAATCAAATTTTTGAAGTTCTTTATTATTTAACATTGCTTCAAATAATGTAGGTACTCCAATTATAATATTTGCTTTATATTTTTTAAGTAATTTATGAAATTGTTTAGCATTAAATTGAGGAATTAATACACTACATCCTCCAAATGATTGAACAGTATGAATACATACTCCTAGTCCAAAAGCATGGAATATTGGAAGTATTGCAAGACATCTATCTCCTACCTCTAGGTGAGTACAAGCTTCGACACTATTAATAGCTTCTGCATTGAAATTATAGTTAGTAAGCATAATTCCTTTTGGATCTCCTGATGTTCCTCCACTATAAAGAATTGCACATACGTCTTCTCCAACACCTTCATCGATTATTTCTTCTTCGTATTTCTTACCAAGTTTCATGAACTTTTTCCATTTAATAGTACAACTATTATATTCAAGACTATGTTCTACAAACTTTTTAGCATCATATCCAACTTCTAACCATTTAGGCATTGATTTACTAGCAGCTACTAAAATAATATTTTTAATTTTTGTATCTGCAACAATATGATTAATTTTATTAAATGATGCATCTATTGTAACTACATATTTACTATCTGATACATTTAAATAATATTTAATTTCATTTTCAGCAGATAATGGATGAATCATATTAGCTACTGCACCTATTTTATTAAGGGCATAGAAACTTATTATAGCTTCTGGTGTATTAGCCATACATATACTTACATATTCTCCCTTTTGCACACCTAATTTCTTAAATGCTCTAGCACATCTATCTATTTGTTTTAAATATTTCTTAAAAGATACTTTTTTACCAAAATAATTATATGCTTTAGCATTTAAATGAGATTCAGCTGTAGTCTCCAAATGTTTATATACAGAATAATCTGGATAAACTAAATTATTAGCATTAGGAGTTAAATAATTACTCCAGGGCATATATTCATCGCTTTTTTTCATAAAATCACCAAGTGTATTATAACATATAATAAATAAAAAAAGAAAAAACTATCGTTTTTTCCTATATAATTTCTGTATTAGCATTATCTACTTCTTTTAATAAAGAAAGCATAAGCATAGATGCTTTTATATTAACAGGAGTATAAATACCCAACTTTTTAATATTTCTAAAATATATATCTCTATATAATTTAATTTTATCTTCATTTTCAAGTTCTAATTCATATAAAGACTTCATAGCTATTATTGTTTCAAATATTTCTCTTTGTTCACGTACCTTATAATCATATTTTTTGTTGTAGTCTTTATATACTTTTAATATCTTTTCTACCTCTTTATATGTAACTCCATATATATTATAGAAGAAAGCAATTTTTAAGAATAATAATTGGTTATCATCATTCATATCTGGCCAATCTTCTAATCTATTAAAATTATTACTTTTTACTCTCATATATCCTGTTTGACCAAAGAACATTGTATGTAATTGATCTTTATCACTTTCAAAATCTTTTATAAGACTTTCCATACTATTTTCTATAACAGGTATCTTATTATTAGAATATTTATTATTCATTAATGAGAAAGAATAATATATAAGTATTCTAATATTTTTCTTATCTTTATCTATTTTTTTCTTATTTATATACTCATTATAATAATCCCATATAAGTCTTCTATAATTATTATAATTTAGTAAAGTTAAAACTGTATCAAAGAAATTTAAATCATCTTTAACATAAGTTAATATCTCTTTATCCATAATTGATATTACATCAATAAATTGTTTATTCTTACTACGAAGTAATGCTCTTACTACTTTACCTTTATCGTCTCCTTTAAAGACAAAAGATAAGATATTACGATATGATTCTTTAGTAAATTTACTTGTTACATCATCAGATAAGAAATCTATTACTTTAAATTTATTTGAAAGTATTAATTCATCAAATAATACTTCTTTAGATAAAAATAAGTAATCTATATATTCTTTTTTCTCATCATATATACTAAATAATTCTTTTAAATTATTAAGATTATTCTTATCAAGAGATAAATATATTAAATTATCATCTTTAAATGTAGATGATGTAACTACTTGATAAAACTTGCTGTATTGATTATTAGTTTTTATAGACATAATCTTTTTAATCATACTACTAGCAAGAGATAATCCATATTCTTTAGGATATTTGTGTAATTCATTTAAATCTTCATTTAATAAGGAAACAATTTCAGTATCAGTTTTAGAAATCATTTGGTTATAAGTTAAAGATAATATTTTTTGCATAATTACACCTTCTTATTCTAAAGTAATTGTACCATAAAAAAAGAAAGATTAAAATCTTTCTTTTAAACATCTAAATTATGATATACATTTTGTACATCATCAATATCTTCTAAAGCATCAACAAGTCCCATTACTTTTTCTGTTGTTTCATCATCAAGTGATACAGTATTTTGTGCTAAGAAAGTAATTTCACTAGTTAAGAACTCTTCTACTCCGATTGCTTCAAGAGCAGTTTTAACATCGATAAATTTATCTGGTGCAGTAATTATTTCATATCCATCTTCACTAGATGTAACATCTTCTGCCCCAGCATCTAATGCAGCCATCATAACTTCGTCTTCATCATACTTCTTGTCAATATCAATTATTCCTTTACGATCAAACATATAAGAAACTGATCCATCAGTACCTAAGTTTCCACCTCTTTTTGTAAAAGTTGATCTAACAAGCATAGCAGAACGATTACGATTATCTGTTAAACAGTCAACCATGAATGCAACACCTGATGGGCCATATCCCTCGTATCTAATTGATTCATAATTTTCACCATCTTGTGATTTAACTGCTTTATCGATAGCTTTTTGGATATTATCTTTAGGCATATTACTACTTTTACATTTTTCAATCACTAATCTTAAGTTAGGATTGTCGTTAGGATCACCATTAGTTCCTTTTGCAGCGACATATAACTCTTTAGCTAACTTTTGGAATACTTTTCCACGTTCAGCATCGATTAGACCTTTTTTTCTATGAATAGTTGCCCATTTAGAATGTCCACTCATAATTTCCCTCCTAATTTATAAATTTAATTATTACCGGCATAAGAATCAATAATGTTATAAGTGGTATATAAAATAATACTGATATTATTGATACTTTGACTGGTATTTTATTGATGATACTTTTAGTCCTTGCAACTTCTCTATCTCTTATATAATCTATTTGATTATAGATATCTTGAACTATTTCATTACCTAATTTATCAGTTTCTTCAATATGTAAAATAATATTACTAACTAAATCACTAGGAATTCTTTCTCTTAAAGATTTTAGTGCTTCATTAACACCTTTTCCATAATCTAATTCTTTAAGCATAGTTCTAAATTCATTGGTTAAATACCCAGAAGTATTATTTACAGCTAATACAATTGAATCTTTAATAGTTTTACCTGACTCTAAAGAAAGAGCCATTATTTCAAAGAAGTTTATTGCTTCAAATTCTAAATCCTCTTCTCTTTTCTTTATAGGTAGATCAATAAATATATAAGTAAATAAATGGAAATAAATAAAAGTTACTACTGGACTTAAAATATATCCCCAATCAAATATATATATTATCATAAAAAACACAATTATAGAAGTAAAAGTTCTTAGATTAAGAAAAGTAATAACACTAATCTTATCATTAATCATAGATAGCTTTTTATTAATTTTATCTATTTCTTTTCTCGAATATACTTTATACCAAAATCTTTTCATAAGCGCACCTCTATATAAACTATCTTATGAATAATATATATGTAAAGAATATATATAAGTATAAGAAAAAATAATGTAAACAAACCAATACTTGTCGTAAATAATGGTAAGAAGAAACTAGAATTTAATAAAAGTATTAATATAACTAAAACTGGGGGTATAAATATTAATATATGATAAACAAATCTAGATTGACTAGAAACACTTTTTAATTCTTCTCTAAGTTTTTTTCTAGCTACACAGTTTTTTTCAACTGAATCAAAGATACTAACTATACTTCCACCTGTTTGATTTAATACTGATAAAGCACTACTTATGTAATTAGCGTCATTAGAATCAACTCTTTCTGCAAATCTTCTAAAAGCAGTTTCTATATCAAGTCCATATTTAATATCATCATGAATTTTTTTAAATTGTATTCCAACTGGTCCATCTAATTCAGTACTAACTATTTTCACAGCTTGTACAATACTATGTCCTGTTTTAAAAGCATTATTCATCATTATTATTGCTTCACTAATATCATCATCTATTCTTTTTTTATTTCTTTTACTATTTATATATAAATATATATCTAATAGAAAGAAACCTATTATAAATGTAGATATAACTACATATATACTTATAGTTTTTCCTTTAATAATAGAACTAAATATAAATAAGAATAAACATAATAGACCAATAAAAATCTTATCACTAATATAATTCATATTAGTTAGTAGTCTTTTCTTATTAGAATACTTTATATATTTCTTACTATAACTATTAAATATCTTAAGTTTTAATAACTTCTTAGATAAATTATCTCTTGTATTTTTATATCTATCTATAAAAGCATCACTAACTGAATATCCACTATCTATTTCGTCTGTTATATATTCATCAAATCTTTTTATTTTTTTATAACTTAAATATATTAAATAAAAATTATATGAGAATAGAATAATCGCTATAACTATAAACATAATAGATATACATAAGATTATATCAGTCATATTTATTCTCCTTTCTATTTACTTTTTTTCTTTTTCTTAAACATATCATCAAGTTCATTTATTCCTCTTGATTTAATCTTTTTATATACAGATGGCTCTTTATCGTATAAGATAAATTCTCCTTTTACTTCATTATTTTCTGTTACTCCATCTTCTTCAAATGAGAATATTTTATTTAAAATAATTTCTCCATCTTTTATTCCATCTACTTCAGATATATTGGTAACTTTTCTTTTACCATCACTAAGTCTTTCAGTATTAACAATAATATCTATAGCGCTATTTATATAACCTCTAATTGCTTTAATAGGTAAATCAAACTCAGACATAAGAATCATTGTTTCAAGTCTATTTAATGCATCTTCAACTCCATTAGCATGAAGTGTTGTCATTGATCCATCATGACCTGTATTCATTGCTTGAAGCATATCAAAGGCTTCACTTCCACGTACTTCACCAACAATTATTCTATCTGGTCTCATACGTAAAGAATTACGAACTAAATCACGAATAGTTATTTCTCCCTTTTTCTCGTAATTAGTATTTTTAGTTTCTAATTGAATAACATGTTCTTTTCTAAAATTAAGTTCAACAGCATCTTCTATAGTAATTATTCTTTCTAAATCATTAATAGAATCAGCTAATACATTAAGTAAAGTAGTTTTTCCTGAACCTGTACCACCACAAACTATAATATTTAATTTAGCTCTTACACAAGCATCTAAGAATCTTGCCATATATGGAGTTAAAGTACCATTACCTACTAAACTATCCATATCAATAATATCTTTTTTAAACTTACGAATTGTAACAACAGGTCCATTTACAGAAAGAGGTGGAATAATTGCATTTATTCTAGATCCATCTTTAAGTCTTGAATCTACCATTGGATTAGATGCATCAAGTGTTCTTCCTAAAGGACCTATAATTCTTAATACAGTTCTAATAATATGATCATCATTAATAAATGATATATTATCATCTCTAGTAATTTTTCCATCTACTTCTATATAAATATCAGAAGGACTATTAATCATTATTTCAGTAACATTTTTATCTTCTAATAACTCAGTAATAGGTCCATATCCATTTATTTCATTATCAATTAAATTAATTAAATAATTTCTTTCTACTGTAGATAATTCATATTCTAAACTAATCTTTTCTACTTCTTCATCTACATTCTCTCTAAATTCACTATTAGAATCAATTAATCTTTGTATAACATCAATTCTTAATTCATCTAATAATTTCTTATTAGTAAAAATATCATAATCATTTTCAATATTTTTTAATGAAGAATTATCAAAATTAAATTCATTTACCCAACTATTCTTCATCTATATCACCTTCTAATAAATTAATCATATTTTTACTTAATAATTTATATTTTTCTCTATCTTGTAAATCTTTAAATTTAATTAGATCACTACCTATTACTATTTCATCATAATCTTTAAGATAAAGAGTGTTATCAATTGTGTAATCTATAGATTTCTTTAAGATATTTTTAATTTCTAAATTACTAAAGAACTTTTTATCTGGATTAATAGAATTATTAAGAATAAGTACAAGATTATCTACATCTATATTTTTAGCTATACTTATAAATCTTTTAGTATTTTGTAAATCATAACTATCATTAGTAAATATATCTATTATTTTATAACTTAAAGAATAAACTATCATATTTATTTCATTAATAACATGACTTGTATCTATTATAATTACTTCATATTTACTTCTAAGTTTTTCTAAGACTTGTGTTATATTCTTAGTTTTTATTTTAGATGATACTCTATTATCAAGTGGTGAACTAATAAGAGATATATTTTCACTATATTCATAAATATATTTATCAAGTTTAATATCATCATCTATATCTTCACATAAATCATAAATAGAATATTTAGGTTTAATACCAAAAGCAAATGCTAAACTTCCACTAAAGATATCTAAATCTAATAATAGAACTCTATGATTCTTAGAGTAAATATCAGCGAGCATCATAGAAAATGTAGTTTTACCTACTCCACCTTTACTAGAAGTAACTGTAATAATCTTATTCATATAATCATCCCCTTTTTATAGATGTTTCCGATTTAATTAAATAACTATCTTTATTAATAAATTTACCAAAAATAGAATCTATTTCTTTTTCATCTTCAATAATAACCTTATCTTGATCTATAGTTATTCTAATTATTTTTATATCATCATCATTTAAATTTATAAGTCTTTTTATTTCTGATTCTTTAACATTTTTATTCTTTATACTTATTAAAATATCATTATTAATACTATCTAATTTATTTTTCTCATAATACATAATAGATGAATCTATTACAAAACAAATAAATATTATTATTACAGGCATCAATAATAGAAATAGAACTAATACTTGACCTTTATTATTCATCAGCAACAGTCCTTTCTACTTCAATAGAATATGGACTTTTAAGTACTTTATTAATTCCAGGAGTAGTAAAATCTATTGATTTAATTAAAGTAATAGTTACTAAATCATCTTTTTTAGTAATATATAAATCTACATCATATCCTTTATCTTTTAAAAATTTATTTATATCATCATAATCTAATCCATTATTATATTTTTGAAGAGCTAAAGTAGCACCTGTTTCTATTTTATTTTTTTCATAGATGATTCTTCCAGTATCAATGCATGCAAAAAGAATGAAAAGTATAATTGGTAAAATAATAATAAACTCAACCAAGGCTTGACCATTTTTATTTTTCATCCTAGCCACCTCTTATATCATAATCATTATATCAAACAAATAAAAAAAAGAGAATAAATCTCTTTAAATATCATGAATAATTAATTGATTATCACTATCTTCTCTAAAATCAAATATTTCTTTTTGTCTTAATAAGTAATTATCTCTTATTAATGTAACAGGATCTCTATCAATAGTTATAAAATCTTCTTTATGATAAGTACTAGTAATTATATTTAGAATAACATCTTCTTTAATTCTAGGAGTATTTAAAATTCCTTCATAGATAACATCTAACTTCATATTAAAAGTACTTTCTAAATTATTAAGTTCTTGTCTTGATATATGTCTATTTAAATAATCATAACTAGTATCTAAGAATAATGATAAAGTCTCTATATAGTTATCATCACTTTCTTTAACACTTATTAAATCTTTTAATGTTACTAAAAAGAAATTATAATTAATCTTTCTAAACACTTCATTCTTATACATTCTTTTAGGTACAGAATCCGTTACTGGATCACATATATAAAATCCTTTTATATTATATTTAGAATCATCTATATAAATAAGTGATATATAGTCAGTTTTATTATTTCTTTTTATTTTTCCAATATAAACATTTATATCAATTCTTTTAAGTATTTCTTTAAATAATAAATTATAACCTAAAGAACTAGTTTTTCTAGTACTAATTATATCTGGAAGTCTAGAGCTAGCACTACTATCTAAATCTAATAATTTAACAAAATCATATACTTCTTTTATCTTTTCTATTTGTGAATAATCACTTTTAATACATGATAAAACTACATTTATATATTCTTCCATCTTTCTATAATCAGGAAGAGATGTTAATTGAAAATTACCATTGTTTACTTCATAAGATAAAGCCCAAGAAGAAGGATTTTCATAAGGCATAGATAATAATCTTTTTAATTCTTCTTTAGAATTCTTTCTAAGAATTAATTTTTCTACATATTCATCTCTTATCATTGGTGATAATTCTAAAATATGTTTAATATGTTCAATATCATCTATTCTTATATCATCTCTAAAAACTACTTGAGCTATTGTATTAACTGAAAATATTAATTTTTTAACTTTATCTAATGATTCGGTAGTTAAAGGAGTGTCAAAGTCTAGATTAGTAATTCCAACATATTTAAGAATTTCATCATTAAACTCTAAATCTGATTCAAAACTATTTTCCAAATTTGACACCCCCAAATTTAAAATATTATTTTAAAGTTTTAACTCCCTTTGCTCCTTTTGCTCCTTTTACTCCAGAATATCCACTTAAGATATTTGATTCAAAAGAATTTACCTTTCCATTCTTTTTCTTAAAATCTTTTATTCCAATATTAATTAATTCATCTAATAATTCTGTATAACTCTTTCCAGCTGGTTCCCATAAATAGAATGCCAAACTTCCTGGAATTGTGTTAACTTCATTTAAATATATCTTTTTCTTTTTATCGTCAATTAAGAAATCAATTCTTACATCTCCACTTAAATTAAGTGCACGACTTGCTTTTACAGCTACATCTCTTACATCATTTGTAAGCTTTTCAGAAATATCAGCAGGTATCTTACGAGTAGCACTAGCCATTCCTTTACTAGCTCTACCTTTCTTACCACCAACATATTTATCTTCATAAGTAAGTATTTCATTTGCAGATAATACTCTTTCAATAACACTAGTATCATATCCATCAGTATTACCAACAACTGATATATTAACTTCAATTAAGTTTTTAATAACTTCTTCAACTAAAATCTTATTATCGTATTTAATTGCTTCTTCAATAGCTTCTTTTAATTCTTCTTTGTTATTAGCTATTCCAATACCTACACTACTACCTAAAGTAGCAGGTTTAACAATAACTGGGTATTTAATCTTTTCTACTTGTTTAATTATCTTTTCAGGATTATCTTCATATTCTGAATCAAAGAACCATGTATATTCAGGTATTGGTAATCCTTCTTGATCCCAAATTTGTTTTTGGAATACTTTATCTTGTCCAATAGCTGCTGGAGCAACATCTGGTCCCATAAATGGAATACCAATTGTTTTAAGATATCCTTGTAATGCTCCGTCTTCTACATTTGTACCATGAACGATTGGGAATGCAATATCAATCTCTTTTATTGCTTTCTTTAAGAATCCTTTAGATTGAAGTACAAATGATCCATATTTATTACGATATAAAACTACGTTTTTAGCATACTTTTTAAGTAAATCCATATCTTGGAAAGTTTCTATTTCTTTTAAGAATTCTCCAGTATACCATTCACCATTTTTATCAATATAGATTGGAATTATCTCATACTTTTCAGCATCCATTTTATTCATTGCTTGAATAGCTGAAATAATACTAACTTCATGTTCTACACTTTCTCCACCAAAAATTACACCTACTTTTATCATAAGTCCTCCTATTTCTCATTATAAGTATCAGGTAAATCATTTTCAAATAATGCATAAATTTTCTTTTCTTTCATACTACCTAATATCTCATATGCCTTTGTAACATCATTAATTATTATTATATTATCTTCATTAAACTCTTTATCGCGTAATCCTGCAAGTATTGGTTTAGTTTTTTCTTCACCAACAAGAATTACTTTATCAGCAACATCTGCTATTTGTTTTCCAAATTCTTTATTATAGAACTCTTCTTTATCTCCTAATTCAATCATACCAGGAGTAACTACTACTTTATACCCCTTCATCATATCAAGTACTTCTAAAGCTGATTTTGCTCCAACTGGATTAGAATTATAAGCATCATCTATAAAAGTAAAATTAGGGAAACTTTTCATACTAAGTCTATGTTCAACTGGAGCTATCTTTCTAACAGCTTTTTGTAAATCAGTTACTTTAATATCAAAAGCACGTCCTAAAGCTAAAGCTGAAATAATATTATATACATTATGTTTTCCTAATAACTTAGTACTAAATTCATATTTTTTCTTATCATCTTTAAAATATACATCAAAAGTAGTTCCTTCACTATTACATTTAATATTAGTTGCTCTAACATCTACTTCATCTTCTGTATCAATTCCTACCCAAAGTAATCTACAATGTCCTTCATTTTTAAATTCATAATTAACTTGTTTAGGATCATCTCTATTTAATACTCCAATACCATCACTTGGTAAATATTCAATTAATTCCATTTTTCCACTTTGAATATTTTCTTCACTTCCAAATGTTTCTAAATGTGCTGTACCAATTCTAGTAATAATACCATATTTAGGATTAACTAATTTGCAAAGTCTATTTATTTCTCCTTTAACATAAGCACCTAGCTCTGCAATAAAAATATCATCAAACTTAGTTAAATTATTATTTACTGTCATCATTATTCCATTAAATGTATTTACACTCTTTGGAGTTGGTAAAGTATTAAATTTAGAATTAAGAACTGTTGATAAAATATTTTTACAACTAGTTTTACCATAACTACCAGTAATACCAATTATTTTTAAGTTCTCCATACTTTTTAATTTCTTTTTAGCAAGTTTTTCATAATGTTTATATACAAGTCTTTCTACAGGAGTATTTATAACTTTAGCAAAGAATACTACATAGAAACTAAATACTGCCATTATTGAAAGTAATATAACAAGATCACCTATATAACTATTAAATATTAATCCTAATACACATGGTATTAAATATAATATTACAGTTGTAACAATAAGTCTTTTAACACGTGAAGTTATAACTAAAGGTTTCTTATTTTGATCTAATCTTTCATTCTTTTTAATATTATAAATACAAACAATGTAAAGTATCACCAATATAGCAAGAAAATAGTAAGATAAATATGTCGCTATTGACCACTCTAAACAAAAAGTAAATAGTATTCCAAACATATCTAAGTTTAAAAATACTTCTTTGATGTTTTTCTTAACCCATCTTAAATATCTATTGTTCTCATTATATAAATTTTGTTGCAACATATGAAGACTTCTCTTCATCTTAAACATTGCATAAATAAATACCAAAACCATCGCAATAATAAGTCTAACTAACATAAAATCCTCCTATATAAAATTAAATAATATATTAATAACTTGATTAAGATTCTCTAAATATGCATAATGTGTACCAGGCAATTTAATTAATGCAGAATCTTTAATAAGTTTTTCTAATTCTTCGGCTTCAGTTACTGGAACAGCCTGATCATTTACTCCCCAAATAAGTAATGTTGGAACATCAATCTTTTTAGCTTCTTCTATTAAATCTTGATTAACTGTAAGTACTAGAGTTTTTCTCATTATATCACTTGCTGATTTATAATCTTGACTTCCAATATGCTTCTTAGCAAATCCTTCAAGATTCTTAATAACTGGAACTTTTTTCATAAATTTTAATACTTTTACTTTAAAACTTACTTTTTCTATTTCTTTTCTAAACGGACTTCCAAATAAAACTAGCTTATCTATTTTATTACGTGATGCATAAATAATAGCTATTCTTCCGCCAAAAGAATGACCAATTAATATTGGATTTTTTACTTTAAGTTTATTAAGTAACTCTTCTAAAACATCACAGTACTCATAAACACTCATTTCTTTTTTAGGTTCAGGACTATTACCAAATCCTGGAAAATCTAAAATAATTATTCTATTATCTTTTTCTAATTTATCACCAATAGGTTTCATCATTTCAATATTTTGTCCCCAACCATGAAGTAGTACTACTGGTTTACCTTTTTTATTACCATAATCTATATAATTAATTTCTAATCCATTCACATCTAGTTTCATATTTACACCCATTATCATTATAAAACAAAAAAGGATGTAAATACAAACCTTTTTATCAATTAAATCAAAGAATCTCTTTGGAACTCTTTAATATTTATGTCTGCATATACATCTATCTTTGCTTCATTAACAATTTTAATAAATCCTAATCCAGAAATAACTAAATCTTCATGGAATCCAATTTCAAAACTCTTCTTAGGATAATCACGAGCTTTATTACATTTACTCATATTAAAATATTTTTTTATTTTAAGATCATTAGATACGAAGAAAGTAAAACTATTCTTCTCTCCTTCTACATAATCTATTCTAAAGAAATCACCAACAACTAAACATTGACCAGGTCTAATTTGATATGTTTTAGGTTTAATTTCTTTCTTAGGACTAATCTTTTTATATTCAGATTTATCTATAAAATTAATTATATTTCCTCTATCTATTAATCCCGGAGTATCTATTAAATATAAATCATCACTCATTTTAATAGTAATTTTATTTAACGTAGTTGATGGCATTGGAGATATAGTTAATTCTCC
>CAZOBH010000007.1:38183-47669 GCA_964578175.1 uncultured Clostridium sp.
ATGTAATAGATTTCGATATCAAAGCCTTTGTCGCCTTCATATTCAGAATAATCTTTCATAAGTTTATTAATAAGGCTACTCTTTCCTACATTAGTATTACCAACTACATATACATTTTTACTAGTTTTATATTTTTTAATCATACTAAGCAATTCATCAAAATTATAATTTTTAGATGTAGATACTATAATAACATCTTGGAAATCTAAATTTAATTTTTTAAAATATTCAATTATTTTTTCATCCTTAATACTTCTTGGTAAAACGTCTCTTTTATTAAGTACAAGTATCATTTTATTAGTTATATATTTTCTAATTTCAGATAAGTCTTCACCAATATTTAAAATATCTTCTATATATAAAACTAAATCCTTAGTTTTATTAACTCCTTTAAGTATTTTAATAAAGTCTTCATTAGATTTAGTAACTATTTGATACTCTCCATAATTTTTAAGTCTAAAACATCTATTACATATAGAATTATCTAAGTTAGATGTATATCCTTCTTGAGTAATATTTTTATCTTGGAGTTTAACCCCACATCCTATACATCTTCTCTCACTCATAATATTTACCTCTTTCTAGTATTTGTTTCTTACTTAAATGATTAATTATTCTATTCTCTAAAAATCTATTAAAAAAAGTTACTTTTAAATCTTTTTTTCCTAATGGATCAACAAGAATAGTCATACATCCAAATCTATTTCCACCAAATACATCAGTCATTAACTGATCCCCTACAACACACATTTCACTTTTTTTGTATTTTTTCTTTTTTTGTACTTCTTTAAACCCTTTAGTTAATGGTTTTAACGCAAAAGATACAAATTCAGCATCAGGTTCAAATTCATGACAAAACTTATAAATTCTTTTGTAATTATTATTAGACACTATATAGATATCAAAATCAAGTCTTAATTTATGTATAAAATCTAATACTTTCTTAGGTGGTTTACCTTCAGATATTAAAGCTAAGGTATTATCAAGATCATAAAGAATTGTTTTTATACCAGACTCTTTTAATTTTTTATAATCAATATCATATATATCTTTATAATATTTATCAGGAACAAATATTTTCATATTAACCTCCAGATACAAAAAGTGATAAATAGATTAACTAAATATCACTTTCTATTTATTTTAAATTTAATTCTTCTGTACTAAGTTCTTTTGTCGCTTCAACTTCTTGTTCTAATTCTACTTTTTCTCCTCTTCTTCTTCTTTCACGTCTTGGAATTACTTCCTTTTTAGGAGCTTCTTCTTCGTCAGTAGAATCATCTATTTCTTCATTACTATCTTCTTGGTTATCCTCTATTTCCTTTTTCTTAGTACTAGTTTTCTTACTAGGTTTAGAATCTTTTTTCTTAGTATATAAAATAATAATAATTATTATAAGTACTATAAGTATAAATATCTCTAAAAGCATAAAGAAATTAATTCTATTATCTTTAACTATTTTAATTGTGTATTTACTACTTTCTCCATCTATACCTGTTATAGTGATATTTATTTCATCTCCTATTTTTAAATCTTTAGCAAGACTAGGATCTTTATTAATATCAGGTTCAATTGTAACAGTAACTTCATCATCTTTAGCTACTGGTTGACAATAAATATGAAGATTTTTAATTAAATTTTTACTATATCTAATTTCATATACATAATTATTTTTATCAAAGTTAATATTATATCCACGTATATTAAGAGATTTTAACATCTTACTAATATTAGAATCTACATTATTAATAATAACTGAATATGTTGCTTTATCTCCTTTTTCAGATGTAACAGTTATAACAAATTCATTTTCTCCTATAGCTAATACTTGTGGTCCTGCTACTTCAGCTTTAGCATTACTATCAGTAGGAATCGCTTCAATTTTAACAGAAGTCGCTTTAAACTTTTTAATTGTATAGTTATACTTTGTTGGAGAAAAATCATCTATTGCAGTTCCATCTATTGTTATTCCAGATAAAGTAGTATCAGTACTTCTAATATCTTCGCGTGAAATATTTAAAGTATAAACTTGTTCTTTACCACTTTCTGCAACAGCTATTACTTTAACAGTATTATTTCCATATTCTAAAGCAACAGTTCTATTTCCATAACCAGTTTTTAAAGATGCTTTATCATTATTTGTTTTAGCTTCAATTATTGCGGATGAAATGTTACCAGCAACAGCTACATCATAGTTATAATTATTAGATGAAAACTTATCAACTGGTGTTCCATTAACTGATAAAGACTTAAGAGTAGCATCTGTTGATTGAACTTTTAAAGTCAAACTATTTTGTCCATAAGGCGTAGTCTCTTCTCCATTTGTATAGTTTGAATTTTTTATCATTAAATTAGCACTATTAGCAGAAGGTTTTGATGCAACACTAAATGTAATAGTTCCAATTGTTTGAGGACAACTTGAAGCACATTTAAATTCTACTTTTTTACCGGATGAACTCAATTTTGTTGTAACTTTCCAATTTCCATTTCCAGTAGTATCTTTAGTAGTTAAAACATTTTGATCAAAAGTAATTTCAGCATCAAATGTTCCACCGCTTACAACTCCATTTCCACCTCCAACGGCAATGCTATAAACAACTGTTCCACCAGGTGCAATATTAGTTGGACCAGTTAATTTTACTGTTTCTCCTTCAGCAAAAATATTATTTGGTATTAAAAAACATAATACCCCTAACAACATAACCCACAATCTAAACTTTTTATTATCTATCATAAATATAACTCCTTCGTTATAAAATTATTCTAATATAATTATAAAATTAAATTATTAATTTGTCTATAAAATAAAAAAAGTACTATAAAAGTACTTCATTAATATCTTTTCTTGGTCTCTTATGAGGATCTTGATCTTTATATCCAAATCCTATACAAGATATAGTTTCTAGTTCTACATTTGTTATTTTTCTTATTTCTTCTTTAATTAAATTAGTATTAGCAATCCATAAAGTACCTAGTCCTTTCTCAGTAGCAAGTAAAATTATTTCATCAATTATTGCTCCGATTGAAAGGATATCTATATCTCTTTCATTACTATCACCATTATTTAAATAAACACATACTAGTAATGGTATTTCTTTAATAACTGATGCAGTATGTGGTGCAGTATGACCAACTACATCTTTATACTTTTCATACATTGTATCAGCAATTTCATCTTTTTCTTGTTTAGTTAATATTTTAAACATCCATGGTTGTCTATTATGACCACTAGGTGAATGTGTTCCTTCTTTTATTATTTCTTTAACTAAATCTATATCTACTTCTTGTTCAGTATATTTTCTTATACTTCTTCTTGTTTCTATTGCTTCTCTTAACTCCATAATTATCCTTTCAAATATCTTTTAATTTCTTTAATCTTTTTCTTTGTATCACTTCTACCTAAATTATATGCTTCTTGAAGTAATGCTGGATTCTTTTCTAAACGCTCAGCTGGTACTTTTTTACTAGGTCTTATAACAACTATTCTTCCTGTTTTTTCTAAATCTTTTATATAATCAGTTGTTTCATTATACATCTTATATCTATTTAGAAATGCTTTTAAAAACTTAGGATATTTTCTATACATAATTTTAGCAATTCTTCTATTTTTATATTCCATTTTATAGTCATAGGGTCTGGTAGTTACAACTATAATTTTTTGATATCCATCTTCAATAGCCTTCTTAACAGGAATAGAGTCACCTATTGCTCCATCCAGGTATTTTTCCCCTTTTACTTCAACCATTTTAGATACCATTGGAATTGAACCTGAAGCACGACAGTATTCCATTTGATCAGGATCTTTTAAATCATCTATTTCTATGTATTCAGCTTTACCTGTTCTAGTATTAGTTACAGTTGCATAAAATTTCATTTTAGTTTTCTTATAAGTCTCAAAATCAAATGGGTCCAATTCATTAACCAGTTTATCAAAACAAAATTCTTTGTTCATAATATTTCCTGTTTTAATTAATGATTCAATCCCCATATAATTCTTACTTCTTGAATATTTCTTATTATATCTAAGCGCTCTTCCTTTTTGTTTAGACTTATAATTAATTCCAAATAAACATCCTGCTGATACACCAATTGCCATATCAGTATAAATATTTTCTTCCATTAAAATATCTAATACTCCAACAGTATATAATCCTCTCATTCCTCCGCCTTCAAGTACTATTGCAGTTTTCTTTTTCTCAAACATTACCATCACCCACTTATATTATATCAAATATATTAATAAACTCAAAAAAAGACAATTTATTTTAAATTGTCTTTAACATATTTTATAGTTTTATCTATAATTTCATCAATTGATACTACTTCTTTATTTCCAGTTCTTTCATTCCATTCTACTTGTTTATCAGCTATTTTTTTACCAACAGTAATTCTTAAAGGTATACCAATTAATTCCATATCATTAAATTTAACTCCAGGTCTTTCATTTCTATCATCATATAATACTTCAATTCCAGAATTAGTTAATTTTTCATAAATTTCTTCAGCCACTTTAGTTTGTTCTTCATTATTCATATCTATTTGAACTAAACTTACATGATAAGGAGCAATATTCATTGGTAGAATCATTCCAGCTTCATCATTATTTTGTTCAACGACTGCTGCCATTACTCTACCTACACCTATTCCATAAGATCCCATAACAACTGGATGTTCTTTATTATCTTCATCTAGATACGTAAGACCTAATTTTTCTGCATACTTAGTACCTAGTTTAAATAAATTACCAATTTCAATTCCTTTTTTGAAATAAAGTTTTCCACCACATTTAGGACACGTATCTCCTTCAACTACATTAACTATATCTCCCGCTATATCATAATTAATATCTTTAACATTAGCGTTAATATAATGATATCCTTCTTTATTAGCTCCACAACAGAAATTCTTCATTGATAGAACTTCATTATCAACAACTACTTTGCACCCTTCTAATTTAATTGGTCCAGTATAACCTGGTACTGCATTAGATTTAGAAATTAACTCATCATCTGCAAAATTAATTTCTTTAGCTTTAAGTAATTTTAATACTTTATTCTCATTTAGTTCACGATTACCTCTAACAAATAGAATTACTAATTCTCCATCTATATTCATAAGTAATGCTTTTACTGATTGTGTTATATCTAGATTTAAGAACTTACATACATCTTCTATTGTTTCTTGGTGTGGAGTTTCAATCATTTCAATATTCTTAAGTTCAGTATCATTTTCTTTTCCAACTACATGTTCACTAACTTCAATATTAGAAGAATAATCACAATTTTCGCATAATACAATTGTATCTTCTCCAATATCTGTTATTGCTTGATATTCTTCAGATAAACTACCACCCATCGCACCAACATCAGCTCTAACCATTTTATAATTAATTCCGATTCTATCAAAAACATTGTTATAAGCAATTCTCATCTTTTCATAAGACTTATCAAGACCTTCTTCATCTCTATCAAAAGAATAAGCGTCTTTCATAACAAATTCTCTTACTCTTATAAGACCATATCTAGGACGAGGCTCATCTCTAAACTTATCAGCTTGTTGATATAAATTAAATGGTAAATCTTTATAACTTCTTACCATATTTTTAGCAGCAATAGTAAATAATTCTTCATGAGTAGGACCAAGAACCATATCAGTATTTTTTCTATCTTGTAATTTAAACATATCAGAACCAAATGATTCAGTTCTTCCACATTTATCATAGTATTCTCTTGGTATTAAACTAGGCATTAATAATTCTTGAGCACCTGATTTATCCATCTCTTCTTTAACTATCTTTTTAATTTTATCAAATACTCTAAGTCCCATAGGTAAATACATATATATACCTGCTCCAACTTTTTTAATCATTCCTGATCTTACTAAAAGATTTCCACTTCTACTTTCTTCATCTTTAGCATCTTCTCTCAAAGTAAAGAAATAACTATTGTTTATTCTCATAATATCCTCCTAAAAAATAAAAAAGAGTTTGGTACAAAAGGAGTCTATAAGACGGTACCATCCTCTAATTAACTTAATTTGATAACGGTTTTACCCGAAAATATTTTCATATTTCACTCAGAGGTAGGAACTATCTACTATTAATATTTGGTTTTCACTATCCCAAACTCACTAAATTAAGGAAGTAAATAATTATATCCTCTTCATCGATTTGACAATAATATAAAACAAATTTTCGATTTTGTCAAAAACTATTTTACTGAACTTTCTATTAAAGTTATTTTTTTATTATCAGCATCTACTCTTACTTTGCATCCAATAGGCATTACATGCCATAACCATGCATGTCCAAAATGACAATTAACAATAACTGGTATATCTATATTAAAATCTTCTAATACTTCAAGTATTACCTCATTATATTCTTGATAATACTTTCCATTTTTAGGTCTACCAACAAGAATTGCTGTTAAATTACCAAGTATTCCTTGAGATGCCATACTGTATAAAGTATCCCTTACTGATTCTGGTTCAGGTTGTCCATCACTAGTTTCAAAGAATAAAACTTTATCTTTCCATGAATCAACACTAGGCCAAATACTAGTTCCATTAATCATTGCAAAGACATCAATACATCCTCCAATAAGTTCTCCTTCAACTACTCCAGTACCTTTTAATAATTCATATCCTGTTAAATCTTCATGATAATCTAATAAACTAGTACTCCAATCTAATGGATCATTAGCATATTTTAAATAATGATTTAATTCAATATTATCTTTTCCTTCAAAAATAGTATCTAATACAGTATCTATATCTTCTTGTGGAGGATTAGGTAAACTAAACTCAACTCCTGCAGCTGGTCCATAAAATGATACAAGTCCTGCTTTATACATCATAAAATGATTAGCAGTTGTATCAGAAAATCCAATAAATACTTTAGGATTATTTCTAATAACATCAAAATCTATATATGGAAGAATTCTAATTGTATCATTACCTCCAGTTAAAGTTAATATTCCTTTAATACTAGGATCTTTAAAGGCATCCATTAAATCTTTTGCTCTTAATTCTGGATGTTTTTTAACTTCTTCAGTTCCAAGTAATGCATTAGGCATAAATACAAAGTCATAATTAAATATTTCTTTTAAGTTTTTCTTAACTCTTTCAAGTCTAGCACTATTTTCTTTATCCCCAAATAATCCACTAGATAAACTTACTAATGCTACTTTATCTCCTTTATGTAATCTTTCTGGTTTAATCATAATATCACCCTCTACTAAATTATAACATAATTATTTTGTTTTTATTTATTTTTTAGTATTATAAAAGAAAGGAGAGATACTATGAATGATATTAAAGAAAAGATTAATGAAGTAGTAAACAAAGTAAAAAACGATAAAGACTTTGCTTCAAAGTTTCAAAAAGACCCAGTTAAAGCTGTAGAAGAAGTACTTGGAGTTGACCTACCAGATGATCAAATAAATCAAGTAGTTGACGCTGTTAAAGCAAAAGTAACAGTAGATAATGCATCTGATATGTTTGATAAAGTAAAAGGATTATTTGATAAAAAATAATCCTTTTTTATAAATCTACTAATTGTTCAATATTATCTATTTGATAATCAGAATCTACTGAATCACCAAAACCATAACTAGCATATACAAAATGAACTCCAGCATATTCTGCAGCTTCTTCATCCATAATTGTATCCCCAACATAATATGTATTTAAATTATATTGTTCTTTTATTTCTTTTAATACAATTCCTTTATCTAAATTAAAATCTGCTGCACCAATTACAACATCAAAGTATCCATTTAAATTACTTTGTTTTATAAAAGCTTCTGCATATTCTTTAGTAGAATTAGTAACTATACCTAAGATATATTTCTTTTTTAATTCTTTAATAGTTAATTCTACTCCATTATATATAATTGCTTTTTTATTATTAATTATATCCTTAGTATTATTCTCTATTATCTCTTTTTGAATAGAGATTCTTTTATCTTTTTCAAGTTCTGGCATATAACTTTTAGAACATTCTTCTATATTCTTTCCCATGTTTGATACAACAATATTCATATCTACTTCTTTTAAGTTATATTTTCTTAAAATAATATTTGCGTTTTCTAAAGTAGAATGAGATGTATCCCATAAAGTTCCATCTAAATCAAATAATATAAGCATATTATCACCATTATTCCCAGTATATAGATAGAATAAATATACCTACAATTACAATAAATATAGAAATATATTCTTTAACAGTTAATTTCTCTTTTAGGAAAATATGAGCAAATAACATACTGAAGATACATGTGCTTGAAATTATTGGTGCTGCTACTGATGCTTTTCCTGACATAGCATAAATATAAGTATATTGTCCTACTACTTCTAGAACAGCTGCACCAATTTTTGCTTTTTGATTTTTAATATCTAATTTATCATGTTTAAGGAATAAGTATAATCCAAAAATACCTGCTAGGATCAAGAAAGTTAATTCATAAGATGTATTAGCAACCATCTCAATATTCTTTTCTGTTACTCCTACTAAATGAGTTGTTTCTATATCAAGCCACATTGCGTCTAATAGTTCTCCTACGGAATCTAAAAAGGCATAGATTACTGCAAGTATAACTGATACAACTCTCATATTAGTTTTATTCTTTTTAGATTCTCTTCTAGATTCGATAAATCCAATACTAATAATACCAAATCCTATTAAAAATATTCCTAAGATAGATGGTATATTTAAAGTTTCTTTTAAAAATATTGCGCATAAAATTGCTGCAATTGAACCACCTGAATTATTAATAGGTGCTACTATTGAATCTTCTAAAAATTTATATCCAAAGTATGCAATAATCATAGCTAAAATATAGAAAAATGAAACTGGTAAATACATAACTATATTTATTGGATTATAGTTAATATCAGTTACTAAAAGAGTAAATATAGCGTGAAGTCCAAGAGCAATTCCAACTAAAACTGCTGTTTTTAAATGTGAATTAGATTCATTTTCTCTTGCTCCTGCTTTATAAAGCATTTCCCCCATTCCCCAAACAACAGCTGTAATAATACAATATAATATAAACATCTAACTACCTTCTTTCTATTTAACCTAATGCAATATCTAAAATCATCATAATTACAAATCCAATTGCTACTCCAATTGTTCCAATATTTGAATGTTCTCCATTTTGGAACTCTGGAATTAATTCTTCAACTACTATATTCATATCATCACATCCATACCTATTCTAACACAAAATAAAAAGAACTTTTAGATAAATTTAAAGTCCTTTTTTTATAAATTTCTAATTATGAGCAGTTATTTGAGCTGGTGCATTATTAATTGCATAAAATGTAACATCATGCGCTGGCATTACAAATGTTTTTGGTAATTTTACTTTTATGTAACTTGCTCCATCCATTATATTGTTATTGTTATCATCCCAAGCATCTGTTTCCCATGCTCCTGTTCCTTTGAAGTTCATATTTAAGATATCTTTTTCGCTATTTGCT
>CAZOBH010000008.1:0-22033 GCA_964578175.1 uncultured Clostridium sp.
GGTAAGGCATCAGACTTTGACTCTGACATGCGCTAGTTCGAATCTAGCCGAGGCAGCCATTTGTTCCGTTAGCTCAGTCGGTAGAGCATTTGACTTTTAATCAAAGGGTCTGGAGTTCGAATCTCCAACGGGACACCATTTATAGAATTTAGAACCATTTGGTTCTTTTTTTTGTTTATTTTATGTTATTATATATTTGTGATATAGGAGAACTTATGAAAAAGAGTATAGTAGTAGGTACAATGAATATTCAAAATCAATATAAGATAAGTAATTATGATGGTAGAGACTTAAGAGGAAATGATAATGCTTTGATCTTAAGAACTTTTTTGGATGAATATAATATTGATATTTTAGGTACTCAAGAATTAGTTAGAAAGTTTATTAATAGATTAAGATTAATTTTAAAACCTAAATATAATATTTATGGTTCTTTTAGATACGGAAGTACTTTATTTGTTAAAAAAATAAGTATATTTGATAGATTTAATGAAACTGCTAGTATTATTACTAAAAATAAAGTTATATCATCTAAGACTAAAGTTCTTCCTTGGATTCCTAGAAAGTTTTCTGATATAACTTCAAGTATAAGAACAAAATCTTTAAGACCAAGAGTGGTTACTAGTTGTATTATAGATATTGAAGGCTTTGGAAGAGTTAATTTTATTAATACTCATTTAGAAACAAAACAAGCAATAATTCAAATAAGACAACTTAATTATTTACAAAAAATGATTGAGAGATCTAAGTATCCAGTTATTTTAACAGGAGATTTTAATATGAATACTAATCTACCTAGATTTAAAAACTTCATAAAGAATTTAGAATCTATAAATTATAAAAGAATACCTAATAATGAAATGACATGGAAATATCAAAAAGACAAATTACCAATTGACCATATATTTATTCCGATGGATTGGAAAATAGAAAAAATAGATATTATTAAATCTAAAGACTTAAGATATTTTAGTGATCATTATCCTATTTTGGTAAAGATATCTAAATAAAGTTTTAATTAAAATGAATTAATGATAAAATAAAATAGTTGTTTAAGGAGTGGAAAAATGATAACAATTCCTAAAAAAGGTTTAAATGAAATAAGATATACTGAAAAAATAGCTAAAAATACTGATTATGTTATCATTGTAAATGATGATTTAAGTACAAATGTTGGTGATCTATTTAGTTTATGGAATCAAAAATGCAAAGTCGTAATATGTAATGATATAAGTGATTATTATGATTTTATTAAAAAAGAGAAAAAATTAAATAGTAATACTAATATATTAATTATCGGTACTAAAAATATTAAATATGAAGAAATATTAGATTATAGAAATTTAACAGAATTTTATTTTTTATATTTAGATAGAATGAAAGAGATAAATCAATCTTTAATAAAAACTAATAAAGCTTTTATAAAGAAGGATGATAATAATATAGCGAAGAAATCAATAGAAGATTTAGCTAATATGAATTTCGGTGGTAAAAATATAAGAGGTTTTTTGATATCACTTGGTTACAATATAGCTAGTAAAAAAGAAGATAATTACTATTTACCGCTTGCAGTAGCTTATGAAACTTTTGAAACTTCAATTTTAGTTCATGATGATATTATTGATAAAGCTGATATTAGAAGAGGTAAAAAAACAATTCATAATAGAAATAAAATAGAATATAATAAAATTCAATCTAATAAAGATAATTTTGAAGAAGATAAAGAATCAACTGCTACTGCTGTTGCGTTATGTGCTGGAGATATAGGTTTCTTCTTATCTAATAACATAATTGTTGAAAATTATTCAAAAGATGATAATCTAGCAAAATTATTAAAACTATATAATGATATCTTGATATATACAGGAAAAGGAGAAGTTATAGATGTTGTGCTTCCTTTCTTAGAAAAACATAATTCTAGTTTTACTTCTAAAGAAAAAGATATTATGGAAATATATAGATTAAAAACAGCTTGGTATACATTAATAGGGCCACTTGCTTTAGGTCTTACATTAGGTGGAGCTAATAAAAATACTATTAGATCTATTGAAAGAATAGCTGAACCTCTTGGTATTGCTTTCCAAATAAAAGATGATATTCTTGGAATTTTTGCAAACTCTAATAAAATAGGTAAGAGTTGTTCAGATATCGAAGAGTATAAACAAACTATTTTATATTCATATGCTATAAATACAGAATATAAAGAAGAATTATTAAAATATTATGGTAAAAACAATTTATCAGCTAATGATATTTTAAAAGTTCAAAATATATTTAAAAACTCTGGAGCATATGACTATTCAACTAAAAAAATGGAAGATTTATTTGATGAAAGTAAAAAGAAAATTAAATTAACTAAGTCTATTCCACAAAACTATAAAAATATTTTATATGGATTTATTATTTACTTAGAATTGAGAGAAAAATAATGAAAAAATTAATATTACTTATAACATTCTTTATTTTTATGTTTTATCTAGGTATAAATATTAGAGAATATAGAGAAGAACAAAAAATTACTATTGTTGAATATAGTTTCTATAGTGAAAAAGGAGAAGATAATAGAATATATTTAAATTATAGAGATATAAAAGATGATAAACTTAAAAAAATAGTAAAAAAGAATAAAGAAAAATGTGATTTTAATGATGATGGAACACCTAAATGTGTAATAAAAGCAAAAGAAAATAATATATCATATAATAAATACTATATAGTTTATTATGGAAATGATTCTAGTAATTATAAAATTATATATAAGTTCGATGAAATTAAATATTTAGAAAACTTGATTGGGTAATACCAATCTTTTTTATTTATATACTTTTGGTTATAAATATGGTAATATATACGTGAAGAAGTGAGAATATGAAAAAGTGTGTTGTAATATATAATTCGCATAGTGGAAGAAGCATTAAAAAGAATTTTTTAGCTAGTTATGTTGATATTCTATTAGAGAATGATTATGATCCAGAAATTATCTTTTCTAAATACAAAGGAAATATCAAAGAAATAGTTGAAGGTTTAGATGATAATGTTGATCTAGTTATATCATTAGGTGGAGATGGAACATTTAATGAAGCTGTTACAGGAAATCTTAATAGAGAAAAGAGACTTGTTCTTGCCCATATACCTCTTGGAACAACTAATGATATAGGAGCTATGTTTGGATATGGGAATGATATTATTAATAATCTAAAGCAACTACTAGATGGTGAAGTTAAAAATATAGATATCTGCAAAGTAAATAATAAACCATTTGTATATGTTGCAGGTTTTGGTAAATTTATGACTGTTCCATTTGAAACAAGTAGAGATAGTAAAAAAAGATTAGGATATTTAGCATATTTATATGAAGGATTTAAACACATACTTGGAAGAACTAGACTTCATGAGTTAAGTTATAAAGTTAATGGAGAAGAGTATAAAGGTTTATTTTCATTTATACTTATTAGTAATGCAAACCATATAGCTGGAATAGATAATTTTTATAATGATGTATATTTAGATGATAATAAATTTGAGGTATTATTCTGTAATTTATCTAAAAGAAAAGATATAGTTAAAAGTCTATTATATATAACAGCAGGAGATATAAGAAAAGTTCCAGGATTCTATTTTTATAAAACATCTAAATTAGAAATAAATTTTAAAGAAGAAAATGATAAATGGTGCGTTGATGGAGAAGAATTAGAAGGAAAAACTAAAAAATATAAAATTGAAGTAATTAATGATTTTCCTGTTATGATGCCTAAAAAAAACATAAAGAAAAATTTTATTAATAAAAAATAAAACATTATTTTTAAAATAATGTTTTTTTATTGAAAAAAAATAAATGTTAATTTATACTATTAATAGTAGGATAGGAGAAAGATTATGAAGAAGAAATATTTTTTGTTAATTAGTATTTTGTTTGTAGTATTTTTTAATATAAATGTTAATGCAGCAACTGATACATGTACAACAGAAATAAAGAAAGAATACCAAACAATTGCTGATCAAGTTGAAGTAAAAATAAAATTTAGACAACCAACACAACAAGAATTAAGAGATTATGATTCATTATATTATTCATACGATTTAACTATTAATAATATCTCCACAGATATTTATTTAGTTATTGGAACAGATGTAATTACATATGATCGTACAAAGAACGGAACTTTTACTAGTGAATCATACTATAAAACAGGTGGATATACTTCTCAAATAGAAATATATGCAGCATCTAATACGAAATGTAAAGGAACTCTTTTAAATACAATTAAACAATATGTTCCATTCTATAATCCATATAGTGATAGAGATGAATGTAAGGGACATACTGAGGAATATCCAATTTGTAAAAGAGATTTAGATGTTTATGATATTTCTGAAACAAGATTCCAAGAATTGTTGAAAGAAGGAGAAGCAAAAGCTAAAGCAAAAACTAAAGAAGAAACAGAGGATAAAAAGGACAATGCTATTATCAATGTATTAAAATATTGTGGAATTGTTATTGTAGTAATAGTGATTATAGCTTTATGCGTAATAGTAATTGATAATAGAAATAAAGCTAAGAAAAGAGCCAAAATCGACTTGGAGGTTAAGAAATGAAAAAGTTAAAATATTTATTTGTTTTAATACTTGCATTTGCTTTTGTTCCAACTGTTGTAAATGCTGGTGATGGAATATGTATAGATACTAATACCAGTGGTAACGGAGGATCTTATACAACTTCCCATCCAGGATATGGACCAGGTGGAGGTTATTGGACTTGCGGTAATTATGATTATTGGTCTTGGAGCTATAATGGAACTGTTGGTATGAGACTTACAATATACCAATATAAAAAAGGTTCAAATAAAACAACAATGATTGGTCACTCTGTAGATATATGGAGTGAAGATGTACAAGCAAGTGGAAGATATTCATCACATAATACTAACAATTTACAAATAAGAATAAGTAGAAATAACGTAAATCATATAAATACAAGTAATACTATATCTGGAACAACATATAATAATCAATATAGTGGTGCAACTATGAAAAATGGTAACATAAGAGGTCAAGTTTCAGATGGACAAGCATATAAATTTGCTCTTGTATGGACAGGTACTGGTGAAAATGCAAAACCAATTAGTGGTGTAATTAATACGTACTTATTACAAGATTTAATTAAAGATAATGATCAAAAAGTGCTTAATAGATGGGGAATGACAAAAGCCCAACTTGAAGATATTAAATTGTTAAGTGGTAACTATTATGTTACAGCAGAAATGATGTATAAAGTAACTCACTATCAAGGAAATAGTTGTAGTGGTGGATGGGGTACTTCCCAAAGTTATTATTTACCATATTCAGAAATACCAAGTAGTTCATCTAAAAGTGGTTACTATAGAAGAGACGAAATGGCTAATAACCTATTAGTTTCTAAACCAACTGCAGCATTTGCTGGTACTGACGTTGGAGATATAGTTCCTGCTAGAATTGATAAGCAAGGAAGAGCTGAAAGTGGTACTGACTTATCTATGTCTAACAATGGATATGGAATGAGTATTTATAATATTAAACAAGTATGTTATGCATGTGGAGGATGTGACAAAGTTTGTTCTTCAACTGGTGGTAAAGAAAAGGGAACACCAGCTAGAATGGCCTGTGCAACAGCATATTGTAGTAAAAAAGATCCAAACAATCCAGATTGTGTTAAAAACTGTGCACAAATTCCAAAAAATGAGGGTTGTGATGAATCAGAAAAATGTGATACTTATATAAATAATTATAGTAATACAAAGGTTACTAAAAATGGAACTGAATACAAAGGTGGAACTCAACCTGAAACAACTTGTAACCCTGCTCCAGTAGGAAAAGAAGATACAGCAGCATTAAAGACTGATGATTTATCTGCAAGAATTTGTTATGACAATAATAAAGACTTTAAAGCAGCTGGAGAAGAAGTTGGTCAAGATATTGAATATAAAGTTGGTGGAAATGTATATTCAGAAACTAAATATTATAGAGTAGTATGTACTGAAAATGCAAAATTAAAAGAATTACCAACTGAACAAAAGATATTATTATCAACAACTTCAAATTCTAATATAACTTTCTCTTATTTATTAACTTATACAAATACTTGTAGACTAGAATATAAATCAGCTGATGAAACAAATTGGTTAAAAGGAGAAGAAAATTATAGTAAGAGTTTATTAAAGAAACATCATGATAGTATAGGATCAATAAAATTAAATGGAAAAACAGTTGTATCAACTAAGAAAACTACTTTAGGTGCTAACGAAGTTAAATTTAGTGCAAGTCAAATGAAGAACTTTGAATGTGCTGGTAAGAAAACTGATCCAATTTGTGTATCAATTGATGCTTGGAAAAAATATAAAAATCATGAAGAAACTGAAAAAGATAAAGCATTCCAAGAAGCTGCTGTTGGATATTATCTAGATATTAAATATGATTTAGAAAATACTCATAGCAGTGCTAAAAATAGAATTAAGACATTAATAAATGGATTAACAACTGGTGGAGTAGATTTAAATAAAATAATTCATAAAAATGAATTATCAATTACAGTTCTTGATTATAATAAAGATGTGTGTGATGAATCTACTAGGAAGGTTGAATTATTACCAATAATTTGTATGCCTGATTCAAGTACAAAATCTACAAGTACTTATGTATGTTTGATTAATGGTAAAAACTTACCAGAAGGATATCAAGTAAGGGTAGAAGGACAAACAAACTTTAAGTGTGAAAATGCAGTAGATACAAAAATAGATACTGAAACAGGTGAAGGTAAATATACATATTCAGTATATTATGCATTACCAAGTAGTTATGTTAGTGCTCAAGCAGATAGCGAAGATGAAATCTTTAAAAATGATAAAGATTGTCAAGATGCAGTTAAATCTGCAAACGGTTTCTGTACTGAAGTACAATATAGTTATACATTACCTAAATATATTGAAAGTAAAAACACAGCATGCTTTAAAACAATAAATGATTATGCTACTAAAGCTAATGCGAGAAAGACAAAGATTAATCTAGATTTCGAAGCAGGATTATGTCATGAACTTAAGGATAAATATGTTTGTGACTATAAAGTAGAAACTGAATTCTGTTCAGCTTGTCAAGACAAATTAGGAACACCTGCATATGAAGAATGTTACAAGAAAAATTGTGAATTTGACTGTAACCAATATTGTGGAACAAACCAAATTTGTAGAGCAAAATATTGTCCTGAATTATGTGAAGGATGTAACTGGATTGAAGTTAAAGTAGATGGTAAATGTAATCCAGGTGATCCAGGATGCTGTACATCATGTGATACAACAACATGTGATTCATTAGAAGGAAAAGGAACACTTGGAAATAATAACTGGACATCATGTATATATGATGAATGTTGTACAAAAGCATGTAACGGAAATGAAAACTGTACTACAAAATGTTGTGTAGATAAGTGTGTTACAATGTATGGAGGTAATGCAACAGAAAAAGGAAAATGTATTAGTGAATGTTATAATGGATCTGGAACTTATGTTTATAGAAATATTTCATTAACTGATCCATTCCCAGATAGAGAAGATAATGTAGGTGGAAACTGGTATAATAAGGTTCAATACATTACAAATAACTCAACTAATCAAGGAACAGGTGCAGAAGCAAGTAAATATGCAGATGCAACTAATGGTGATGATGATGCTTATGAATATAAGATTGAAATAACATCTGATCAATTGAAGAAAATTAAAAAAGAAGCTGAAAAGAAAGATAATGATTATAATACATACTATACAAAATTTAAGAATAAGAACACTTCAAAAGGTGCTAAAGCATACGAAAGTGAATTCTTAAACTCAGTACTTCAAAAAGATTTCGGTGTAACCGTATCTAAGGACGGAAGGGGGTAATAGAGAATGAAGGTATCGTATTGGGGATATTTATTCTTAGTTCTAGGATTATTAGGAATAGTTCTAATAAATGTATTTGGAGATGTAACAGTAACAGATGAACAAAACTATTACTCTTTAAAAGAAATTACAAAATCAGCAATGGAAGATTCAGTAGATAAGGTGGCTTATGATAGAGGACTTGGATATGATGGTGTAACTCAAGCAACTGATCCAGAATCAATCCATTGTGCAGCATATACACCAGGAACAATAAGAATAATTAAAGAAAGATTTGTAGAATTATTTATAACAAAATTTGCAGCTTCAGCAGATTTAAATAATAATGATTATGAAATAATATTCAAAGATATTGATGAATGTCCACCAAAAGTAACAGTAACAATTAAATCAAAGAAAACATATGGAGGAGTACAAAGGGCATTAGGAAGTAGAGAAATACAAGAACAAGAGATAACAAATACAATAAGTGGAATATTAGAAACAGATGATTATTTAAAATAATAATAAAAAGGAATGATTTATCATTCCTTTTATTTTATATATTTATTGAAAAGATATTCAATTTATTTTATACTAGTAATAGTAGGATAGATAGGAGAATGCTATGAAAAATAAATATATCTTGTTAATTTGTATCTTAACATTAGTTTTATTTTTTGGTGTAAAAGTTAATGCAGCAACAATAACATGTCCAACACAATTGAAAAAAGAATATCAACTTTTAGCTAATCAAGTTGACGCAAGTATAAAATTAAGATTACCATCTGAAAAGGATGCTAAACGTTTTGACGATATACATTATACATATGATTTATCAATAAATAACATATCAGAAGAATTATATGTAGAATTTGGTAATAATAGAGTTAATTATAGTGACACTAAAAATGGAAGTTATTCTAGACAAGCTGTATATATGCTTGGAGGTTATAATGCTGAAATATTTATTTATGCTAGTTCTAAAACAAAATGTAGTGGATTACTTTTAAATACAATTACTATGAGAATACCTTATTATAATCCTTATAGCTTAAGGGATGAATGTAAAGGTCATACTGAAGAGTTTTATATTTGTAAGTCTGATGTAGATGTTAGAGGTGTTGATGAAGAGTCATTTAAATTTACTCTTGCAAAAGAACAAGAAGATGCAAATAAAAAAATAGAAGTAGAGGAAGAACACAATGTTATACTAGAATTTATTAAAAAAAATATAGTAATAATTGTTATTGCATTAGTTGTTATCATTTCATTAATAGTATTCATACATAAATATAAAAATAGAAACAAAATTAAAATTGATTTTAAGGAGAGATAAATATGAAAAAATCTTATAAAATTATCATTTTATTTATATTTGTTATTATTCTCTCTATAACTGATAGAGCATATGCAGTTTGTTATTATAGTTCAAGTGGAAACGCATCAGGATCTGCTACTGCCACATCAGGTGGTAATGGTTGTAACACTGGTAACTGTTGGGCAGTTAGTACCTTAGGAGTTAGATTTCAATTATATAAATATACTGGTGGAAATTCTGCAACTTTAGTTGGGCGTGCAGCAGATGTATGGTCATCTAATCCAAGTGGAACAGATATTTCATCTAAATATACTAATGACTTAAATATAAGATTAAGTGGTTCTAGCGCATGTCAAAATACTCAAATTAGTATGGATGACTATAATAAACAAGGTGATTATTTTGTTGATTCGGATATTTATGGTCGAATAATAGGTGGTACTGTTTCAAGTTATATTTTAGATAGTGATTATGACAAAGATTTATCAGATGATACTGGTTTTTTGAAAGACTGGTTTTTACAAAAAATAGTTGATGGTAAAGATAAAGAAGCAAAAGAATTTTTTGGTTTGAATGAAGAACAATATCAAGATATGAAATCTAAAGGTGGAGATTACTACATAACAGCTGAAATATTATATATACATTGGACTGGAAACACATATCATTTTGTAACTGTTTCTGAAACAGCTGGTTGCTTTGGAGTTTCAATTCTTTACAACGCTTTACGTGTTGATAGTAATGGTTCTAACGTAGGAAAATTAGTTACAAGTAGTAATTCTAAAATAGATAAAGTAAGTGCAATTGATGGTGAATATTATTACGCAGATGGTACACCATATATCTCAGGAAAAGGTTATGGAATGGGTATTTACTGGCTTAAAGAAATTTGTGATGAGTGCTTTGGTTGTGAATCTACATGTGGAAAAATTACTGATAAGGGAACACCTGCTAGAATGGCCTGTGCAGCAGCATATTGTAAAACTAAAGAACCTGATAAAACTGATTGCGTAAGTAAATGTGCCAGTCTTTCGTCAGGAACAGGATGTGACAATGACCAAAAATGTAATACCTATATTAATAATTATGATAAAACAAAAGTTAAAAAGAATGGTACTCAATATAATGGTGGTAGTCAACCGGGTACAACATGTAATAATTATACTTCAAACAGTAGTTCTGCTACTGGATTAAAGACCGATGATATATCTGCAAAGATTTGCTATGATTCTAATGATGATTTTAGATCACTAGGAGAGTCAACAGGACAAGATGTAGAATATAAGGTTGGCGGACAAAAATACTCTGATATTAAGTACTATAGAGTTACATGTGATGAAGATGTTAAATTAAAAGAACTTCCAACAAAACAAAAAATATTGTTATCAACTACATCAAGTTCAAACATTACATTCTCTTATTTAATGACATATACTAATTCTTGTAAATTAGAATATAAATCAGCTGATTTATCTAGTTGGCTTTCTGGAAACGAAAGTGATAACTATAAAAATAGTTTATTGAAAAAACATTATGACAGTATTGGTACAATAAAATATGGTAAAAAGACTGTTGTATCAACTAAAAAACCAACTTTAGGCAGAAACGAAGTCTATTTCGATAAAACTAAGATGGGCGATTATGAATGTTCAAGTAAAAAGAAAGCAGAATATCCAATTTGTGATTCAATAACTAGATGGAAAGGATATAATGGAGATAGTGCTGATAAAGATAGAGCTTTACAAGAAGAAATGGTAGGATACTATCTAGATATGAAATATGATTTTGAACTTACTCGAACAAGAGCTAAATCAAGAGTTAATTCTATTATTAAAAATATGTCTGAAGGAGACGTGGATTTAGATAAAATAGTTCAAAAGAATGATTTAGCAATTACTGTATTAGATTATAATAAAAATGGTTGTGGTGATACAGAAGAAAAAGTTGAATTAATACCAGTTATTTGTATGCCAAGTGAAAATACTAATTATAATACAAATGCTTATGTATGTTTTATAAATGGAAAAAATTTACCAGCAGGATATAAAGTAAGAATAGAAGGACAAACAAATTTCAAATGTGAGAATGCAACTACATCATCAGTTGATACAGCAAAAGGTACAGGACAATATACATATTCAGTATATTATGCGTTACCTAGTAGTTATATTAGTGCTCAAGCTGCATCAGAAGATGTAATTTATAGAAATAGTTCAAGGTGTCAAGGAGATATAAGATCAGCAAATGGATTCTGTAAAGAAATACAATATAGTTATACTTTACCTAGATATATTGAAAGATTAAATAAGAATTGCTATCCAAGTATAGATAGATATAAAACAGCAGCAAATGCAAAGACTTCTAAATTAAAATTAGACTTTGTTGGTGGATTATGTCATGAATTACAAACACAATATACATGTGATTATGAAGTAGAAACTGAATATTGTGAAGTATGTAAAAATAAAATTGGAACATCAGAATATCAAAGTTGTTTTGAGACAAATTGTAAATTTGATTGTAATAAATACTGTGGAACAAATCAAATTTGTAGAGCAAAATATTGTCCAGAATTATGTGAAGGATGTAACTGGATTGACGTTAAAACAACATATAATGGAGAAAGATGTACTCCTGGACAACCAGGTTGCTGTACATCATGTGATGAATCTAAATGTGATTCATTAACTGGAAAAGGAACTTTAGGTGATAATAATTGGACTGCTTGTATATACGATGAATGTTGTACAAAATCATGTAATGGTAATGAATCTTGTACAACACAATGTTGTGTAGATAAATGTGTTGCTATGTATGGAAGCAATCCAACAAAGAAAACAACTTGTATTACAGAATGTAATAACGGTTCTAATAATTATATATATAGGAGCATATCTTTAAGTGATCCTTTCCCAGCAAGAGAAGATAATGTTGGTGCTAACTGGTACAATAAAATTAGATATATTACTAATGATTTTACAAATCAAGGTACTGGTGCAGAAGCAAGTAAATATGCTGATAAAACAAATGGAGTAGGAGATTCTTATGAATATAAGATTGAAATAACATCTGATCAATTAAAGCAAATTAAAAAGGACTCTGAAAGAGCAGATACTTATTACAATACTTATTACACACAATTTAAAAATAAGAATAAAAATACTTTAGAAAAGAAATATGAAAGTGAATTTCTTCGTAAAACATTATCAAATGACTTTGGTGTAGATGTATCTATAACACCATAGTGTAAAAAAATAAAAGGAATGATAATTCATTCCTTTTTATTTTATATAACCTAATTTAACTAATTTAGATTTAATAGTTGATTTACTTATATTAGCTCCAACTAATCTATCCATAGTACTTGTTTCTTTTCCATCTTTATAAAATATTACAGTAGGTGTTCCTTCAACTCCAGTATCTTTTCCAAATGACTTATTATCATCTTGAGATAGTTGTGTTAGATTAACGCTATAGGCTTTAAATTTGTTTTCTTCTAATACTTCTTTAAACTTTGGAGTAAATGTTGCACAATTTGAACATCCATCTTGAACGACTTCAATTACAAACGTTTCCTTATTATCAATCATTTTCTTATATTTAGAATAACTAATCTCTTCTAAATAGCTTTTATTTCCACATCCTACTAATAATAAACTAAGTACTATGAAGATATTTAAATATATAAATTTCTTCATCATACACCTCTAATAGAATTATAACATACAAATTAAAATAATAATATTAAGATTGTTTTTAATTTGTAATTGGTATATACTTATATTAGCATAGAGGGGTTGCTTGTGATACTATTTTTGTCTAATTTACATAAACTTTTTTAATTCCATTGAAGAAAATTATAAAAGTAGATAAAATAATATCATAGGGATAGCAGACACTAACCTGATTTATGTTATCTATAAATTTATAGGTAGTACTAAATATTTTTGAAGATTAGAAAGGGTGAAATAATATGAATAGTACAAAAATTAAATTTAAAAAGTTTTTAGGAAATAGGAATACGGTAACTATTATTTGTGCGGTGTTAGGTATTTTAGTATTGTATATCGGTTATACAATGAAGGTTAATAGTGCGATTGAACCAATTAACGTACCATATGCAAATGCTAATATTCAACCAAGACAACAAATTACAGAAGATAATATTAGTTATATGCAAATTGCTCAAGCTGCATATGAAAAAATGAAAGATAAAGTAATAATTAATAAAGATGATATTATTAATCATTACGCTGCAACTAATACTTTGATTCCTGAAGGAAGTTTATTCTACAAAGATTCAGTTGTTCAAGCACGTCCTAATGAAGCAGTTTATAAAGCACCAGAAGGATATACTTTAATTTATTTCGAAGTTACAATGAGTAAAACATATGTTAACTCAATTTTACCTAATACTTATATTGATATTTATGCAACTGCTGCTAATGAAGGTGATGGTAAAGTTTATACTGGTAAATTTATAGAAAATGTTAAGGTTTTAGCTGTTAAGACTTCTGATGGATTAGATGTATTTGAAGATTCTGATGAAACAAGAACTCCTGCATACTTATTAGTAGCTGTTAAGAATGAACAATTCATTAACTTACTAAAATGTAATAACAAGAGTTTAGGAATTACTTTATCATATGTACCTACTGCAGTAGATGATAAGATCGCTGCTGAAAAAGGTGAATGTAGAACAGCTTCTAAAGAATTAACTCAATATATAGAAGCTAATTCAGGAGAATTTACTTATGATGAAGCTAATCCAATAGTTTCAAGTGGAACTGAAAATAATAACAATAATAACAATAATAACAATAATAATACTCAAAATCAAAATGGACAAAACACTAATAACAATCCAAGTGGACAAGATAGTAGTGGTACATCAGGACAAAATAATTAATAAAAGTAAAAGAATAGAAAGGTGATATTATGGAAGAAGCAATGAATTTAAATGGTTTAGGGCAAAATACAGTTACTCAACCTGTTCCTCAAGAACAAGTTCTTCCTAATATTGCTGCAGAAACACCTGTAAATAATCAACCTGTTGCACAACAAACTCAAACAGTGCAACAACCTCAACAAGCTCAAGCACAACCACAACAACAAACAGTCCAAGCAACTGCTCAACCTCAAAGAACAGAACCAGTACAAGCAAATAATAATCTTGGTTTTGAAGATTTGGATATGATTAAAGAGTTGAGAGATGAGGAAGAATTACAAAAAAGACAAAGAAATGAAAGTATATTCTCATCAATGGAGTTTGGACCTCTTAAAAAGTTCTTAGAAGATGATGATGTTACAGATATTTCATACAGTAATGGTGGTCAATTGTGGCTTAAGACATTATCTAAAGGTGTTTATAGAGTAGAAGAACCAGGAGTAAATGATGCTTTAATTGAAAAAATTGCATTCCAATGTTCAAATGTAATGGGAAAAACATTCAACATGGCTCATCCATTCTTAGACTCTGAAAGTGCAGAATTACGTATGAACTTTATACATGATTCAATTGCACGTAATGGAATAGCTGTTGTTTTCCGTAAAACTCCAGCTAAGATCCGTTTAAAGAAAGAAAAATTATTAGAAGATAATTATGTATCTTTAAGTGTACATGATTTCTTAATAAAAGCAGTACAAGGACATTGTAATATTATAATGTGTGGAGAAACTGGTTCAGGAAAAACAGAGTTCTTAAAATATCTTGCCAGTCATACTGCTGAAAATGAAAAAGTTGTTACAATAGAGGATACTCTAGAACTTCACTTGGATAGAATTTATCCACATCGTGATATAGTTGCTATGAAGACTAATAATATAGCAAGCTATTCAGATGTTCTAGTTACCTGCATGAGACAAAACCCAATATGGATACTTTTATCAGAGGTACGTTCAGCTGAAGCTGTTACTGCTGTACGTAACTCAATTTCATCAGGTCACTTTATTCTATCTACAATCCACGCAGATAAAGCTGCAAATATACCTTATCGTTTATATTCATTACTTGAATCTAATATCGATGTTGAACAATTCTTAAATACAATATATCGTTATATTCAATTAGGAGTTTTTTTAAGAGGTAGATTTGATCCTAAACAAGGAAAATATGTACGTGAAATAGGTGAAGTTACAGAATTCTATGTTGATGATAATAATAATTGTGTATCAAATACTATATATCAAAAAACAATTGCAGGAGATATAACTTATAAACCTATAAGTGAACATTTACTTAATTATATAGAAGGACAAGGTATTGATATTTCAGATATCAGAGCATCTAATGGTAACTTAGAGAAAATGCAAAAATACAGTGATGATGGTACTGATAATGAAACGGTAGAGAATAAAACTGTAGAGAATAAAACAGTAGCACCTGTTGCTACTGCACAACCTACACCTGTAACACCTCCTGTTGCACAAACAGCTAATGTTTAAAAAAAGATAGAAAGGTTGGTGGGAAAATGGGATATTTTCCAATAGTAGAATTCCTTTTACTAGTATTTTTAGGAGCATTCGCTATTTTATACTATGTTAAAAAAGGTGATTCATTATATAAATTCGTAGTTAATGGAGCAACCGTTGTATATGATAAATATGCACCATTTTCTTATAAAAATATAAGGGAAAAAGTAAAAGAATTAGGACAAAATTATACTATGAAACAATATGGTATCCAAATAGCATTGTTTGGTGGAGGAGCATTTATTGTTTCATACTTATATTTCTATAATATATTTGTATCAATTATATATGTAATAGGAGCTATTGCTTTAATTCCATATCTACAATATTTAAGATGTAAAAGATTATATAGTGAATTTATATTTGAACAAGTACAAGTATATACAACAAATACTATAATGGAATTCCAAACTACACAAAGTTTCGTTAAAGCACTTGAAGGAGTTTATTCATCAGGTGTATTACAAGATCCAGTACTTTCAGATGTAAAAATTATGATAGATATGTCATATCAAAATGGTACTATTGATGATTCTGTTAATTATATGAACGAAAGATACGATTTCTATATGACTAGAAATATGCATCAATTATTCTTACAAATAACTAAAGAAGGATCAAGAGATACTAATGATGTACTTGAAAATATGTTAACTGATATTGATACTCTAGTTGAAGGAGTATATAGAGATAGAATGGACCGTAAAAACTTCCATAGACAATTTATACAATATGGACTTTTACTATACTTACTAGTTATGTTAGTTCAATATTTAATTCAGGTTGATACATATAGAGAATTACTTAAACAACCTATTATCTTAATAGTTCTTCATGTAATTGTTTTATTAAATAGTTATTTCTTAGTTAGTGGAGAAAAATATTATAATGAGAATGTGGGGGCTGAGTAATTTATGGATTTTACATTATTAATAATTATAGGATTAGCAGGATTTGCATTAATATATACAAAACTTGTAGATACTAATAAGTTCTTAAGTGAAAATGATATGTATATAAAAATGTTAAAAGAGAAAGACTGGGATTTCTATGTAGCTGCTAAATATGGAGAAAAAGTAAACCCAGATGATCTATTTAACAAAAGAATTAAACAAACATTTGTATATTCATTAATACTTATGGTATTGTTTATAGCTAAATTTACATTTATAAACTTTGTATTTTTCTTAGTTGTGGTTGTTGTTATATATAAAATGCCATATTCTAATTTAAAATCTTATTATAAAAGATATATGGTTAAAATTGACCAAATGTTACCTTATTACTTAAAAGGTTTGGAAATTTTATGTCAAAACTATACCGTTCCGGTAGCACTTGCAAGAAGTATTGAAGATGCACCAGAGATATTTAAACCTGGACTTAGAAACATGGTTGAAAAAATAAACTCAGGTGATTCATCTATTCAACCATATATGGATTTTGCTTTACAATATCCAGTTCGTGATTCTATGCGTATGATGAGACTTTTATATCGATTAGGATTAGGTGCTCAAGAAAATAAGTACCAACAATTAATTATGTTCTCAAGATCAGTATCTGCTCTTCAAAATAAAGCTAGAGAAGATAAATATAAGCAAAGACTTTCTGTTATGGAAAGAAAAACAATGATAATGCTTGTATGTACTGGTGGAGGAACAATGGTTGTAATGCTTGTTGCAATGTTATTCTTGATGGGATAATTTGTGTAAACTAAACATTCAATCTATTGAATATTTTACAATATTAAAATATAATTTAATTAAGATAGAGAGAGGAGGAACTATTAATGAAAGAAGCGACTGGTGAATTAAACATGACATTAGTTACTGTTATTGCTGTAGCTGCAATCCTTGTATTCGTTACTACATTTGTTCCAAGAATTCTTGAAAATGTTAGTAATAGATGGTCTGCTGCAGAAGGTACTGATCATACAAGTGAAAGAGCAGGACAAATAGGTGGACAAACAGGAACAAATGGAAGAAACAATCCATAAATAGAAAGGGATGATTTATTTTGCGTGAAGCACTAGGTGGAACTTTACTTTTGTATATTGTTTTATCATTTTTGATTGTTTACATATTCTTTATGGCTTTTGTTATAAACTATGGACGTGTATTTAAAGCAAAGAATACAGCAGTACTTTATATTGAACAAGATGAAGGATTTAATGAAAATACAAAACAAAAAATAGCAAATATTAGTGGTTATACTGGTGAAATAAAAATATGTAAATTAAGTAGTGAATCAAGAGTTGATCAATTTGATAGAAAAGCTTCATATTACAAAGTTAAGCTTTACGTAGAATTTGATCTTCCTGGAGGACTATTTGAAGATAATAAAGGACATAGTAGAGTAAACGTAGCTGTTACAGGACAAACTGATGCCATCTATGAAACAGGTAGCAATAGTTCTAAGGTTACTGATTGCGCTAATGGTTATGATACTATTCGATAGTTTTAATTATAAGGAGATGAGAGTGAATGAATGTTATTATTTCTAATACACAGGAAGCAATGCTTTCAAATCTTGATATTGAAGTAATTAAGACTATGCGTGGAGAATTTGATGCCGAAGAGATAATTGGGACATTTTCCAATTTCTTTTTTGGTAGAATGATATTAGATTTAACAGCTATTAGAAATTACCAAGATGTATCTAATATTCAAAAGATATCAATTGGTCTTCCTGTAGAAAAAATTATACTTTTACTTCCTTCAAATGGGGAGTATTCATCTAATATATTTTTATCTAAATTAATTTCTATGGGATTTTATAACTTTACTACTAATGTAGAAGGAATAAAATACTTACTTGAGAATCCAAATACGTATAAAGATGTAGCACATTTACAACAACTAGATACTCCAATTGCTCCAGTTTATACTAATCAAAATCAAAATAATGATGATACTACTCAAGTAATTGATTTACCTCAAATAAGAATTATTGGATTTAAAAATGTTACAGATGGAGCTGGAGCAACAACTTTGATTTATACTATGAAAAAGGAGTTAGAACAATTTCATGGTTTAACAGTTAAAGCTATTGAAGTAGGTAAAAGGGATTTTGTTTACTTTAATGATAATAGTTTAGTATCTATTGATAAAGCAGATTTCTTATTAGAATTATCTAAAAGCAATGCTGATTTAATATTAGTAGATATGAATGATTTAGATGATAGTGCTATAAATGAGATTTATTATTTAATAGAACCATCTATTATTAAAATAAATAAAGTTATTAGAAGAGATAGGGAAGTATTTGAAAAAATTAAAAACAAAAAAGTTGTTATTAATAAAAGTATGATATCTAATGATGATATTGCTGAATTTGCTGGAGAAAGCGGACTAAAAATATTTAGCGCTATAAGGCCATTTAATGATCGTAGCAATGAAGCAGTACTTACTAATTTTTTAAATAGAATAGGTGTAATACATATTGACAGCTAGTATTATATATTAGTTGACAAAGCTTGTATTATAAATTAAAATTATATTAGAAAGTGAGGGTAATAATATGTTTTTGTTTGGTTGTGATGACCTTTTACCAATTATTAAATTTATTAAGTTAATATTCCTTTTAATTCAATGGGTTATTCCAGTTGGATTAATAGTTATGGGAGCTTGGGATTTAGGAAAAGCAGTATTCTCAAGTGACGATAAAGAAATAAAAGCAGCAGTTGGTAAATTAATAAAAAGAGCAATTGCAGCAGCAGCAATTTTCTTCTTAGTAATTGTTGTTAAACTAATCATGGGTATGGTTGGTGATTCTGATGCTGAAAATCCACAAAATATCCTAGATTGTTGGGATCAAGCTTAGTTTATGTAAAATAGAATGTTTCATACATTCTTTTTTTATTGTTATTTTATTTTCTATATACTATAATGAAAATAGAGGTGTAAATATGATAGATAAATTAAAAAATATGGATAAAAAGATGCTTATAATGCTTGGATTTCTAGTATTTATAATTTTTATAATTGTAATTATTATGATTATTATGTCTATGTCTGGATCAGGTAAAATGACATATCAAAGAGCAGAAAAAGAAATGGTATCAGCTGCTAAAAGATATTATAAAGACAATAAATCATCACTTCCACAAAATGAAGGAGAAGAAGTTAAAGTTGATACTGATACATTAATCTCTAATGATTATTTAGTAGATTTCTCTGGTGATTTAGGTGAAGATTGTTCTGGGACTGTATTAGTAGGTAAAACAAAGAATGATTACGACTATGTTGCAGATTTAACTTGTGGAGATAAGTATAGTACTAATTTCTTATATAGAAAGTTACTTGAAAATGTTGTAAGTTCTGGTAATGGGTTATACAAAGTAGAAGATTTAATTACAACTGATAATAATTTAACTTTTGATGAATCTGGATATGATTTATCCAAAAATGAATTAATGTCTGGTTATATTTTTAGAGGAAATGATGTAAATAACTATATATCTTTTGGTACTAAAACATTATATAGAATAGTTAAGATTGATGGTAATAACGATATAATGGTTATTCCTGTTAGAAATAATTTAACTTCTTATTTTGATAATAGTTTTAATACTGAAACTAATCAAAGAGATGGAATTAATGATTATTCAATGAGTAAAGCCAAAAAAGCTTTGGATGACTTTTATAATGGATTAGAATCAGAAAATATTCTAAGAGTTAAAAGTGTTCCTAAACATATATGTATAGGTACAAGAAGTGAAGATGATACAACAAGAGATGGAAGTTCAGAATGTTCTAAAGTTTTAGCAGGTCAATATTATAGTTTAATTCCTGTATATGATTATATGAATGCAAGTTTAGATACTGAATGTGTTGAACCTTTAAATCCATCATGTACAAATTATAACTATATGACTGTAAATAGTTCTTCATTTTGGACTATGACAGCTAGTTCAGATGATTCATATAGTGCATTCTTAATAACTGGTAAGCCTAAACTTGAAAAAGTAAGTAGAAGTGCTAAGTTAAATTATGCAATTTATCTAACAAATAGATTATTATATGTAAGTGGAACAGGAACTCAAAAAGATCCATTTGTTGTAAAATAGAAGTTATTGATATAACTTCTTTTTTTATGTTAATATTTTATTAGGTGATAGTATGAAGAGAATATTGATTATTTCATTAATTGTATTTGTACTAGTTGGTTGTACAAATAAAAGCAAAGATTATACGGTTAAATTATATGGTAATACTAATAGTGAAAATATTTGGTCATATGAAATAGAAGATAATACTATTGTTGGAATTGATGAAGAAAAATATAGTGGTGCTGAAAATGATAATAAAGAATCTTATTTAGGTGGAATATATACATTTAAAGTTATAAGTAAAAAACAAGGTGAAACAACTATAAGATTTAATTATGGTAAAAGTTGGGAAAATAATTATAAATATCATTATGAAGTAAAACTAAGAGTTGATAATAATAAAAAAATTACTAAAGTAGAAGAAAGTGGTAACTATTTAGCATTAAATAAAGTTTTTGAAAATGGTAAAAAATTAGAATTAGATGAAGATTATACTTATGAGTTTGAAGATGATAAAAAAGTAGATAATCAAGATTGTTATATTTTAAATATTAAAACATATGATGGAACAATATATAAAAATGTAGCTATAACTAAAGATTTAAACAAAATTTATATTAACAATGAATGTGTATATAAAATTGTAAAGTAATGTACACTTTCTTTTTTTTAACTTTTATTTGATGCTTATTTATTTTATATTAAAATATGGGAGATGATATAAATGAGATGTGCTAAATTAATAGCGCCAAAAACATTTGAAATTGGAGAAATAAACGAACCAGAAGCAAAAGATGGTAGAGTTATAATTGATGTTAAAAAAACAGGAATTTGTGGAAGTGATTTACATTACTTTGAAGTAGGTCAACCAGAAGGTCTTGTATTGGGTCATGAATACAGTGGAGTAGTAGTTGATCCAGGAAGTAGAACTGATTTAAAAGTAGGAGATAGAGTTACAGGATTACCAATTAGCCCATGTTTAGAATGTGAAGCTTGTGTTAATGGACAAATTCAATATTGTGCTAAAACTTGGGATCAAGCAACAGGATTATCTTTAACAGATCCAGGTGCATTATCACCTAGAATATCTGTTAGACCTGATATGGTATGTGCATTACCTGACAATGTATCTTTTGAAGAAGGTGCAATGGTAGAACCATCTGCAGTTGGTCTACATGCAGTTAACTTAGCTGATGTTAAAGTAGGGGATAATGTATTAATTATAGGTGGAGGAATCATTGGACTTGTATCTGCAATGTTCGCTAAAATGAATGGTGCTGGATATATTGCTTGTAGTGAAGCTAATCC
>CAZOBH010000008.1:22043-45742 GCA_964578175.1 uncultured Clostridium sp.
TGGTGAAAACAGCGTTGAACTAGGAGATGTTGATGAATATCTAGATGCAAAAGATCCTGAATTTGTTAAAAAATGTAAAGAAAAAACAAATGGAGGATTCGATATTGTTATTGAATGTTGTGGAAATGCGCCAGCTGTAACAAGTGCTATTATGGCATGTAAACCAGGTGGAAAAGTAGTATTAGCAGGAGTATCTTTAAAACCAATTGAGATTCCTGTTGTACAAGCAGTACTTGGTGAAATAACATTACAAGGAGCAATCGCTTATAATAAAGATGAATTCCAAACAGTTATTGATTTAATGGCTGATGAAAAGATAGATGTATTAAAATTTAAGAGTGATGAAGTAGGACTTGAAGAGGTTCAAGCTTCATATGATAGACTTTTCGGTGGAAAAGATGCTGCAATTAAAATCTTAGTTGATCCAAATAAGTAAAGTTTACAAAGATAGTTTTTTATAAACTATCTTTTTTTTATTTATTTTGATATTTTTATAATAGGTGAGTATATGAATACTAAGAATACCATTCATTTTTCAACTAAACTTATTTTTATAGGTGTTTTTCTATTATCTTTAGGAATACTTATAAATACTAATAATAATTTTGTTAAAGAAGTAAAAGAATTTAAAGGAGAGAATTTTTTGTTTTCATATTGCTTAAAAGACTGGTATGTTTATAACGAAGATAATGATAAAGATATTACATATTTAAAAAGAAATGATGGTGGATCATCTTATCTTTTTTTTGAAAATAAAGCAGATGATTTAAATTCAAGTTTAGATGAGAGTAAAAAACTAGAATATGTATATAGTGAAATAAGTAAAGAGATGGGGACTAGTAGAGGAATTCAATTAAATAACCTCGATCCAGAGTTTTCTAAGATTGGAAGTAATTACTATGTTAGATGTGATTTTAGAAGTGGTGAATATAATAAAATTATGTTGGGTAAAGTATATATCTTAGTTTCAGGTAATAAATTAAGTATATTTTATTTAGTAAACGATGATAATATATCTGAAATTGAACCTATGGTTTTAAAAATATTAGAAGACTATCACTAAAATATATCAAAGAATGTAAAATGTTGCTATTGCAACATTTATTTAGTTGTAATTTGTGCTATACTCAAAAAGTAATAATTTTATATAAAGTTATGTAAAGTTTAATATCTCTTGGTAGAACTAACATAATTCTTATGTTAAAATTACATAGGAAACAACAAAAAGGAGGATTTATGAAAGAAGAATGGAAAGGTTTTAACGCAGGTAATTGGAATGACAAAATTGATGTTCGTAACTTTATTCAAAACAATTATAAATCTTACGATGGAGAATCTTCATTTTTAAATGGACCTACTAGTAAAACCAAAAAAGTATTAGATAAATATGAAGAATTAATAAAAGAAGAAGGTAAAAAACATGTACTAGATATAGATACAGTTCATATGTCTGGTATTAATGCATTTGATGCAGGATATATTTGTGATGAAGATGATGTAATAGTTGGTCTTCAAACAGATGCACCACTTAAAAGAATGGTAAATCCATATGGTGGTATTCGTATGGTATACGAAGAATTAGATGCTTATGGATATAAACTTGATCCAACAGTTGATAAGTATTTCAATGAGTTTAGAAAAAGTCATAACCAAGGAGTGTTTGATGCTTATACTAAAGAAATAAGAACAGCAAGACATGTTGGACTTTTAACTGGACTTCCTGATGCTTATGGGCGTGGAAGAATAATTGGGGATTATCGTCGTATTGCATTATATGGAATTGACTTCTTAATGGAACAAAAGAAATATGAATGGGATAATCTATATCAATCAGATGGATATATGTCTGAAGATCTTATTCGTATTCGTGAAGAGTTATCAATGCAATATAGAGCGTTAGATGAAATTAAAAAAATGGCTTCAAAATATGGATTTGATATTTCAAAACCAGCTAAAAATGCTAAAGAAGCTATTCAATGGACTTACTTTGGATATCTTGCAAGTGTAAAAGAAAATAATGGTGCTGCTATGTCTTTAGGTAGAGTAGATGCATTTTTTGATATTTACATTGAGAGAGATTTAAAAGCAGGATTAATAACTGAAGCTGATGCTCAAGAAATGATTGATCAATTTGTTATTAAATTAAGATTAGTTCGTCATTTAAGAACTCCTGAATATGATGAATTATTTTCAGGGGACCCTACATGGGTTACATGTTCTGTAGGTGGAGTAAATAACAGTGGACATAGTATGGTTACTAAAACTAGTTTCCGTATTGTTAACACTTTAAAAAATCTTAATCCTTCACCAGAACCTAATATGACAATTTTATGGAGTGAAAAACTTCCAGAATCATTTAAAAAGTTCTGTGCTGAAGTATCAATTGATACTGATTCAATTCAATATGAAAATGATGATTTAATGAGACCAATCTATGGTGATGATTATGCAATAGCTTGTTGTGTATCAGCTATGCGTGTTGGTAAAGATATGCAATTCTTTGGAGCTCGTTGTAATCTAGCTAAGACACTATTGTATTCAATTAATGGTGGAATTGATGAAATGAAAGATCAATTAGTTATACCAGGTTTTGAAAAGATGACTGATGAAGTATTAGATTATGAAAAAGTTAAAAAGAATTATTGGAAAATGATTGAAAAAGTAGCAAAGATTTATAGTGATGCTATGAATATTATTCATTACATGCATGATAAGTATGCATATGAAGCAGGTCAAATGGCTTTACATGATACTGATGTACATAGATATATGGCTTATGGAGTAGCAGGACTTTCAGTTGCAGCTGATTCTTTATCTGCTATTAAATATGCAAAAGTTAAACCTATCCGTAATGAAGATGGAATAGCAATTGATTTCGAAATTGAAGGAGATTATCCAAAATATGGAAATGATGATGATAGAGTAGATTCTATTGCTAAAGAAATATTAGATAAGATGCATTCAGAACTTGCAAAACATAAAACATATCGTAATGCTGAAGTTACAATGAGTGTTCTTACTATTACATCTAATGTAGTATATGGTGGAAAAACAGGTTCAACACCTGATGGAAGAAAAGCTGGAGTTCCATTTGCTCCTGGTGCTAACCCAATGCATGGAAGAGATGCAAGTGGTGCAATAGCAAGTCTTAACTCTGTTGCTAAACTAGATTATGAAAATTGTTGTAAAGATGGTATTTCAAATACATTCTCAATTGTTCCTGATGCTTTAGGTAAAACAAAGGAAGAACAAATTGCTAATTTAGTTACATTGTTAGATGGTTACTTTGTACAAATGGCTCATCATCTAAATGTTAATGTATTACGTAGAGATACTTTAATAGATGCTATGAATAATCCTGAAAAATATCCATTATTAACAATACGTGTATCTGGATATGCAGTAAGATTTAATAGATTAACTAAGAAACAACAAGAAGAAGTAATTGCTCGTACATTCCATGAGAAGATGTAATGACAGGTAGTATTAATACAATAGAATCATTTGGACTTGTAGATGGTCCAGGAATTAGAGCTGTTATATTCTTAAATGGATGTATGCTAAGATGTAAATATTGTCATAATCCTGAGATGTGGAAAAAAAGCGATAATAATTATACTGCTATAGAATTAAGAGATAAAATAGATAGATTTAAACCGTATTTTGGTAAAAATGGTGGAGTTACATTTTCTGGTGGAGAACCACTGTTACAAGCTGATTTCTTAATTGAAGCAATGAAATTATTAAAAGAAGATAATATTAACATTGCTCTTGATACAGCAGGAGTAGGTATTGGTAAATATGAAGAAATCTTAGAGAATACAGATTTAATAATATTTGATGTTAAACATACTAGTCCTGAAGGATATAAAAACCTAGTTGGAATTGAAATGGATGAAGTTAATAACTTTTTAAAAGTTGCAAATAAAATGGATAAAAAGTTTTGGATTCGTCAAGTAGTAGTTCCTGGGTATACTGATAGTTTAGAATATATAAAAAGTTTGAGTAATTATATTAAAGAAAAAATAAAAATAGAAAATATCGAAAAAATAGAATTCTTGCCATATCATACAATGGCAATAGATAAATATAATAAATTAGGAATTAATTATCCATTAGAAGGAGTTCCTGCAATGGATAAAGAAGAGTGCAATAAATTATATGATGAATTCCTAAAAATATATAAAGAGGATTAATGAATTCTCTTTTTATTATGATATAATTAAAAAGAGGTGATTTGATGATAAAAGTTGCTAAAGATTGGGAAGACTATCAAATAATTGATGCATCAAATGGAGAAAAATTAGAAAGTTGGAATAATATAATACTATTAAGACCAGATCCTGAAATAATATGGAATAATGGAAATTTAATAGAAAAATATAATAATGTTAATGCTTATTATCATAGAAGTAATACAGGTGGAGGACATTGGGAAAACTTAAAAAAAACACCTGCATCTTGGCAAGTAAAATATAAAGATTTAGTATTTAATATTAAACAAATGGGATTTAAACATACAGGTTTATTTCCGGAACAAGCTATTAACTGGGATTATATGAGAAATAAAATAGAAAATGAAAAAAGAGATGTTAAAGTACTTAATTTATTTTCATATACTGGTGCTGCAACTGTTGCATGTTTAAAAGCTGGAGCGTCAGTTGTACATGTAGATTCATCTAAAGGAATGGTTGACTGGGCTAAAGAAAATGTAAACAGTAATGATTTATCTGATAGACCAGTAAGATATATAGTAGATGATGTAGTTAAATTTGTTAAAAGAGAAATAAGAAGAGGGAATAAATATGATGGAATAGTAATGGACCCTCCTTCTTATGGAAGAGGATCAAATAAAGAAGTTTGGGATATTGAAAAAGACTTATATAATTTAATTGAATTATGTACGGAATTATTAAATGACGATCCATTGTTTTTTATAGTAAATACATATTCTACTGGTTTATCTAAAGAAGTTATATCAAATTGTATTAAATTAACTATAAATAAAAAATATAATGGTATAGTAGATGCATTTGAAATAGGTTTACCAATAGAAAATAGTGATTTAGTATTACCTTGTGGAATAACAGTAAGATGGGAGTTAAAAGGAGAATAATATGATAGAAATTGAACCAATATTTGAAGAATTTGTAGATTTTGATACTTTTAGTAAATCTGATTTTAGAGTAGTTAGAATTAAAGAATGTACAGCAGTACCTAAAAGTAATAAGTTATTAAAATTTGTTTTAGATGATGGTACTGGAGTTGATAGAATAATATTAAGTGGTATACATAAATATTATGAACCTGAAGATTTAATTGGTAAGAATGTAGTTGCAATTTTAAACTTACCTCCTAGAGAAATGATGGGTATTCCATCTTGTGGAATGCTTATGTCAGCAGTTTATAATGAAGATGGAGAAGAAAGATTACATCTAATGATTGTAGATGATTCAATTCCTGCTGGAGCAAAATTATATTAATGATGAAGGTATAAATATGAAAATATTATATGAAGATAATCATTTAATAGTAGTTATTAAACCAGAAAATGTTTTGAGTCAGGCTGATAATACAAAAGATAAAGATATGTTAACAATAGTTAAAGAGTATATTAAAGAAAAATATAATAAGCCTGGAAATGTATATTTAGGTCTTGTTCATAGATTAGATAGACCAGTTGGTGGAATTATGGTTTTTGCTAAAACTTCTAAAGCTGCATCAAGATTATCAAATGAAATTAGAGAAAATAGATTTCATAAAAAGTATTTAGCTGTTGTTAGTGATAATGGTTTAAAAGATGAAGATACATTTATAGATTATTTATATAAAGATGATAATTTTAATACTGTAGTAGATAAAGAAAAGGGCAAGTATTCAGAATTATCATATAAAGTGTTAAACAGAGTTAATAATTTAGCATTAGTAGATATTGATTTAAAAACAGGAAGGCATCATCAAATAAGAGTCCAATTTGCATCAAGAAATCATCCTTTGTATGGTGATCAAAGATATGGAAAAGAAGATAAAAAACAAATAATGCTTTATGCTTATAGTTTAGAATTTGAACATCCAGTTACTAAAGAGAAAATGAGTTTTATAAATAAACCAAATACAGAAGAATGGAATAAGTTTTATTAGGAGTTAAAAATGGGATTATTAGATTGGTTATTTGCGGATACCGATAAAAAAAATGAAGATAAAAAACTCGATAATCTAGGACTTGAAAAATGGGAAAAGGAAGAAGTAAAAAAAGGTGATTATAAGCCTTGGAATTTTGAAGAAGAAGAATTAGAGGACGACGATTATTACTTTGAAGATGACTAAAGTGTATAAAAAATTGATAAAGACTGTAATAATTTTGGATTAAAGGCCAAAATTGGTTGCAATCTTTTTTTCTTTTTGATATATTTTAAATAGGTAAAATAGATAAAGTAGAATAAAGGGAGATGAACCTATGGAATATTTGAATTTTAATGTTATGGATTGGATTACAACACCTGCTGGTATTTGTGTATCACTAGGAATAGTTGCATTACTAATCGGAATTATATTAACTTTAGTTAATGGTAAAGGAAAGAATAAAGGAGAAAAAGTTGAAGCTACTACAGAAGCTGCTCCAACAGAGGCAACACCAACAGAAGCAACTCCAACTGAGGCTGCTCCAGTTGAACCAGCACCAGTAGAAAATGTTGCTCCAACTGAAACGGTAGAAGCACCAGTAACTGATACTGAAGTTGCTCAACCTGAAGTTGTAGCCGTAGAACAACCTGCTGAAACTCCAGTAGAAACAGTTGAAACACCAGCTGTAGAGACTCCGGTTGAAGTACAAAATACTGCACCAGCAGAAGAACAAACAATTAATCCTGAAGAAGTAGGAGTGTTAAATATACCTGAAACTACTGAAGAAGCAAAACCAGTAGAAACACCAACTGAAATAGTTGAAACACCAGCTGAACCAGCTACAGAGACTCCAGTTGAAACACCAAAAGAAGAAACTCCAACTGAAGCACCAGTAGAAGATAAGAAAGCAGAACCTGCTATTTATGGAGGAGCTAATCCACAAGCTGATGTTAAAATAGAAAAAGAAGAAGAAAAACAAGTATATGGAGGAGCTGATCCTTTAGAAAACACTGGAGCACTTCCAAGAGTTGAAGTGCCAACTGTTAAAGAAAAAACAGAAGAAACTCCAGCTGAAGCACCAGTAGAAGAAAAAAAGGAAGAAGCACCAAACTTTGAAATAAATGAAAATGAAGCACCAAAAGAAGAAGAAAATAAAGAAGCAACTAATGAAAAGCAAAGTGCAACACCAAAAGATAATGTTGAAACATTAGAGTTCTAAAAGAACTCTTTTTATTTTGTAAAAAGTGTTATTAAATAAAATGTTGACATAATTAGACAATTGTGCTATAATATAGACACATTGAGATAGGAGAGACAATTTACAAATAGGGGTTGTAAATAAATGTTTGTAAGGGGGTTGAATTACATATGAAACAATCTTATATATTTGAATATTTAAATGAAAATGATTTTAGAAAGAAAGAAAGAACAGTTAGAAAATATAACATGCTTGCATACAAAAAGTTGACATTTGAATATTATCCAGAATTAAGAAATGGTAACTTTTTAGGAGAAATTGTTTCAGTTAATAAAAAAGCAAATACTAAAGAGTATGAATTAAAATTACCTACTGATGCTTTATTTGTTAAAGTACATGGTGAAATTAAATTACATTATACAGTATATGAAGATAAAAATATTATTTTATTAACTAATATAACTCCTGAAGGAATCCTTGATGAAGGACATAGAGCTGAACTTTCTACATATAAAGGAGTTATGATTTCTAAATCTAATCCAGAAAAAGATATGTTTAAAGTTAATTTATTAAACATGTTACAAAAATAGTAAAGTATAATAACTTTACTATTTTATTTTTGCTTAAAAAAAGATATACTTATACTAGGATAGGTGATAAGTATGAATAAAAAAGGATTCACTTTAATTGAGTTATTGGCTGTAGTAGTTATTTTAGGATTATTGATTGCTATAGCTGTTCCAAATACTTTAAGTATGATAGATAAACAAAAGATGACAACTTACTTAGAAAATGGTAAAACTTTTGCATCTCTTGTAAAATCTAAGTTAAAAACTGATAGAAAGTTAGAAATGCCAGATGATAATTCAACTGTTTCTGTTGTAACTCTTGGATATTTAGAAACAAATGATATTAAAAACGATCCATTTGGTAATGAATATAATAAAGACTTGTCATATGTATTAGTTCAACTTTCTGGTGATGAATATAAGTACTATGTAACTTTAGTATCATGTGCTGATGGTAATTATTGTGACATAAATAACCATGGTATATGGAGAGGAATAGTTTATACAGAATTAAAAGAACTATCTGGAGATGATAGATTCCAAAAAGTTAAGATGTCTGGTGTAAATCCAAATCATATAAATACTTTACAATCAGTTCTTAACGGAAAAACAATATATAAAAATGGTGAATTATATGAACCTGGGGTGTAAAGATTTAGGAAACTAAATCTTTTTTTGTGAAAATATGTTTTTTAGTATTGATTATAGAAAATTAAAATGATAATATTTATTTATAAGATAGGAAAGGAAGGTAATTTAAATGAAATCAAATAAGAAAGGGTTTACATTAATCGAACTATTAGCAGTTATCGTTATTTTAGGATTATTGATGGCTATAGCTATTCCAAGTGTAACTAGATATATCCAACAATCAAGAATGAAAACTTTAACTAGTTCAATCGATTCATTTATTACAGCAGTAACTACTGATGTTAATAATAATGAATATGGACCTTTAACTGATGGTAATAAGATTTATTATGTACCAGTTTCAAATGTTGAAGCTGACTCATGTGTTGCTCTTGAAAAAGGAGGAACTGATCCATTTGGTGATTGGAAAGAAGCTTATGTTGTAGTTCATTATAATCCAACTACTTATAGTTTTGATTATTATTTCACATTCGTTGATACAGCAGGATATGGAATGGCAGTTACTAAGTCTGATGCAATTAAGTCAACTGGTAAAGATCAAATTATTAACCCATCACCAGTTTTAGCAACAGATGCAACAGGAACTGGAACTAAAATTACTGCTCAACAATTAGCACAAAATGATAATAAGACTATAGTAGTTCTAAAAGACGCTACTACAGGTAAAAAGAAATGTACTGTTAATTAATAAAGTAAAAAAAGATTTAGAGTAATCTAAATCTTTTTTTGTAAATATTAAAAATAATGGTAAAAACTATTTTACTATTATTTTTATTTTGATATAATTAGTATGATAAAATAGGTTTGGAGATTATATATATGAAGAAAATGAAAAACATACTAATTATATTTATTCTTTTATTTTGTATTGTACCAGTAGTATATGCTGAGAAATGTGATGCATTACTAACTCATGATGCAGCAGAATTTATTAAAGAAATAATTACTTATATTAGAATAGGAGTTCCTATTTTATTAATTATTTTATCTGTAGTAGATTTTGTATCTGTTATAGGTTCACAAGATGATAATGCAATGAAAAAAGCAATATCTAATGTAACAAAAAGATTTATTGCTGCAGCACTAATATTCTTTGTACCTCTTATAATAGGTTTAATACTTGGAATTGATGCAGTTAAAAATGCTTTGAATTTAGTAGATGATCCAACTTGTGAGGTAGCTAATTAGAAATTAATATAAATAAAATGGGATGTGATTAGTTGTGACTAGAGACTTTTTTAACAATTTTATCCGTAATTTATTTTGTTCCATTGATTACTATATATATTCATCTATAGAATGGGTTGTCCAAGGAATATTTGATATATCTACATTAAGAACTTATACTAAGATAGTTGATCAAGTTCGTAATAAGATATATGTTCTTCTTGGAATATTTATGTTATTTAAACTATCAATTACTTTAGTTAACTATTTGATTAACCCTGAACAGATGAGTGATAACCAAAAGGGAATGAAAAAACTTGTTCCAAGGACAATACTTTTATTAGCTTTATTGTTACTTACACCAACTATATTTAGATTTTTATATCGTGCTCAAACAGTATTTGTTCCGATGTTACCAAAGATATTTATTGGAAAAACAGTATCTGATGTAAATAAAACAGTAACTAAGAATTCAAATACTATGGCAGTAACTTTGCTCCAGGCTTTCTTCCATCCGTATTACTCGGATAAAGCCGATGATGAGTTTGCACCAATTGATGGATCTAAAGAAATAACGAGTTTAACGGATTTTGTACAGCATGTTAATGATTCAAATCCACTAACTATACCGTTGCTTGGTGAATCAGTGGCAGGATATAGTTATGAGTATAGATTTTTCTTATCAACGATAGTTGGTCTTATTACTCTAGGACTTCTCGTAGCAATTACTTTAGATGTTGCGATAAGATTATTTAAAATGTTAGTACTCGAAATGTTAGCGCCTATTCCAATAATAGGTAGTATATCACCAACTACGGATGAACAAACTTCGCTTCAAAGTTGGGCAAAAGAACTAGCAATTACTTTTTTAGATATATTTATAAAACTTTCTCTTGTATATTTAGTTTTATACTTTGTTACAGAGTTAAACAGCAATACACTATTTGTTACATGGGAAGGAGCTGAAGGATCTAAAATATCTCCTTTAAGACTTATGTATTTAAAAGTATTCTTAATACTAGGATTACTAATATTTGCACATCAAGCACCTAAATTTATTAGAAAGATGTTTGGTATTAAAGATGGAGATGAAGGAAACTTCCTAGGAAGTGTAGCTGGAGGAATTGCTGGATTTGGTTCAGGCCTTATTTCTGGAGCTATTTCAGGGCAAGGACTTAGAGGAGCAATATCTGGTGGTATAAATGGAGCTTCTCAAGGATATAATAGAGTAGCACAACAATCTCAATCTTCAGGAGCATGGCGTGGAGGAAGTAGAGCACTAGAAGAAAATAATGCACCAATTAATTCAAATAGAATTAATGATAAGAGTGGAATACTAGCATCTCTTCAAAATATGAGCGGAAGTTCAAAACTAAGAGCAGAATCTTCTAAAGTTTCTGATACAGTAGAAAAAGCAAGAAGTTCATGGCAAACAGCACAAACAATGGCGATTGAAGCAGAAAATACATATAACAATTTAATTTCAAATGGACCTAGTCAAGGTGAAAGCGATCAAGATTATAATAATAGAAGAGCTGAAGCTTATAACGACTGGCAAGTTAAATTAAAGATAAGTACTGAGGCTGAAGCAAAATATAATCGTGCTCGTGGTTCAACTGGATCATCAGCTGCTGCATCAAGAGGTAAAACAGCTAGAAAAGTTCATGTTGGAAAAGGAGAAAATGTTAATAAAAATACAGCTTCAAGTGTTGCTCAACAAGCTGGAAGCATGGAAGGAACAACGATTGAGTCAAGAAGAATTGAAAGAACTTCTCAATCAAATGATAATATGAGGTGATAATAAATGGAGAACAATTATTTGATACCAGCCAATGCCAATAGAGGTAGATTAATTGTTGGAATATTTAGACCAATAGATTTAGCTATATTTGGAACTGGCTGTGGATTAACATTAGCAGGTTTACTACTTTTGCAAAATTATATTGATAGTATTGCAATAGCTATATTAATAGTTTTACCAGCACTTATAACTGGATTCTTGGTATTACCAATACCAAATCAACATAATATACTGGTTTTCTTACAAAATATGTTCAAATTTTTTGATAATAAAGCAAAATATAGATATTTATGGAAAGGATGGTGCGTTGATCGTGGCGAAGAACAACAACAAAAGAGGAATTAGATCTACTGAGAGCTGGGTTCCAGTTCAAACAATTTCTAATGGAATGATTGTGTTAGATAATAATCTTAAAGTAACAGGAGTTAAAATAACTCCAAGAAATATCTTCATTTTAGATGCTGATTCTCAATTAGGAATTATTAATAATCTTAAGAATTTCTATAACCAAATAGATTATGAGTTCTGGTTAGTAGTTGCTGATAGACCAGTTGATATATCTGTATATATGTCTCAATTGCAACTTCAATATAACCAAACTCAATCACCAGCAATAAGAAAATTAATAACTGAAGATATTCAAAAAGGAAATAGCTTTATGAATAATAACGTAGTTGATACTGAATACTATATCTTATTTAAGGATAATGATATGGATAGAATTCAAAAGAGGATAAGACAATTGATTAATGCTTTATCAGCTTGTGGATTAACTTCTAGTCAAACTACAAATGATGACTTAAGAATAGTTCTTGATAACTTCTTAAATGGAGGTCAAACTACAGAACTTGGAACGGTGGTGGCATTATGAGTTCAATGAATTTTAAATCACAAATAGCTCCAAAGAGCTTAGATTTCTCTCCTAGTGAATTCTTCATTAGTGATAAATATGCTACTATATTAACAGTTATTTCTTATCCTAAATTTATAGCTCCAGGATATTTATCTACACTTACTAATATGTCTGGTATTAAGATTGTTATTAAACATATTCCAGTACCATTCTCAACTATTTCTAGAATGTTAAATAAACAAATTGCTGATTTAAAGAGTAGATATCAAGATGAACATGATCGTACTCGTCAAGAAAGTATCAGAATGGACTATGAATCATTAGAGTATTTCGTATCTATGTTAGCTGGAAGTCAAGCTAGAATATTTGATTTCCAAATGCATATTATGATTACTGCTGATACTAAAGAAGAACTAGAACTTAGAAAAGTAAATGTTAAAAACTATCTAGAAGCTATGGAAATGAGAGCAGTTGCTTTAAGATTTGAACAAGAAAAAGTGCTTAAATCAATGTTACCAATATTCCCAGCACAAGATATTGAAACACGTGTTGGTACTCCAATTCCATCAATTACAATAGCAGCAATGTATCCATTTATTTTCGATAGTATTAAAGACCCAGGATTATCTGCATTAATTGGTGTAGATTTCTCTGGAGGAGTAATATTATTTAACCAATTCTTATATAAAATTAAGAAAGAAAATAATAGAAATAATGCTAACTTAATTCTTCTAGGAACTTCTGGATCAGGAAAATCAACAGCAGCTAAACTATTATTACGTAATCATATACGTAATGGATGTCAAATTGTTGCAATTGACCCTGAAAACGAATTGGAAGAAATGACTAAAACATTTGGTGGAGATACTATTGACTTAGGTAAAGGTGGAGAATTCGGTATGATTAATCCACTTCAAATAGTTATTGATGCTGATGAAGATGAAATAAAACAAGGTCTTGGATATACAGTTCTTACAAGAACATTACAATTCTTAAAAGCATTTATGAAGTATTATGATCCATCTATGGAAGAAGATACTCTAACTGTATTTAGTGAAATTGTTCAAGATACATATCGTCGTTTTGGAATAGATTTTGATAAAGATTTCTATAATTTTACAGCAAATGACTATCCAACTTTCTCTGATGTTTATGCAACTATTAAAAGTAAAATAATATCAATGCCTGAACATACTCATGAAAGAGAAACAATGGAAAAACTAGAATTAAAGATTAGACCATTAACTAATGACTTAAGATATTACTTTGATGGAAAAACTACAATTACACATAATAGTGATTTCATTACATTTAATATTAAGGAGTTAATGAATGCTGAACAAAATATTAAAAATGCATTATTCTTTAATATCTTAAAATATGCTTGGGGTCTATGTTTAAATAGAGATGTAGACACTGTTATGATGATTGATGAGGCACACGTATTGTTAGGAGATCAAAATACTCTAGGAGCTGATTTCTTAGCTCAAGTACAAAGACGTGCTCGTAAATATAATACTGGTACTATAATCATTACTCAACAACCAAGTGACTTTGCTGCTCCTAATGTAATTATGCAAGGAAAAGCAATATTCGATAATGCTTCTTACTATATAATCATGGGACTTAAGAAACAAGCAGCTGAAGATTTAGGTAAATTAGTTGACTTAAATGATAATGAAAAAGAAAGTATCAAGCATTATAACCAAGGTGAAGCATTGTTTGTATGTGGTAATAGACGTATGAGAATTAACATAGTAGTTACTCCAGAAGAGTTGAGTTCATTTGGTTCTGGTGGAGGACTATAAAATAAATTTGATAAAAAAGTGGTTTTGTTTAAAAATCACTTTTTTAATGTTATAATTTAAATAGAATAGAGGTGGTAGTGTGGAAGATAAAGAACCAAATGTAGAATACGAAGAACAAGAATATGAATTAGAAAGCGCTACTATAGAAAATGAAGAAAATGAAGTTGAAGCAGAAGCATCAATAGAAGGAAAAATATTATTAGAAAAGACACTAAAAAATAAATGGTTTTATATAATAGGTGCAATGACAATGATATTTATATATGTATTTATAATAAGTTTTTCATTTTTAGTAAAAACATCAGATGGAATAAATTATTTAGCAGGAGGAAAGAAGAAAAATAGAAGTTATAGAGAAATATATAAAACAGTAGAGTCAGTACAAAAAGAAGTATATGAAGAAACATCAGTAAGAGTAAATAAGTATTTGATAATATCAGCGTTAACAATATTTATGAACAATGATTATTATATAGATAAAAGTACAGGGGCATTTAATTATGTATCGCCAGAAACAAGTGATGGAAGTACAAAGTCAATGACGGTAATAAAAAATTTTGCAACGGTACTAGCAAAATATCAAATAATGACGACAGATAGTTGTAGTGCAAGTAGTGAAACATATAGAGAGATAGCGTCAAATGATGATGAAGGATTAGAGACATTTACATTAACGGCAGCAGCGAAAGAAAAGAACTATAATTGTGGAAGTAAAATACCAAGTGGATCACCATCAACAATACAAGGAAGATTAAATGATAATGAAAGTGGGAGTTTATTTTACTGGAATATGATAGATGAAAACTTTTTTAATAATTATTATCCAGAATTATTTATGAATTTAAGTAAAAATGGAGATTATAAAGAAGTATATTATCAAGCAGCTGATAATGCATTACAATTAATATATTTATATGCAAAAACATTAGAAGAATTAGATGAAACTGATGGTGATTATGGAGATTCAGCAATAGGTACAATATACGCAGAATGCGCAGGAGTTAAAGTAGCTGGTCAGTCTTCACCAATACCACTTGAGGAATATGTTGCTGGTGTTATGGCTGCTGAATGTACTCCAGGATATGCTGCTGCACCATTAGGAGGATTAGCAGCAAATCAAGAAGTAATTAAAGAAGCAGAAAAAGCATTTTCAATTGCAATTAGATCTTATACTTTAGCTCAAACTAATAATTGTGAAAAAGAAATACTAAACTCATCATATAATCAAAACTATACTCCAAATACTGATCCTTTTATAACAGGTGTTGTAAATGATACTAAAGGTATAGTTATTACAAAAGATAATAAAATTGTTTTAGCTATGTATGATTCTTTTATGGGAAAAAATAATTGTGATGGTTCATTTTGTTCATGGGATTATGTAAAGGTACCATCCGAAGCTAAACATACTGTTAAAGTACCTCAGTCTTGGCATCGATATATTGCTGGTGGTCATGGATATGGAATGAGTCAATGGGGTAATGTTTATATGGCATATCAAGAAAAATATAAATATCAACAACTTGTAAAATATTTCTATGCTGATGGTATAGAATTTAAGAGATTATCTAGTACTAATAGTTAAAGAGGTTAATATGAAAAAATATAGAATTGTTTTACTTATAATTTTTACTTTATTTTTAACGGGATGTAATGCAAATTATAATTTAAAAATTGATATAGATGGTTCTGTAACTGAAGAAGGAACTGCTGAAATCGAAGATAGAGAATATAGTTATAAAGAATTATCAAGTGAGGAAAGAAAAAAATATGCTGAAGCAACTGCTAATAAAATAGAATGTAAAGATTATAGAATTGAATATAAAGATAAGGCATCAATAATTACTTTAAACAATGAATATAGAGATATATTTGATTATTTAGAGAATTCAAATGCTTATAAAATGTTATTTAAAGATATAAAATATTCGATTGATAAAGATTCTATAACAGTTGAGATTATACCTAGTGATTATGATGTTACTGAACCTGTTCAAGTAAAAGTTTCTTTACCATTTAAAGTTTTATATAATAATGCAGATGATGTTGATATAGATAATAATATTTATATATGGAATATTGAAGATAAAGAAGATACTATTAAAATAACTTATAATAATAGTAAACTTACTCCATATACATATAATATTCTTAAATTATCTAATTATTTTAGTGGTTCTACTATATTTTCCATAGTTATATTCTTAGTACTAATAATCTTTATAATATTAGTAATAATATTTGCTATAAAAGTTGTTAGAATATCTAAGAGTGATTTTGTTTAAAAATCACTTTTTTAATGATATAATTTAAATAGAATAGAGGTGGTAGTGTGGAAGAGAAAGAACCAAATGTAGAATACGAAGAACAAGAATATGAATTAGAAAGCGCTACTATAGAAAATGAAGAAAATGAAGTTGAAGCAGAAGCATCAATAGAAGGAAAAATATTATTAGAAAAGACACTAAAAAATAAATGGTTTTATATAATAGGTGCAATGACAATGATATTTATATATGTATTTATAATAAGTTTTTCATTTTTAGTAAAAACATCAGATGGAATAAATTATTTAGCAGGAGGAAAGAAGAAAAATAGAAGTTATAGAGAAATATATAAAACAGTAGAGTCAGTACAAAAAGAAGTATATGAAGAAACATCAGTAAGAGTAAATAAGTATTTGATAATATCAGCGTTAACAATATTTATGAACAATGATTATTATATAGATAAAAGTACAGGGGCATTTAATTATGTATCGCCAGAAACAAGTGATGGAAGTACAAAGTCAATGACGGTAATAAAAAATTTTGCAACGGTACTAGCAAAATATCAAATAATGACGACAGATAGTTGTAGTGCAAGTAGTGAAACATATAGAGAGATAGCGTCAAATGATGATGAAGGATTAGAGACATTTACATTAACGGCAGCAGCGAAAGAAAAGAACTATAATTGTGGAAGTAAAATACCAAGTGGATCACCATCAACAATACAAGGAAGATTAAATGATAATGAAAGTGGGAGTTTATTTTACTGGAATATGATAGATGAAAACTTTTTTAATAATTATTATCCAGAATTATTTATGAATTTAAGTAAAAATGGAGATTATAAAGAAGTATATTATCAAGCAGCTGATAATGCATTAAAAATGATATATGCATATGCTGAAACTTTAAAAGAATATGATGAAAATAATAGTTCAGGTTCATCATCTTCATCATCATCAGGAGAAGGACAAGCTTTACATATGGATGAATGGATAGCTGCTGGTAAACCTGTACTTAATAGAACAAATGGAACTGTACAAGGTCCATCTGGAAAAGAGACTTATTATAATATGGCAACTATTCCTCAAATGATTGAATGGACTGCACCAATGTGTGGACCTAAATATGGATTATCTGCAAGTGATGCTCATATTAGATCAGATGGAGTTTGGATGTTAGGAGATTATGTTATATGTGCTTTACCTTTATCTGGAGATTATAGTGTATATGAACATAGATGTGAATTATTTGAAACATCTCTTGGTACTTGTATTGCATTAGATAGTGGAGGTATGACAGGTCACTGGTTAGATATCGCAGTAAATTGGTAGGTGTAATATGAAGATTAAAAAAATACTTTTATTAATAATAATTACTTTTATTCTAACTGGTTGTTCTACGGATTATAATTTAAAAATAAGTTTAGATGGAGAAGTTAGTGAAAGTATAAAATCAGAAGTGACTAATTCAATATTAGAAGATCAAAGTAAAAGTAAAGATGAAAAAAAGAAATATTTAGAGGAACTTATAAAGTTTTTTGATTCTAAACTTGAATACGATGATATTGTAGTTAATGATGATAATGCAATAATAAATATTAGTAAAAATTATATTGATATATATGATTATTTAGATAATTCTAAGTCTTATAGTTATTTATTTAAAAGTATGGATTATAAATTAGATAAAGATACTGTAACAATAACGACAGAACCAACTGATTATGAAACAGAGAATAAAACTGAAATAACAATTTCATTACCGTATAAAGTAATTAGTAATAATGCTAATGAAGTAGATGAAAAAACTAATACTTATACATGGATTATTGATGATAAAACAGATACTTTAGAGATTACTTTTAAAACAGGTTTAACTAATTTATATACTTATAATTTGTTAAAATTAGCAAAATATGCTAATATATCATCTTGGTTATCTGTATTAGTTTTTATAATTATACTTTTGATAATTATATTTATAATTTATATGATAATTAAACTAACAAAAATGACAAAGAATAGTTTTATTTAAATTGTAATATTTACTTTATTTGTTTATAATATTATATGAATATATCTCGAAAGAAGGGGTCTATGTGAAATTAAAATTTAGAGCTGAACCACAAGATGTATTAATATTCGTAATGTTCGCTATATTTTTATTATTTATTATAGCAATAGGTGTTGTAAATATTGGTAGTTTAGCATCAGAGGGTAGATTCGCTGGAATTAATCCATTTCCTGCTTTTTCGCCAAGATTTTTTGCAACTACATTATGTATATATTTTATATGTTTATTACTTTTAATGTTATCTGTAAGTTCTTATTTCTTTGAGATGGAAGAAGGATTTGGATTTTCAACAAAGAAAAAAGATAAAGGTTATAGTAGATGGGCAAAAGATAAAGAAATGAAGGCTGCTTTATATGAAGTTGACCCTAAAGCACCACATTCAGAACATGCAGGAGTAACTCTTGTAAGTAAAAATGGAAAACTATGGGTAGATGATGGTGAGTTCCATACATTGGTTATGGGAGCTACTGGATCAGGAAAAACTCAAAGTTTAGTTTTTCCAACAATGAAAGTATTAGCAAAAAAAGGTGAGTCAATGGTCTTAACTGACCCTAAGGGTGAGTTGTTTGAGAAGACTGGAGATTTATTAAGAAGAAAAGGATATAACATCATTTTATTAAATTTCCGTAATCCACAAAAAGGAAATGCTTGGAACCCAATGACATTGCCATATAGATTGTATACTCATGGTAATAAAGATAAAGCTATAGAGTTATTAGATGACTTAGCTCTTAATATTCTTTATGAAGAAAAGAGTGGAAATGCAGATCCGTTCTGGGAAAAAACAAGTGCTGATTACTTTTCTGGAATTGCATTAGGACTTTTTGATGATGCGCCTGAAGAGGAAATAAATATCAATAGTATCAGTATGACTACTACTGTAGGTGAAGAAAAATGTGGTGGTTCTACTTATGTTCAAGAATATTTCAACATGAAAGATCCTAATTCACCAGCTTATGTAAATGCAAGTGGAACTATAACTGCACCAAGTGATACTAAAGGTTCAATCCTATCAGTATTTAAACAAAAAATTAAATTATTTGCGTCTCGTGAAAATTTATCAGAGATGTTATCATATAGTGATTTTGATATGGCAAGTATTGGAGAAAGACCAACTGCAGTATTTATAATTATTCAAGATGAAAAGAAAACATATCATTCACTTGCAACAATCTTTGTTAAACAATGTTATGAAACACTAATAGATGTTGCTCAAGCTAATGGAGGAAAACTTCCAGTTCGTACTAATTTTATATTGGATGAGTTTGCCAATATGCCACCTTTGAAAGATGTTACAACAATGATTACTGCTGCTCGTTCAAGACAAATAAGATTTACATTAATTATCCAAAACTTTGCACAATTAAACCAAGTTTATGGAAAAGAAAATGCAGAAACTATTAAAGGTAACTGTGGTAATATCGTTTACTTAATTTCAACTGAATTACAAGCTCTAGAAGAAATAAGTAAATTATGTGGAGAAGTTAAGTCTAAAAAAGATGATAAAACAGCATCAACACCTCTTGTTACTGTATCTGACTTACAAAGAATGAAGCAATTTGACCAAATCGTTTTACGTATGAGAATGCAACCATTTAAGACATCTTTTACTCCAGATTTTAAAATAGACTGGGGTGATGAAAGATCAGGAAAAATTGAATATCCAGAAAGAGTTAAGAGAGAATTAAAAGTATTTGATGTTAGAGAATTTGTAAAAAAGAAAAGACAAGAAAAGATTAAATCAATGATGATGGATAATAATACTCCACCAACTAGTGGAACTCAATCAACTCCATTTGGAGGAGGGGGAGCATTTAGTAGACCTAGACCAGATGAAGGACAATCTAGTGCATTTAATCCATTTGCTAAAGAGACTAAGACAACTACTACGACAACAACAACTTCTAAAGTTACTGAATCAAAACCAACTGTTACACCAATTAAACAAGAAAAATCTTCTCAATCAATTGATATAGATGAACTAGTTAAAAAGATTGATGCTAAGATTGCAGAAATTGAAAAAGAAGAAGAAAATGAAAAGAAAGCAGGAGTTCTTCCTACTGCAGTATCAAACGAGAAGAAAGTTGTCAGTACTGAAGTTACAGAGAAAAAAGAAGAGAATAAAGAACCATTTATTTCTTCTAAAGCAATTGAAGATAAAGTAAATCAAATAATTAATAATCAAGAAAGAAAACAAGAACCAGTTGTTCAAAATAGTACTATTATTGAAAAAACACAACCAGTAGTTGAAAAAACACAACCAGTAGTTGAAAAACCACAACCAGTAGTTGAAAAGACAACAATTATTAATAAAGAAGAAATAAATAATAATAGTCCTGCTAAACCATCTATTTCATTAGATGAAGTAAGTGATGAACAATTCTTTGATGATTTCTTTGAAGAATAAAGAGTAGAAATAAAATATTTTACCTTTGATAATAGTAATTGTTCTTATTTTAATACTTATCTTTATTCCTGTATTTTTAAGTAGTAATAAAGATAAAAAAATATTTACATTTAGTACTTCAGAATTTAAGCATATTACAGCTATAGGAGTTAACGAATTTGTTGCTACTATGGATGATAGTCATAAATCAATAATTTTTATATGTAATAATGAAAATAAAGATTGTTATGATATGTTAACAATTCTAGATAGTATAGCAGATGAAAGATCTATATATGTAGAATATATTAATGTTCTTGAATTAACTGATGAAGAAAGAGAATACATGCAAGGAAATTATGAATATTTAAAAGATAGTTTGTATCCTAAGTAATTAATAAAAAATAATAAGAGAGTAGCAACTAATGATGCATTTTTAACAAAGGAAGAAATAGTCGAAGAATTAGATAGCTTTATAAAAGAATAATAGGTGATTATATGAGAAGAGTTTTAAAATTTACTGGTTTTCTATTTTTACTACTTTTAGTATATCAATTTGTAGTAATTTATTTAGAAGATAGTCATGTTGTTGAATATAAAATTACATCTGATGGTTTAGAATTTAATATAAAAGAAGAATATCGTAAAAATAGTTATTTAAGTGGATATTTTATTAATGTAAAAAATGGTAATAATGATTTTGTTTTTTACTTAGATAATAAATATAATAAACAAAAGAAAGTAGTTAAAGATATTAAATATCTTAAAAAAGATGATTATTTTTGTGTATATCCAGTTCCTATGAAAGAAGATTTAAATATAGATATATTATGTTCTAAAGATAATAAATTATATGATGCTCAATATGTAATAAATGAAGGAGTAGATTTATCTTCATTAGTTAATAATTTAGAAAAATACTCTTTATATAAATCAAGTAATAAAACAACATCTTATACTAATACGTTATTTTATAAAAATAATTTAGCTCCTAAAGAGATTGTCGTAATGTATAAATATAAAAATATGTTTGTATATAATAAAGAAAATGATAAAGTAAATAATATTGAACTGTTTGACAGTGATTTATATGATAATAAATTAAGTGCTTATACAGAGGGATACTATTTTACACCAGTAAAAAATGGAGCAGATATTGGAAGTTATATAATAGTTAATATGGTTGATGGTAAAAAAAGAGAAATATATTTAGATGATCATATGTCATATAATTCATATAATCTAGGAGTAGTTGATAATAAATTATATGTATTTGATTTAACAAATAAAGTTGAATATGAATTTAGAACTGATAGTTCATATAAAGTAGTTGGAACTGTAAAATCAGGATTTAAAGCATACGTAAATGGAAAATGGGAAAAAGTTAGTGTTACTGAATTTACTGATAAAAATATAAAATTTAGTACTAATCTAGATATAAATAAAAAATATGATCAAATATATGATGCAAAGTCATTCTATTATATTATTAGAGATAAAAAAGTATATAAGATTTATAAAAATGATTTAAATGTTGAAATATATCTAGGTACTATTACTAATAACAATGATATTTTTGCTAATAATGATAAGTTATATTATATAGATAATGGTTATTTATATAAGTTTGATAAATATGGAAATAAGAAAATAGCATATGATAATGAATTAAAATATAATAAAGAAAATATGGTATATGCATTTATTAATAATAAGAGTTAAATTATTAACTCTTTTTAATTGACTAGAATAATTCTTTAGAATAAAATTAAGTTGGTGAAAGAAAATGATAGATTTAGTAAATATAATTAATGATTATAAGAAATATATTGATAAAGAAGTAGTATTAGAAGGATGGATTAAAAATCATAGAAAACAAAAACAATTTGGATTTATTGATTTTTCTGATGGTACTTGTTTTAAACATTTACAAATAGTTTATGAAGAAGATTTAAATAATTTTTTAGAAATTCAAAAGATGTTAGTAGGTTGTTCTATTAGAGTTAAAGGAATACTTGTTGAATCAACTGGGAAACAAGATTATGAATTAAAAGCAAAAGAGATAGAATTAATTGGTGATTGTCCTGAAGATTTTCCAATCCAACCTAAAAGACATACTAGAGAATTCTTAAGAGAAGTTGCTTATTTAAGACCTAGAACAAATCTTTTTCAAGCTGTATTTAGAATTAGAAGTGTAGCTGCTTTAGCAATACATGAGTATTTTCAAAATAATAATTTTACATATGTTCATACTCCACTTATAACAACTACTGATTGTGAGGGTAGTGATCAAATGTTTAAAGTAACTACATTAGATTTAAATAAATTACCTGAAAAAGATGGTAAAGTTGATATGACAAAAGATTTATTTAATAAACAAGCATATATAACTGGTTCAGGTCAATTACATGGTGAAGCATTTGCTATGGCTTTTAAAAAGATTTATACTTTTGGACCTACATTTAGAACTGAGAATTCAAATACTAAAACTCATGCTAATGAGTTCTGGATGATTGAACCAGAAATGGCATTTTGTGATATTAATGGACTTATGGATATAGAAGAAGAAATGCTTAAATATGTTGTAAAATATGTATTAGATAAATGTAAAGATGAGATAGATTTCTGTGATAATTTTGTAGAAAAAGGGTTAAAAGACAAATTAGAAAAACTTGTTAATTCTAAGTTTGTAAGAGTAACACATAGAGAAGTTGTTGATATCCTTAAGAAAGCAGATGTTAAATGGGAATTTACTCCTGATTATGATGATGATATTGCTAAAGAACATGAAAAATAT
>CAZOBH010000009.1:0-3359 GCA_964578175.1 uncultured Clostridium sp.
TATTATAATGGAACAATGTATAGATATGAAAGACCTCAATCAGGAAGAGATAGAGAATTAACTCAATTTGGAGTAGAAGTACTTGGATGTGATGATCCATATATTGATGCAGAAGTTATATCTATACCTGTTAATTTATTTAAATTACTTGGTCTTAAAGAAGTAAAAGTTAATATAAATAGTCTAGGTGATCAAGAATCACGTAATAATTATAGAGAAGCTTTAATTAAACACTTTGAACCACATATTAATGAATTATGTGAAGATTGCCAAGAAAGATTTAAAAAGAATCCATTAAGAATATTAGATTGTAAAGTAGATGGAGATAAAGATATTATTAAAAATGCTCCTAAAACTATAGATTATTTAAATGAAGAATCTAAAAAAAGATTTGATGATGTTAAAAAATATTTAACTTTAATGGAAGTTGATTATGTAGTTGATACTAAAATTGTTAGAGGATTAGATTATTACAATCATACAGTATTTGAAATAGAAGCTAAAGTAGATGGATTTGGTTCAAATAATGTATTAGCTGGTGGAGGAAGATATAATGGTCTAGCAGAACAATTAGATGGACCACATACTCCAGGAATTGGATTTGCTTTAGGTATGAGTAGACTTGTTATGGCATTAGAATTAGAGAAAGTTGAATTACCAATAGAAAAATCATTAGATGCATATATAATGTACGTATCTGATTCTGAAAAAGAATACGCTATTAATTTATGTCAATATTTAAGAATGAATGGGTATAGTGTAGAAATGGAAAATATGAATAGAAGTCTTAAAGCACAATTTAAACAAGCTGATAGACTTAATAGTAAGTATTTAATAATATTAAATGATAAAGACTTAGAAAGAGATGTTATTAATATAAAAGACAATAAAACTAAAGAAGAAAATGAAGTAGGAATAGATTACTTATTATATTTCTTTGAAGAAAAATTATCATTAGAAAGACTTGATGAAATAGAAGGAGATGTTTAAGAATATGCTAACAATAAAAGAGATAATTGAAAAGAAACCAAAAGAAGTAGAAGTAGAAGCTTTTTTAGATACAGTTCGTGATAAAAAATGGGTTATGTTTATCATTTTAAAAGATGCAACAGGAGAGATTCAATTAACAGTTGATAAAGGAATAGAAGAACAAGTTAAATTTGTAGATTTAATTAATTCTTTAAACAAAGATTCAGTAATTAAAGTTAAAGCTGAAGTAAAATTAAATGAAGCAGTTAAATTACATGGATTAGAGTTAAGTCCATTAGAAATAGAAGTAGTTTCAACTGCAGAAGCATTACCACTTGATTATAATAATACTGAAGGAATATCAATAGATACTAGACTTAATTATCGTTTCTTAGATTTGAGAAATAGAAAGAATATGTTAATATTTCAAATTGAAAGTGAATTAGTTAAATATATGAGAGAATACTTATATATTAATGGATTTACTGAAATACATACTCCTAAACTAATTGGTGCAGCATCAGAATCTGGTGCAGAAGTATTTGAAGTAAAATATTTTGATCGTAAAGCATATCTTGCACAAAGTCCACAATTTTATAAACAAATGGCAATTGCATCAGGATTCGATAGAGTATTTGAAGTAGCTCCATGTTTTAGAGCAGAGAATTCTAATACTTCACGTCATGCTACAGAATTTACATCTTTTGATGTTGAATTTGCACATATAAATGATTTTAGAGATGTAGTAAATTTAGAAGGAAATATTTTAAAGTATGCTTTTGAACATTTAAAAGAGGAATATGGAGATATTATTAAAGAAGAATTTGGACAAGAAATAATAGTTCCAGAAGTACCACTACCTATGATGAGTTTACAAGATATTTATAAAGAGTTAGAAGAAAGATATAATTATACAGTTGATGATTCAGAAAAGACTGATTTAACTACAGAAGCAGAAAGATTAGTTGGTAAATTATCAATGGAAAAATTTAATTCAGAATTCTTAGTAGTTACTGATTATCCAGCAGATAAAAGAGCTTTTTATCATATGAGAAATGAAGAAGGAGTATTACAAGGATACGATTTAATATGGAGAGGTGTTGAAATAACATCAGGAGCACAAAGAGAACATAGATATGAAGAAGTATGTAAAAATGCTAAATCTAAAGGTTTAGGTGATGATGTTAAATTCTATCTAGAATTCTTTAAATATGGATGTCCACCTCATGGAGGATTTGCAATAGGAATAGATAGATTAATTATGTTAATGTTAGATATTCCATCAGTAAAAGAATCTCAATTCTTATTCCGTGGACCAAATAGATTAGAACCTTAATTGGTTCTTTTTTTATACACTAATTATGACAAGTAAAATAAAATAATTTATAAGAAAAAGTAATGTAGTGATATAATAGTATTGATAATAAAAAAGAGGGTATAGTTATGAATGATATAAAAAGAACTAAAATAATATGTAGTATTGGTCCATCATCAGAAAGTGTAGATACTTTAGTAGAGATGGTTAATGCTGGAATGAATGTAGTAAGAGTTAATTTTTCTCATGGAGATGTTAATGAATATATAAGAATTAAAGAAAATGTAGAAAAAGTTAGAAAAATAACAAAAAAAGAAATAGGTTTATTATATGATACTAAAGGACCAGATTTTAGATTAGGTGAAATAGAGGGAGGTTTTATTGAATTAAATGAAGGAGATAAAATAAAACTTCTAAAAAAAGGAACAATTGGAAGTAAGGATGGTCTAGTATTTAACTATGGTTCAGTTATTAAAAAATTAAAAAAACATGATACAGTTTTACTTAATGATGGTTTAATAGTACTTGAAGTTATATCTACTGATATAAATGGAGTAAATACAAAGGTATTATCAGGTGGTAAATTATCATCTCATAAAGGTGCTTTTATACCAGGAGTAGATTTAGGTATACCATTCTTGTCAAATCAAGATAAAGAAGATATAAAATATGCATGTCAAAATAATGGAGACTTTTTAGCTTTATCTTTTGTAAGTTGTAAAAAAGATGTATTAGATGTTAGAAAAATATTAAAAGAAAATAATTCTAATATGTTAATTATTTCAAAAATAGAAAATAAAAATGGATTAAATAATTTGGATGAAATAATAGATGTTAGTGATGGAATAATGGTAGCAAGAGGAGATCTAGGTGTTGAAATGCCAATGGAAGAGTTACCAATTATTCAAAAATTATTAATTCAAAAATGTCGTGAAAAAGGTAAAATATGTATAGTAGCTACTGAAATGCTTGCATCAATGGAATCAGCACCACGTCCTACTAGAGCAGAAATATCTGATGTTGCTAATGCTGTATTAGATGGATGTGATTCTGTTATGTTAAGTGGAGAAACAAC